>NZ_JBSHNE010000032.1:0-68107 GCF_053646035.1 Streptomyces sp. NPDC055287 | reverse complement strand
GCCGCTGGGGGTTGGGGGTGTTGCGGAGGGCGGAGGTGGGGAGCGCCCGCCGGCCCGCGGCCCCCAGCCTTCCCCCCCACCCTGGGGGGGCCCCGCGCGATCGCGCGGGGCCCCTCGTGCTTGCGGGCGCTGTCCGTAGCCCGGCTACAGCCAGCCGGCGAACTCCAGCAGCAGTTCGGCGTCCTGGTGGCGGCCGGCCGCGGACGCGCGTACGCCCGACTCCACCGCGCGGAACAGCGTCCACCCGTGCAGCCTCGCCCGGTCGACGTCCAGGGAGTCGGCGAGCTTGTTCACCCGGCGGCGGGTCCCGGACGCGCCCGTCGCCGTCGCGACGAGGTCCTCCACCCGGTCGCGGACCAGCCGGGCCAGGTCGTACGCCCGCTCGCCGACCAGCGGATCGGGTCCGACGGCCAGCCACGGCGCCCGGTCGCCCGCGAGTACCTTGCCCTGCCTGAAGTTGCCGTGCAGGAGCAGGAGTTCGTCCGCGGAGGCGGTCAGCTCGTCGCGCGCCGCGAGAGCCGCTTCCACCAGCGGGGCCAGCGCCGGGTCGGCGGAGCGCATCGCCGCCGCCTGGCGGTCCGTCCGCTCGGCGACCGTCTCGAAGGGGTGCGCCGGGGGCGGTTCGATCCACAGCCGGCGTACGATCCCGGCGGCCTCCAGCAGGGCCTTGGCCTCCGGCAGGGAGCGCAGCGAGACCTCGGAGTGCAGACGTTCCAGGAGGAGTTCACCGGGTGCGGCGTCCCCGTTCAGCAGCTGGACCGCGCCCCAGCCGTTCCAGTGCTCCAGCGCCGCGCGCTCCGGGGCGGGCCAGGCCGCCTCCGGTGCGATCTTGAGCGCGGCGGGGGCGCCGTCCTGCTGCCGCACGAGGACGACCAGACTGCTCCTGCCGCCGGGGTTCTGCACCCGCTCGACGGTCAACTTCCGCCGGGACACGGCCTCTTCGGCGAGCTCGGGCAGCTGTTCCAGCCAGTCGGCGGCCGAGTCCGGGTACGCCTCGCCGAGCGCTCGTACGAGCCGCTGCGGCGCTTCAAAACGCATGCGTGTGGTGTCCCCTTCAAAAGCCCGTTCAGAAGCCGGTTCGAAACCCGGCTCGAAGCTCACTGCTTGCGGCTCACGGCCGGGGTGGTCAGCTCGGCAAGCCCAGGAAAGGCTACGCCGCGTCCCCGCCAGCGCACGGCCCGCACCGCTGCCTCCCGCAGCGCCCCGGCCGCCTCGCGCCGGAGCGGACCCCCGGCCGCGCGTACGACGTCGGAGTAGACCCCGGCCACCCGGTCCTCCAGCTCGGCTGCGAGCCGTACGGCCGCCGCCGCGTCGGGCACCGGGAACGGCAGGGCGTACGCGGCGGCCGCGGCCACCGGGGTGGCACCCAGGTCGCGCACGGTCCGCTGCAGCGCGTCGCGCCGCGAACGGTGGGCGTCGTACGCCTCCCGTGCCTCGTCCCTGCGCGTCTCGGCGACGCGGCCGCCGACGATGCCGTACCCGTACACGGCGGCGTGCTCGGCGGCCAGCGCGGCCTGCACGGCCTCCACCGCCTGCACGGCGGTCGGCGTCCCGCTCACCCGTCGCTCCCTTCGGTCAGCAGATATACGTGGGCGGCGCCGGCCGCGGCGACGGACGCCAGCAGCCGCGCCAGCTCCGGCGGAGCGTCGACGAGCGCCGCGGTGTGCTCCTCTGCCACGCGCCGCTCCTCGGCGGCGAGCTCCTTCAGCGCGGCCCCGCGCTCCGTGGCGACGGCCGGGGGCGCGGCGGCGCGGACACCCGCACCCCCGCCGCGCAGCGCGTCCGCCTGCCTGGCCACGGCGTCGCGCAGCGGCTCCAGCCGCCCGGCGGCGGAGGGATGGGCGGCGATGACGGCGTCGTACCGCGCCAGCAGCGTCCGCCTGGCCCGCGCGGAACGCTTCCGCAGCCCGGCCTCGGCCCGCACCGCGACGGCCGCGGCATCGGCGGAGCCCTCACGGCCCCGCGGAGCCGAATCCTCCGCACACCCGCCGGTCAGCAGCGCGACAGCCGCGGCCCCGGTCGCCGCGAGCGCACCCCTGCGTGTGGTTTCCGTGCGCCGCACCTGTGTCTCCCTCGGGCCTCTGCGGTGATCACCGCAGGCGAGCGTACCTGCGGCTCCCCGGCAGGCTGACGGCAACACCCCTCGGGACCGGATACCCTTTGATCTGACACGCGACGATCCACACAACAGCACACGCGGCCGAGGAGTCACCCGGATGAGCACCACCCAGAGCGACAGGCTGCGCGCACTCCTGGAACCACTGGTCAGCGCGGAGGGCCTCGATCTGGAAGACATCGAGGTGTCCCGGGCCGGCAGGCGCCGCCAGCTGAGGATCGTCGTCGACTCCGACGAAGGCGTGGAACTCGACGCCTGCGCGGAGCTGAGCCGCGCCGTCTCCGAGAAGCTCGACGAGACGGACGCGATGGGCGAGGGCGAGTACGTCCTCGAAGTCAGCTCCCCGGGCGCCGACCGCCCGCTGTCGGAGCACCGCCACTACGTACGGGCCACCGGCCGCCTCGCGAAGCTCACGCTGAACGACAGCACCGAGCTGGTCGCGCGCATTCTGACCGTGGACGACGAGGGGCTCGACCTCGAAGTGCCGGGCGTGAAGGGCCGCAAGCCCACCGCCCGCCGGGTTGCCTTCGCCGACATCGCCAAGGCCCGGGTGGAGATCGAGTTCAGCCGCAAGGACAAGAAGGAAGAGGAGGCGTAGCCATGGATATCGACGTAAAGCTCCTGAAGGGCTTGGCGAAGGAAAAGGAGATCTCCTTCGACCTGATGGTCGAGGCGATCGAATCGGCCCTCCTCATCGCGTACCACCGCACCGAGGGAAGCCACCGCCGCGCGCGCGTGGAACTGAACCGCGACAGCGGTCATGTGACGGTCTGGGCGAAGGAAGACCCGGCCGACCTCGAAGAGGGCCAGGAGCCCAAGGACTTCGACGACACCCCGTCCGACTTCGGACGCATCGCGGCGAGCACCGCCAAGCAGGTCATCCTCCAGCGTCTGCGCGACGCCGAGGACGACCGGACGTTCGGCGAGTACGCGGGCCACGAGGGCGATGTCGTCACCGGCGTCGTCCAGCAGGGCAGGGACCCCAAGAACGTTCTCGTCGACATCGGCAAGCTGGAAGCCATCCTGCCGGTGCAGGAGCAGGTGCCCGGCGAGGAGTACACCCACGGTCTGCGACTTCGGTCGTACGTCGTACGGGTGGCCAAGGGTGTGCGCGGTCCGTCCGTGACGCTGTCCCGGACCCACCCGAACCTGGTGAAGAAGCTCTTCGCCCTCGAGGTGCCGGAGATCGCCGACGGCTCGGTCGTCATCGAGGCCATCGCCCGCGAGGCAGGCCACCGCTCCAAGATCGCCGTACGGTCGACGCGCTCGGGCCTGAACCCGAAGGGCGCCTGCATCGGCCCGATGGGCGGCCGTGTGCGTAATGTCATGGCCGAGCTGCACGGCGAGAAGATCGACATCGTGGACTGGTCGGACGACCCGGCCGAGATGGTCGCCAACGCCCTGTCGCCCGCGCGGGTCAGCAAGGTCGAGGTCGTGGACATGGCGGCCCGCTCCGCCCGGGTCACCGTGCCGGACTACCAGCTCTCGCTGGCGATCGGCAAGGAGGGTCAGAACGCCCGGCTCGCCGCCCGGCTGACCGGCTGGCGCATCGACATCCGTTCCGACACCGAGCAGCCCGAGGGCCGGTCCTCCGACCAGGACTGAGGCTGTTTTTACGACAACAACCGTTCGATTTTTGCCCCCATGGGGTGAGGTCGCCGCGGGGAGGTAGACTTAATAGTGTCTGGCCGGACGCATGCCCGCGTGTGCCCTGAGCGAACCTGTGTGGGATGCCGGGAGCGAGCGGCCAAGCGCGAACTGCTGCGCATCGTGGAGATCGAGGGCGAATGTGTTCCCGATCCTCGCGGTACGCTGCCCGGCCGGGGTGCGTACATTCACCCCGCCCCTGCCTGTCTCGCCCTGGCGGTCCGCCGCCGGGCGTTTCCCCGGGCCTTTCGGGGCCGGGCACCGCTCGGCACAACGGCACTGAGCCAGTTTGTCGAGCAGGCAACAGCAACACCGTAAGAAGAGAACGGCACGGATAACCGTGCGGTCAGGTACCTCGCGAGTTGGAAGTAGGTCGAGATTGCGATGAGCACTCGATGAGTACGCGATGAGTACGCCCATGAAGTAGCGACGGTCCGGCGGTAACCCGGACCTAAAAGGAGCGAAGTGGCAAAGGTCCGGGTATACGAACTCGCCAAGGAGTTCGGTGTTGAGAGCAAGGTCGTCATGGCCAAGCTCCAAGAACTTGGTGAATTCGTCCGTTCGGCGTCCTCGACGATCGAGGCGCCGGTTGTACGCAAGCTGACTGACGCACTGCAGGGTCCCGGCGGCAACGCCGGCAAGTCCGCAGCAAAGCCGGGTGCGCCTCGTAAGGCAGCGCCCGCAAAGCCGTCTCCGGCGGCTCCCTCCCCGGCACAGGCGGCCCGTCCGGGCGCCCCGAAGCCCGGCGCACCGGCCCCCAAGCCGGCCGCGGCCGAGGCTCCGGTCACTCCGGCGGCGTCCGCGCCGTCCGGTGCCCCGCGTCCGGGTCCGAAGCCCGCACCGGCCAAGCCCGCTCCGGCGGCTCCGGTGCCCGCGGCCGAGTTCTCCGCGCCCGAGCCGGCCCAGCAGGCCGCGCCCGCCGCCCCCGCGCAGCCGCAGCAGGCCCCGCGTCCCGCGGGTGCCACGCCCGGCCCCCGTCCCGCCCGTCCGGCTCCGGCCGGCCAGCGTGACGCAGGTCAGCGTGACGGCGGCCAGCGTGACGGCGGTCAGCGTGAAGACCGCCGTGGTGGCGAGCGTCCCGCCCGCCCGGGTGGCCAGCAGTCCCCCCGTCCCGGCGGCGCCCGTCCCGCGGGTCCCCGTCCGGGCAACAACCCGTTCACCTCTGGTGGCTCCACCGGCATGGCGCGTCCGCAGACGCCCCGTCCGGGTGGCGCCCCGCGTCCCGGCGGTGCCGGTGCCCCCGGTGGCGCCCCGCGTCCGCAGGGTGCTCCCGGCGGCGCTCCGCGTCCGCAGGGCCAGGGTGGCGCACGTCCTTCCCCGGGCGGCATGCCCCGTCCGCAGGGCGGCGCCCCGCGTCCCGGTGGCGCTCCGGGCGGTAACCGTCCGAACCCCGGCATGATGCCGCAGCGTCCTGCTGCCGGTACTCCCCGTCCTGGTGGCGGTCCCGGCGGCGGTGGCCGCGGTCCTGGCGGCCCCGGTGGCCGTCCGGGCGGTGGCGGCGGCGGTCGTCCCGGTGGCGGCGGCTTCGCAGGCCGTCCGGCCGGTCCCGGTGGTGGCGGCGGCGGCTTCGCAGGCCGTCCCGGTGGTCCCGGTGGTGGCGGCGCGGGCCGTCCCGGTGGCGGCGGCGGCTTCGGTGGTCGTCCCGGCTTCGGTGGACGTCCCGGCGGCCCCGGTGCCCGTGGTGGCACGCAGGGTGCGTTCGGCCGTCCCGGCGGTCCGGCGCGTCGTGGGCGTAAGTCGAAGAGGCAGAGGCGCCAGGAGTACGAGGCCATGCAGGCCCCGTCGGTAGGCGGCGTCATGCTGCCTCGCGGCAACGGACAGACCGTCCGCCTGTCGCGCGGTGCCTCGCTCACCGACTTCGCCGAGAAGATCAACGCCAACCCGGCGTCGCTCGTCGGCGTGATGATGAACCTCGGCGAGATGGTCACTGCCACGCAGTCCGTCTCCGACGAGACGCTGAAGCTCCTCGCTGAAGAGATGAACTTCATCCTGGAGATCGTCAGCCCGGAGGAGGAGGACCGCGAGCTTCTCGAGTCCTTCTCCATCGAGTTCGGCGAGGACGAGGGCGGCGAGGACATGCTCGTCTCCCGTCCGCCGGTCGTGACCGTCATGGGTCACGTCGACCACGGTAAGACCCGACTGCTGGACGCCATCCGCAAGACGAACGTCGTTGCGGGCGAGGCCGGCGGTATTACGCAGCACATCGGTGCGTACCAGGTCGCCACCGAGGTCAACGGTGAAGAGCGCGCCATCACCTTCATCGACACCCCCGGTCACGAGGCGTTCACCGCCATGCGTGCCCGTGGTGCGAAGTCCACCGACATCGCGATCCTCGTGGTCGCGGCGAACGACGGTGTGATGCCGCAGACGATCGAGGCGCTGAACCACGCCAAGGCGGCCAACGTGCCGATCGTGGTCGCGGTCAACAAGATCGACGTCGAGGGTGCCGACCCGACCAAGGTGCGCGGTCAGCTCACCGAGTTCGGTCTGGTGGCCGAGGAGTACGGCGGCGACACGATGTTCGTCGACATCTCCGCGCGCCAGGGTCTCAACATCGAGCAGCTGCTCGAAGCCGTGATCCTCACCGCGGACGCGTCGCTCGACCTCCGTGCGAACGCCGAGATGGACGCGCAGGGTATTGCCATCGAGGCTCACCTCGACAAGGGCCGCGGCGCCGTCGCCACGGTGCTCGTCCAGCGCGGAACGCTCCGCGTGGGTGACACGATGGTCGCCGGTGACGCGTACGGCCGAGTCCGCGCCATGCTCGACGACAACGGCAACAACGTCGAGGAAGCGGGTCCGTCGACCCCCGTCCTGGTCCTGGGTCTCACCAACGTCCCCGGCGCCGGCGACAACTTCCTGGTCGTCGACGAGGACCGTACGGCCCGCCAGATCGCCGAGAAGCGTGCTGCGCGTGAGCGCAACGCCGCCTTCGCCAAGCGCACCCGCCGGGTGTCCCTCGAGGACCTCGACAAGGTGCTCAAGGCCGGTCTGGTCCAGGACCTCAACATCATCATCAAGGGCGACGCGTCCGGTTCGGTGGAGGCTCTCGAGTCCTCGCTGCTCCAGCTCGACGTCGGTGAAGAGGTTGAGATCCGGGTCCTGCACCGCGGTGTGGGTGCGGTCACCGAGTCCGACATCGACCTGGCGATGGGCTCCGACGCCATCGTCATCGGCTTCAACGTCCGAGCTGCCGGCCGCGCCGCGCAGATGGCGGACCGCGAGGGCGTGGATGTCCGGTACTACTCGGTCATCTACCAGGCGATCGAAGAGATCGAAGCAGCCCTCAAGGGCATGCTCAAGCCGGAGTACGAAGAGGTCGAGCTCGGCACGGCGGAGATCCGCGAGATCTTCCGCTCGTCCAAGCTGGGCAACATCGCCGGTGTTCTCGTCCGCTCCGGAGAGGTCAAGCGCAACACCAAGGCGCGCCTCATCCGCGACGGCAAGGTCATCGCCGAGGACCTCAACATCCAGGGTCTGCGCCGCTTCAAGGACGACGTCACCGAGATCCGGGAAGGCTTCGAGGGCGGTATCAACCTCGGAAACTTCAACGACATCAAGGTCGACGACGTCATCGCGACGTACGAGATGCGCGAGAAGCCGCGCGGCTGAGCCGTGTAGCTGATCCGTACATCGTCAGTCGGGGCCGCCCGGCGGAGATTATTTCCGTCGAGCGGCCCCGGCCGTTGCGTGTACGGTTCTTGTGTCCCTGCCAAGTGGTTGGCGGGGCACGACCCCGAACCGGCGGGACATCCGGACACACATGTATGTGGGGACACTGTCCTTCGACCTGCTCCTCGGCGACGTACGGTCGCTGAAGGAGAAGCGTTCCGTAGTACGCCCGATCGTCGCTGAGCTGCAGCGCAAGTTCGCAGTCAGTGTGGCGGAAGTCGGCGATCAGGATGTCTATCGCAGGGCCGAGATCGGCGTGGCGGTGGTATCAGGCGAGACAGGGCATCTCACAGACGTACTGGACCGGTGCGAGCGCATGGTCGCCGCCCGGCCCGAGGTGGAGCTGCTGTCGGTACGGCGGCGGCTGCACACTGACGAAGACTGAAGTTCAGCAGAAGCAGAAAGAGGAGACGGACCGGTGACCGACAAAGCGCGGGCCCGCAAGCTGGCCGATCGCATCCAGGTCGTGGTCGCGGAGACCCTGGACCGGCGAATCAAGGATCCGCGACTGGGGTTCGTGACCATCACGGATGCCCGGGTCACCGGTGACCTGCGGGAGGCCACGGTCTTCTACACGGTGTACGGCGACGACGAAGCGCGCGCCGCCTCGGCCGCCGCGCTGGAGAGCGCCAAGGGCGTCCTGCGTTCCGAGGTCGGCCGGCAGACCGGTGTGCGCCACACGCCGTCGCTGGCGTTCGTCGCGGACGCGCTGCCGGACAACGCGCGCACGATCGAGGACCTCCTCGACAAGGCGCGCGCCAAGGACGCCGAGGTGCGCGAGGTGTCGACGGGCAAGACGTACGCCGGCGAGGCCGACCCGTACCGCAAGCCCGAGGACGACGAAGCCGACGACGAAGCCGAGGACGAGGGCGAAACCGCGGAATGAACAAGCGCACCACCACGACGCCGGACGGCCTTGTCATTGTCGACAAGCCGTCCGGCTTCACTTCGCACGATGTCGTCGCCAAGATGCGCGGGATCGCCAAGACCCGCCGCGTCGGGCACGCGGGCACTCTCGACCCCATGGCGACGGGCGTCCTCGTCCTCGGCGTGGAGAAGGCCACGAAGCTCCTCGGCCATCTCGCCCTGACCGAGAAGGAGTACCTCGGTACGATCCGGCTCGGCCAGACCACGGTCACCGACGACGCGGAGGGCGAGATCACCGCGTCCGTCGACGCCTCCGGCGTGACCAGGGAAGGCATCGACGCGGGCGTCGCCGAGCTGACCGGCGCCATCATGCAGGTGCCGTCCAAGGTCAGCGCGATCAAGATAGACGGCAAGCGGTCGTACTCGCGGGTGCGCGAGGGCGAGGAGTTCGAGATCCCGGCCAGGCCGGTGACCGTCTCGTCCTTCCAGGTGTACGACGTGCGCGAGGCGGTGGCCGAGGACGGGACGCCCGTCGTCGACCTCGTCGTCTCTGTGGTCTGCTCCTCCGGTACGTACATCCGCGCCCTCGCACGCGACCTCGGCGCGGGTCTCGGCGTCGGCGGCCACCTGACCGCGCTGCGCCGCACCAGGGTCGGCCCGTACGGGCTCGACGCGGCGAAGACCCTGGAGCAGCTCCAGGAGGAGCTCACCGTCATGCCCATCGCCGACGCGGCCGCGGCCGCGTTCGCGCGCTGGGACGTGGACGAGCGGCGCGCGGGCCTGGTGACCAACGGCGTACGGCTCGACATGCCCGCGTACGACACCAGCCCCGTCGCGGTCTTCGGACCCGAGGGGCGGTTCCTCGCGCTGGTCGAGGAGAACCGGGGCAAGGCGAAGAGCCTGGCCGTGTTCGGCTGAGGCGACGGGGATCGCCGGGGGATGAGCAGGACCCCCATCGTGGAGCGGGCAGCCCGTCGGCTGTCCGCTCCACGATCCCCCTCCGGAAGTCTTTCCGGCCCGCACCGCCGATTCACCCCATTGGGCGGGCGCTCGGAGTGAACCACGGGGGTAATGGGGGCGCGTTCGCCGTGCGTCCTTCTCCTACTGATCACCGCCGACCTACCGTCGATGCCACGGGGCACGGTGGGAGGTTCGGCGATGGCGGTACGGGAGACGCCGTTGCCGCCGTTGCCGGCGGTCACTCTGGTGCACATCCGCGATCTGGCCGGGCGCCCGCGTGGCACCGGGTTCGTCGCCGACGAGCTCGGCACCGTCGTCACCAGCCACGAGGCCGTCGACGGCCTGACCCGGGTCGTCCTGCACGCGCCGGGGGAGCGGACCTGCCTGGCCGAGGCCGACGCGATCGTCCCGCTGCCGGAGACGGATCTGGCGCTCGTACGGACCGAGGGTCTCGGCGTACGGCCGGTTCCCGTCGCGGCGCGGGAGCGGATCGGGACGGGCACGTACGTACGGCTCGCGGCCGGGGGCTGGCGGGAGGCGCGGGTCCTCAGGCCGGTTCCGGTCACCTACACGGCGACCGACCGCTTCCATCTCATCGACCACACGGTGGAGTTGGCGATGGGAACGACCGGCAGCGACGCCCTGCGGCTCGGCGGCCCGGCGGCGGGCGGGCCGGTCCTGGACGCGGAGACGGGGGCGGTGTTGGCCGTGCTCGGCACCGCACTGTGTGCGCAGGAGCGGGCGGCGGGGTTCGCCGTGCCCCTGCGGGCGGCGGCAGCGGCGTCGCCCGACGGCCCGCTGGCGGAGCTGCTGCGGCGGAACGCGGCCACGGTGCCTTGCTACGGGCCGGACCTCAACCTCGCGGGCGCGCTGCGACTGGCAGAGGCATCGGCCGGGACGGCCGATGGGGCGGGGCAGGATCGATGGCGTGAGCCGGTGGAACGGCCGGACGTAGCAAGGGAGTTCGAGGCCTTTTCCGTCGCCGGCCGTGCGAGGGTGCTGGCCCTGGTCGGAGAGCCCGGGGCCGGGCGTACGACGGAACTCGCCGTACTGGCGCGGCGGCGCGCCGACGGCCCCGACCCGGCCCCGACGCTCCGGCTGCGCGGCGCCGACCTGCGGGCCGGTGACGCGTCGGTCGCGGACGCGGTGGGGCGGGCACTCGAGGAAGCCGGGCGGACCGTCGCCGCGTCGGGGGAGGGGAGCGGCGATCCGCAGGGCGCCACGCCGGAGCGGGTGGCGCGGCTGGCACGCGACGCGGGCCGGCCCCTGCTCGTTCTGCTGGACGACCCCGAGGAAATGCCGCCCGCGCTGACCCACCGGCTGCCCGACTGGACGGCGGGGACCGTGAGTTGGCTGCGCGCGACCGGGGCACGGCTGGTGGTGGCGTGCCGGGCGGAGCACTGGGAGGCGGCGGGGGCGCAGTACCCGGAGGGCGCGCTGCACCGGCCGGCGCGGCCCTGGCCGGGGCTGCCTCCCGCCGTACGGATCGGGAACCTGACCGAGGCGCAGGCGCTGCGCGCACGCGAGCGGTACGCGATCCCGGACGGCGCGCTCGCGGACCCCTCCGACGCCCGCCATCCCCTGACGCTGCGGCTGCTGGCGGAGGTGCGGGAGGCGCTGGCGGAGGACGCGCCGGGGCACCCTTCGCGCGAGGACGTGTTCGCCGCGTACCTGGACCTGATGTGCCTGCGCGTCGCGGTGCGGCTGGCGGCGGCCCGGCCGGCGCCGCGGGGCGCGGCGGTGCGGCGGATGGCGGCGAGGGTGGCGGGCCGGGTGCACGAGGCGGCGCGGCGGTGTCCGGCGGCCGGGCACGGGGGACTGGACCGTGAGTCGTTCGATGAGGTCTTTCCGTGGCACACGGGGTGGGCGTCGGCGGTACTGGCGGAGGGCCTGTTGGAGCCGGCCGGCAGCGGCTACCGGTTCGTCCACGAGGAGCTCGCCGACTGGCTCCAGGCGGCGCACCTGGACATCGACGCGGCGCTGCACAGCCTGGTCCACGCCGTCCGTGATCCGGGCGGCGTGCCCCCGGCCCCTTTCTCCTCCTCCCGCGCGCACGAGCCCGCCGCACCGGTCGTCGCCGAGGCGCGTGCGACCGGCGCGACCGGCCCGGCGCGTTCCTTGCCCGTCGCGCGTCACCGCGTCGGGCCGGTGGTGCAGGCCCTGCTGCTCCGGCACCGGTTGCACGGCCCACCCGCGGTGTCGCGCAGGCTGATGGGCCTGGTCCACGCGCTGGAAGGCGGGGCGCCGGTGCGGCCCGTCGCCGAGGCCGGGGCGGGTACCGGGAGCGGCCCGGGATTCCCCGTCCCGGCGGTCGCGGCGTGCTTCGGGGCGGCTGAGTGCGATGCGACCGCGGGGTCGGTGCTCGCCCCGGCGCGTGCGGGCGATGCGGCGCCCGGTTGTGCGCGGGAGTGGGGGGCTGTGGCTGGTGTGCCGATGGCGCCGGCCTGCGCAGGAACGCGGGTGGGCGGTCTCCCGCCGGAGCCGGCGTCCGACGGAGTGGCCGGGCCGGTGTGCGCCGGAGAGGTGGGGCGGGCCGCCCGGCTCCTGAGGGAGGTGCTGTCGCGGGTGCCCGACGCGGGGGGATACCTGGGTGTGCTCCGGGTGCTGGCCGACAGCGTCACGCGGCGGTCGGTCCAGGGGGGTGGGCCCGGGGGTCTCGGCGCGCTGGGGGAGTTCGGGCCCGGGTTCTGGGAGCGGCTGCGCGTGGCGGAGGGCGAGCGGATGGATCTGCTGCGGCGGCTCCTGCCCGCCGACGGTGCCCCGGGAAGCGGGCCCGTACCGCCGCAGGGACGGTATCTCGACGCGGTCGCGCGCCGGATCGAGGCCGCGCCACGGACCGTGCAGCCCATGCTCTGCCAATGGTTCGACGACGAGCGGCCGCTGCCCGCCGCCGACGACGCCGAGGTACGTCCCACCGTCGCCGACGTCGCCCAGGCGCTGCTCTACGCCCGCCGTGAGCTCGCCGTCGACGATCTGGCCGAGGCCCTGGCCGACAGTGCGCACCCGCGCGCCGACGAGCTCCTCGCCGCGCTCGCCGAGGAGGAGCCCTCCGCGCTCTGCCGGGCCGTCGACCGCTGGTCCCATGACGACGAGCGCCCGGCCCGCCGGGTCGCCGCCGCCCTGTACGGGCCCGCCGCCGCGCCGCACGTCACCACCGAAGCCGACCGCGAGCTGCTCAGGTACGCCGCGCTCGCGCTGCTCACGCGGCCGGGGGACGGCGTCCTGCACGGTCCTGCCCTGGGCGTGCTCGTACGGGACCCGGACACCCGGTCGCTCTATCTGCCCCGGGCCCTGACGGTGTTCGGCGACGAGGCATCGCCGCTGCCCGCCGCCGCCCTCGCCGCCGCGCTCCCCACCCACCCGGAGCCCGTCCTCGACGCCTTCCGGGCATGTCTGGCGGCTGGAGGAGAGGGCGTGGGTGACGTACTGCGCGCGCTCGCCGACGTCAGCGGCCCTGTCCTCGCCCGCCGGGCCGCCGACCTCGTCCGTGAGTACGTCGACCGTCACCCTGCCGGGGCCGCGCACGCCGCCGCGTACGTGGACCGGCGCCTCGAGCACGGACCCGGCGCCCGCGCCGTCCTCTTCCCGCTGGTCGCGGGCCTGCTGAGGGACCACCCCGGCCAGGTGCGGCGCGTCCTCGCCCCGGTCCTCGCCGCGCCCGGCAGCCGCGCGTCGCGGGCGCTGCGGGCCGAGCTGCTCGACGTACTCCTGGAGTGCGAGCAGCAGTACGTGCGGCACGGGGAGAGCGGGATGTGCGCGGCGCGGGACCTCGGCGCCCTGGAGGCGGTGCTGCTGGCCGCCGGCACCGGAGCCCGGCGCAGGGGCGAGGCACGGACCAGGGACCTTGTACACCGCACCGGCATGCTTCTGGTCCGTACGACCGAGGGAGCGGTCCGTTTCGACCGGCTGCTGGCCGGGCTCGCCCGCGAGGTCCCCGAATTCGCGGCGCTCGTCGCCGGGTGGCTGGTCACGGCGCCGCACGAGTGGGCGGCGGTGGTGGGGCCGAGCACCCGCCGGACGGTCGAGAGCCTGGGCTCTCCCATGCCGATGCGAGCCGCACCCCGTGGGCATGGCAGTCTTAGACCTGCGTAATCGGGTTCGAGTTCGGACGAGGAGAGCGGTCACAGTGCAGCGCTGGCGTGGCTTGGAGGACATCCCCCAGGACTGGGGACGCAGCGTCGTCACCATCGGCTCCTACGACGGCGTACACCGCGGGCACCAGCTGATCATCGGTCGCGCGGTCGAGCGAGCCCGTGAGCTGGGCGTGCCGTCGGTCGTCGTGACGTTCGACCCGCACCCGAGCGAGGTCGTGCGCCCCGGCAGCCACCCCCCGCTGCTCGCCCCGCACCACCGCCGGGCGGAGCTGATGGCGGAGCTGGGCGTGGACGCACTGCTGATCCTGCCGTTCACCCAGGAGTTCTCGAAGCTCTCGCCGGCCGACTTCATCGTGAAGGTGCTGGTCGACAAGCTGCACGCACGGGCGGTCATCGAGGGCCCCAACTTCCGTTTCGGGCACCGGGCGGCCGGCAATGTGGCGTTCCTGTCCGAGCTCGGTCGGACCTACGACTACGAGCTCGAGGTCGTCGACCTGTACGTGAGCGGCGAGGCGGGCGGTGGTGAGCCGTTCTCCTCCACGCTCACCCGGCGGCTCGTGGCCGAGGGCGGCGTCGAAGGCGCCGCGGAGATCCTGGGCCGGCCGCACCGTGTCGAGGGCGTCGTGGTGCGCGGGGCGCAGCGCGGCCGCGAGCTCGGCTACCCGACGGCGAACGTCGAGACGCTGCCGCACACCGCGATTCCCGCCGACGGCGTGTACGCGGGCTGGCTGACCGTGGAGGGCGAGAAGATGCCCGCCGCGATCTCGGTCGGCACGAACCCGCAGTTCGACGGCACGGAACGGACGGTGGAGGCGTACGCCATCGACCGGGTGGGCCTCGACCTGTACGGGCTGCACGTCGCCGTGGACTTCCTCGCGTACGTGCGCGGCCAGGAGAAGTTCGAGTCGATCGAGGCGCTGCTGGAAGCCATCGGGGCGGATGTGAAGCGTTCGAGCGAGCTCATCGAGGTGTACGAGGCGAAGGCGCAGGGGCGAGCCCAGTAGCCCTGCGGGGCTCGCGTGCCTCGCAGGCCCCGCGCGCCCTCTGCCCGTCAGGCCTCGGCGGCCTCGGTGGCCTCGGTCCCGGTGACGCGGGCCGCCGCCCAGTGGCAGGCGACCTGCGCCTCGTCGCCGCCGTTCAGGACCGGCAGGAGCGTCGCACGGCAGTCCGCGGCGACGCCCGCACGCTCGGCCTCACCGGAGGCGAGCACCTGGCAGCGGGCGTGGAAGCGGCAGCCGCCGGGGACGCGGGACGGGTCCGGGGGCTCGCCGGTGAGCACGACCGGTGTCTCGCCGGACTCCGGCAGCACGGACAGCAGGGCGCGCGTGTAGGGGTGCTGAGGGTTCGTCAGTACCTTCTCCGCGGGACCGGTCTCCACGATCCGGCCCAGGTACATCACCGCCACGCGGTCCGCGATGTTCCAGGCGAGACCGAGGTCGTGGGTCACCACCAGCGCCGAGAGCCCGAGTTCGTCGCGCAGCGACAGGAGCAGGGCCAGGATCTCCCCCCGTACGGAAGCGTCCAGCGAGGCCACCGGCTCGTCGGCGACGATGAGTTCGGGTTCGAGGACGAGCGCGCCGGCGATGACGACGCGCTGGCGCTGGCCGCCGGAGAGTTCGTGCGGGTAGCGCAGGAAGAACCGCTCGGGGGGCCTGAGCCCGGCCCGCGAGAGTGCTCCGGCGACCGCCTCGCGCTCGTCACCCGCGTAACCGTGGATCCGCAGGCCTTCCGCCACGGCGTCGTACACGGTGTGACGCGGATTCAGCGAGCCGCTCGGGTCCTGGAGTACGAGCTGGACGCGCTTGCGGTACGCCTTGAGGGAGCGCGAGCCGTAGTCGAGGGGCACGCCGCCGAAGGTGACCTGGCCGGAGGTGGGCGGGACGAGGCCGAGGAGGGAGCGGGCGAGCGTGGTCTTGCCGCAGCCGGACTCGCCGACGAGCGCGACGATCTCGCCGGGGCGGATGTCGAGGTCGACGCCGTCGACGGCCCGTGCGGTGGCCGCGCCACGCCGCCCGGGGAAGGCGACGTGGAGTCCGGCGGCGGAGAGGAGTGGGGTGGCGATGCTCATGTCTGGCTCCGGGGCGGATGGGCGCGTGGGCGGGTGGCCGGGTCGGTGGAGTGGGGGAAGGGTGGTGGCCGGCGGTGCGGGGCGGTCGCGGGTCCGCCGAAGCCCCGCGCGGCGGCGAAGTGCGCGGTCCCAGTGAGCCTCTGTGCGGCGGGCGGCAGGTGGCTCCGGGGGGAAACGCGTCCGCACGTCGGCCTGCAGCAGCTTCGGGGAAGGCCCCGCGCGGTGGCCGGCAGTGGCTCCGAGGGGACGGCTCCCCTCCTCAGCGGCAACCGGCGCACCCGCCCAAGGCCCCCGCTCACGCCAACGGCGGTTCCGGTACCGCCGCCTGCGCCGGCACCGCCGCCCCCACCCGCACGCACGCCGCTCGCCGCCCCGCGCCCGCCTCCCGCAACGGCTGGTCCTCCGTCCCGCACTCGTCGAGGGCGACCGGGCAGCGCGGGTGGAACGTACAGCCGGGCGGCAGCGCCGACGGGTCCGGGGGGTCGCCCGGCAGGCCGCGCGGGGCCCGGCGGGAGGCCGGGTCGCCGATGCGGGGGAACGCCGCCGACAGGGCCAGTCCGTACGGATGCTGCGCGTCGGTGAAGACCTGGTCGGCCGGGCCCTCCTCGACCACCCTCCCGGCGTACATCACCGCGAGCCGGTCGCACGTGTCGGCCAGCACCGACAGATCGTGGCTGATCATCAGCAGGCTGATGTCCTTGTCCGCGACCAGCCGCTCGATCAGCCGCAGGATCTGCGCCTGGATCATCACATCCAGCGCCGTCGTCGGCTCGTCCGCGACGATCAGCCGCGGATCGCACGCCAGCGCCATCGCGATCATCACGCGCTGCCGCTGCCCGCCGGACAGCTCGTGCGGATACGCGTCGGCGCGCCCGGCCGGCAGCCCCACCTGCTCCAGGAGTTCGCCGGTCCGCCGCCGCGCCGCGGCCGCGGTCGACTTGCCGTGCAGCAGGACCGGCTCCGCGATCTGCTCCCCGATCCGGTGCACGGCGTTCAGGGAATGCATCGCGCCCTGGAAGACGATCGAAGCCCCCGCCCACCGCACGGCCCGCAGCCGTCCCCACTTCATCGAGAGGACGTCCTCACCGTCGAGCAGGATCTCCCCGCTGAGCCTGGCCGACGCGGGGAGCAGCCGCAGCAGCGCCAGCGCCAGCGTCGACTTTCCGCAGCCGGACTCGCCCGCGACGCCGAGCTTCTGACCGGCCGACAGCGTCAGGTCCACACCCCGTACGGCCCGTGTCCCGGCCCCGTACGTCACGTGCAGGTCCTTCACTTCCAGCAACGGGCCCTGTGCGCTCATCGGGCCGACACCCCCAGCTTCGGGTTCAGAACGGACTCCACCGTGCGCCCGCACAGCGTGAACGCCAGCGCGACCACCGCGATGGCGATGCCGGGCGGCGCCAGGTACCACCAGTGCCCGGCCGACACCGCGCCCGCCTCCCGCGCGTCCTGGAGCATGCCGCCCCACGAGACGACGTCCGGGTCGCCCAGGCCCAGGAAGGCGAGCGTCGCCTCGGTCAGGATGGCGTTGGAGATGCCGAGCGTGGTCTGGGCGAGGACCAGGGGCATGACGTTCGGCAGGACGTGGCGGCTCATGATGTGCCCGTGGCCGCCGCCGAGCGCCGTAGCCCGTTCGATGTACGGACGCGACTCGACCGCCAGGGTCTGCGCCCGCACCAGCCGCGCCGTCGTCGGCCAGCTCGTGACGCCGATCGCCAGGATCACCGTCCACACACTGCGCGACATCACCGTCGCCAGCACGATCGCGAGCACCAGCGTCGGCATCACCAGGAACCAGTCGGTGATCCGCATGACCACCGTCGAGAACCAGCCGCCGAAGTGCCCGGCGAGGATGCCCACGAGCGTACCGATGGCCACGGACAGCGCCGCAGCCATCAGCCCCACCGTGAGGGAGATCCGCGCACCCCAGATCAGCAGCCCCAGCAACGAGCGCCCGAACTGGTCGGTCCCGAGTGGGAATGCGCCGCTGGGCGACTCCAGCGCCGCACCCGGAGCGTTCGTCACACTCTGTACGTCGCTGCCGACGAGCAGCGGCGCGGCCAGCGCCACCAGTGCGATCACGGCCAGGGCGCCGAGCCCGAAGAGGCCCGCCCGGTGTGTACGGTACGAGCGCCAGAACCGGGCCACGGAGCTGCGGCGCCGCGCCCACGCGAGGGACGAGGCGGTCTGGGCGGCAGTAGTCGGAGAGGTCATCGGCCCACCCGGGGATCGAGCAGCGGATAGAGCAGGTCGGCGAGGAGATTCATCACGATCATCGCGCCCGCGAAGACCACGAAGAGTCCCTGCACCAGTGGCAGATCGGGCACGCTCAGCGCCTGGTAGAAGAGCCCGCCGAGCCCCGGCCAGGAGAAGACCGTCTCGACGAGGATCGAACCGGCCGCCACATGTCCGAGGTTGATGAAGACCATGGTGACGGTGGGCAGCAGGGCGTTCGGTACGGCGTGGTGGCGCCGCACCAGGTCGTCGCGCAGCCCCTTGGCGCGCGCCGTCGTCAGGTAGTCGCTGCCCATCTCGTCGAGCAGCGAGGCCCGCATGACCAGCAGCGTCTGCGCGTACCCGACCGCCACCAGGGTGACGACGGGCAGCACCATGTGGTGCGCCACGTCGGCGACGTACGCGAAGCCGGTCTCGCCGCCCGTCTCCATGCCGCCCGTGGGGAACATGCCGGGGATCGGGCCGATGCCCACCGAGAAGGTGATGATCAGCAGCAGTCCGAGCCAGAACGACGGCACGGACCACAGGGTGAGGGCCACGCCGGTGCTGACCTTGTCCCCGAGCCGGCCGTGGTTCCACGCGGAGCGCGTGCCGAGCCACAGGCCGAGCGCCGAGTAGATGACGACGGCGACGCCGGTCAGCAGCAGGGTCGCGGGCAGCTTCTCCGCGATCAGCTCGCCGACCGGCGCGTGGAACTGGTACGAGACGCCGAGGTCGCCGCTCAGCGCCTTGGCGCAGTAGTCCGTGAACTGCTGCCACACCGGCAGGTCGAGCCCGAACTGGCGTCGCAGAGAGGTCAGTTGTTCGGCCGACACCTGACGACCGTGCGTCATGGTGCGCACCGGGTCGCCGGGGATGATCCGGAAGAGGAAGAAGCTGGTGACGAGTACGGCGAACAGCGACACGGCAGCGCCGCCGAGCTTCCCGGCGACGTACAGCAGATAGGCACGGGCGGAGCGGGCGCGGGGGCCGGACGGCCCGGTCTTCACCGGGACCGGGCCGTCGGCCGCACCCTCCGCGAGGGGGGTGGTGCTTGCAGTGCTCATGGACTACTCACGGTCTTCCGCGGTGGAGCGGCGGCGCATGACGACGAAGACCCCGAGCCCGGCGGCGAGGACGACGGCCGTGCCGATGCCGATGAGGAGACCGGTGGAGGAGCCGCTCCCGCCGGAGGTGTCGTCGACCTCGGTGGGCACGGCGGACCACCAGCTCCAGTAGCCGTCCTGGCCCCACAGATTGCCGCCGGACTCGGGCATTGTCGTGATCGCCCTGATCTGGTCGGTACGGTACGCCTCGACCGCGTTCGGATACGCCATGACATTCATGTATCCCGTGTCGTACAGCCGCGACTGCATCTGCTGGACGAGGCCCGCGCGCTTGGCCTCGTCGTACTCCGCGGTCTGCTTCGCGTAGAGCTCGTCGAACTTCTTGTCGCAGATGAAGTTGTCCGTCGCACCGGTGTCCTTGGGCGTGGACGGCAGCGCGGCGCACGTGTGAATGGAGAGGACGAAGTCCGGATCGGGGTTGACGGACCAGCCGTCGAAGGCCAGGTCGTACTCGCCGGCCAGCCACGGGTCGGAGACGTTGTCGAGGCAGTCGACCTTCAGCCCGATGCCGAGGTCGCCCCACCACTCCTGCATGTACTTGCCGATGGCCTTGTCGTTCGGGTCCGTGGCGTGGCACAGGATGCGGAAGTCGAGCGGCTTGCCGTCCTTGCCGACGCGCTTGCCCGCCTTGTTCTTCTTGTAGCCCGCCTCGTCGAGGAGCGCGGCCGCCCTGGCCGGGTCGTACGCGACCTTCTGGTCGGCCGTCGGCTTCCAGTGGTACGCCGAGAAGCGCGGCGGGATGTAGCCCTCGCCCTCGACGGCGTGCCCCTGGAACACCTTGTCGATGATGGCCTTGCGGTCGGTGGCGGCGAAGAGCGCCTGGCGCACCTTGGGGTTCAGCAGCGCGGGGTGGCCGTCGCCGAACTTCTTGCCGTCCTTCGACCTGGCGCCCGGATTGGTGGCGAGGGCGTAGAAGCGGCGGCCCGGGGCGTCGTTGACCTTGATGTTCTTGGCCTTGGCGAGGGACGCGGCCTGGGCGGGGGTGAGGTTCGCCGCGAAGGACACCTCGCCCTTCTGGAGCGCGGCGACGGCCGCGTCACCGTCCTTGTAGTACTTCAGTACCAGCTCGTCGAACTTCGGGGCGCCGCGCCAGAACTTCTGATTCGGCTTGAACTTGACGTACTGGTCGACCTTGTAGTCCGTGAGGACGAAGGGCCCGTTGCCGACGACCGGGAACTTCTTGTCGTTGTTGAACTTCGAGAAGTCGCCGACTTTCTCCCACTCGTGCCGGGGGAGGATCGGCACGTCGAGCGCGGCCATGGTGGCCTGCGGCTTCTTCAGCTCGATGACCAGCCGGGTGGGGCTGGGCGCGGTGACCTTCTTGAAGTTGGCGACGAAGCTGCCGTTGGCGGTGGCCGCCCCCTCGTCCTTCATCATCGTGTTGAACGTCCAGGCGGCGTCCTCCGCGGTGGCCTGCTTGCCGTCGGACCACCTGGAGTTCTCACGGATGGTGTACGTCCACGTGAGCTTGTCGGGTGACGGCTCCCACTTGGTGGCGAGACCCGGGATCGCGTGGTTGTCCTTGGCGTCGTAGTTCGTCAGGTTCTCGTAGATCAGCCGGTGGACGGTGGTGGAGACCAGGCGCTGGGCCAGGAACGGGCTGAGGGAGTCGACGCTCTGCGACACGGCGACGGTCAGCGTCCGCGAGCCGTCCGCCCGCGCCTGGGCCGGGGCGGGATTCAGCGGGGTCGCGGCTCCGGCGGCCAGGGCCAGGGCGGTGGCTCCGACGGCGAACAGCGTACGGATTCGGGGGGAGGGCCGGGCATTGCGCGGAACTGTTGTGGTGTCCATGGGACGTTTGACCTCGCGTCATCACTCGCACGGAGAAGGCGTGTTGATCACTGATGTCCAGCTGGTGAAGCGAAGGTCTACCAGCGCCGGTCCGGCCGCGTCAACGATGTCCGAAACCCCGTGTGTACTGCGGGAATAGCAGACCGAACGACAAAAGGCGCGCACCGCGGAAGCGGCGCGCGCCCTCATTGGTCTACACCCTTGTTGCCTTACTGGTGAGGGTCTGGCGGAGACTGTGAGCGCCCGCGGGGCGTGCGTGATCCGGTTTGGTAATTTGGGCGGTTCCACCATCTGCTTCTCGGGGGACCCCCTTCATGAGCCAGCCCTGGCAGCCCCAGTACAACCCGGGCAACCAGCCACCCGTACCCCAGCAGCCCCCGGGGCCCCCGCAGGGGTTCGGCGCCCCGCCGCCGGCCGCGCCGGGACAGTTCACGCCGCAGCCGGTCTATCCCCACCAGGGGCCGCACGGGCCGCAACGGAGGTCGGGCAACCCGGTGGGCGCGTTCTGCCTCGGCTTCCTCGCCTCGGTAGTCGTCTCGCTGGTGTACAGCGGCATCGTCTACGCCACGTACCGGGACCAGTCCGAAAACACGGTCTATGTCCTCTACGTGCTCCACGCGCTCGTCAACGGAGCCGCCGTCGGCGCACTGGTCGGTCTGGTGGGCCACCGGCGGACCGGCGCCCACATCTGCGGCGCCGTCGTGGCCGTGCTCGGTGCCTTCTTCGGCTTCACGAACGCCGTGGTGTTCGTGACCATGGACGCCGGAATGTACGCCTTCCGGAACATGATGCAGGCCGACGCCCTGATCCCGGCCAAGGCATGGTGGGGCAACGGGGGCGACAGCTGGCCGATCAGCCTGCTCGGCCTCGTGGTCGCCGCGGCGGCGGCCTGGGGTCTCGCCCACCTGGTCGGCAGAAACCGCCGCTGACCACCGTTCGTACGCTACGGAACCGACTTCGCCCCGCCGGATCTCGTCCGGCGGGGCGAAGTGCTGTCACGGCACCGGCACTCAGGTCAGGTCGAACTCACCGTCGCGCGCTCCGAGTACGAAGGCCCGCCACTCGGCTTCGGTGTACCGCAGGACTGTCTCCGGGTCCAGGGACGAGCGCATCGCGACGGCCCCTTCGGGCAGGTACGCGATCTCGACGCGCTCCTCGTTCTCGCTCGTGTCGGGCGCGCTGTGCCACTCGACGCCGGAGATGTCGAGGGCGTACAGCTTGTCCTTCTCCTGTGCGCTCCCCATCAGTCAAACTCCCTTTCGGCAACGGCAGGACGTCGTTCCCGCATTTTAGGCCGACGTAACCTGCCTCGCGCATAAGCACCTTGTAGTAACTCACCCGCACGGGGGACGGGCTCGGGGTGCTACTGCGTCCAGCCGGGGCCGGGCTGCTGCGGGTTCTGCGGCTGGGCCGACGGCTGCTGTTGCCAGCCCTGGCCCTGCGGGGGCTGCTGCTGGCCCGGCTGCTGCCAGCCCTGGCCGGGCGGGGGCGCGGCGCCGGGGTGCTGCTGGGGCGCGTAGCCCTGCGGGGGCTGCTGCTGGGGGACCTGCTGCTGGGGGACCTGGTGCTGCGGGGCGAAACCCTGGCCCTGCTGGGTGCGGGCGATGTCCTCGGCGACGAGGGCCGCGATGTGGAAGTACGCCTCACGGGTCTTGGGACGCATCATGTTCAGGTCGACCTCGGCACCGGCCGCGAGGTGTTCGTCGAAGGGCACCACGACGACGCCGCGGCAGCGGGTCTCGAAGTGCGCGACGATGTCGTCCACCTTGATCATCTTGCCCGTCTCGCGGACGCCGGAGATCACGGTGAGCGACCGCTGGACGAGGTCGGCGAAGCCGTTCGCCGAGAGCCAGTCGAGGGTCGTCGAAGCGCTGCTCGCACCGTCGACGGACGGCGTGGAGATGATGATCAGCTGGTCGGCGAGGTCGAGGACTCCGCGCATCGCGCTGTAGAGCAGTCCGGTGCCCGAGTCGGTGAGGATGATCGGGTACTGCCTGCCCAGGACTTCGAGCGCGCTGCGGTAGTCCTGGTCGTTGAAGGTCGTGGAGACCGCCGGGTCCACGTCGTTGGCGATGATCTCGAGCCCGGACGGCGCCTGCGAGGTGAAGCGGCGGATGTCCATGTAGCTGTTCAGCTGCGGGATCGCCTGCACCAGGTCACGGATGGTGGCGCCGGTCTCGCGCCGTACCCTTCGGCCGAGCGTTCCGGCGTCGGGGTTGGCGTCGATCGCGAGGATCTTGTCCTGCCGCTCGGAAGCGAGGGTGGCGCCGAGCGACATGGTCGTCGTGGTCTTGCCGACGCCGCCCTTGAGGCTGATCACGGCGATCCGGTAGCAGGACATCACCGGCGTACGGATCAGCGCCAGCTTGCGCTGCCGCTCTTCCTCTTCCTTCTTGGCGCCGAGCTTGAAGCGCGACGGCCCCGAGTTGTTCTTACGGGCCTTCGGCTGGTTGCGCAGCAGCCGGTCGGAGGAGAGCTCGACGGCGGCGTTGTAGCCGAGCGGGGTACCGGGAGCCGCCTGCTGCTGGGGGGCGCCGGCCTGCGGTCCCGCGGGGGCGGTCCAGCCCTGGGAGCCGTAGGCGGGGGGCTGCTGCTGCGGTGCCTGCTGGGGGGCGTGCTGCTGCGGGGGCTGCTGGTACTGGGGCTGTTGGGCCTGCGGCTGAGGCTGCGGCGATGGTTGCGGCTGCTGGTGCTGCTGAGGCTGTGCGGCCTGCTGCGGAGGTACGGGCTGCGCGACCTGCGGGTAGCCGTAACCCGCCTGCTGCGGCGGGTAGTTGTAACCCTGCTGCGGCTGCGGCTGCGGCTGCTGCGGGTGTACGGGCTGGGGCTGGGGCTGTGCGGCCTGCTGCGGGTACGCCTGCTGCGGCTGCTGCACGGGCTGCGGCTGCGCGGCCTGCGGTGCCTGCTGCTGGGGTTGTTGCTGCTGCGGATGCGGATGCGGCTGCTGCTGCGGGTAGCCGGGTGCGGCGCCCTGGCCGCCCTGCGCGGGGTACCCGGGGTGCTGCTGCTGTTGCGGTACGGGCTGCTGCTGGGCCTGCGGCAACGGCTGGGCCGCGCCGAACGTGCCCTGCGGAGGGACCTGGTACTGCGGCTGCGGCTGCTGGGGGAAGGGCTGGGGGTAGCCGTATCCGGCGGCCTGCGCGGCCGCGGCCTGCGGGTCCGGCTGTCCCGCCTGCTGCGGCACACCCTGGACGGGCTGTGCGGGCTGGTAGCCCTGCGGCAGCGGCGGAAGCTCCTGGGACCCCTGCGGCGCGGGCTCACTCTGCGGCTGGACCTGCGCGGGCTGCTGGGCTTCGGGGGCGGCGGGCGCTGCTGCCGCCGGGGCGGCGTCGGGCTCGTGCCCGGCCTCGCCACCGCTGTCGCCCACGGCATCGGCGGAGACCGCGGCACCGGCCTCGGCGTCCGTCGCGGCGTCGGCGTTGTCGTCGCCATCGCTGCCGGACGCGGCGCCGGAGCCACCCGTCGCCGTCTCGTCGCCGTGCGCTTGCGCCGGCTCGTCGTCGTCCGCACTGCCGAACAACGCTGCCGCCTCGGCGTCGGCGGCGGCGTAGTTGGGCTCCGGGACCTGCTGCTCGGGAGCCTGCTGCTCGGGGACGTCCGTCCCCGGGGCGGCGGCCTGGGGCTGGTCGTCCTGCGCGCCGTCGTCGATCGGGCGCAGTACGGGGAAGCCGGGAGCCGGGGCCGGTGCCTGCGCCTGGGGAACGGCGGCCGGGGCCGGCTGGGCCGGCGCGGGCCGCTGCGGGTAGCCGTAACCGCCGGACGTGTCCTGTGCCGGTTCCGGCGCGGAGGGCGCGGGCTGCTGCGGGGCCGCCGGGGCGGGCTGCTGCGGGTACCCGTAGCCACCCGAGGTGTCCTGAGCCGGTGTCGGCGCGGAGGGCGCGGCCTGCTGCGGGGCCGCCGGCGCGGGCTGCTGCGGGTACCCGTAGCCACCGGACGTGTCCTGAGCCGGTGTCGGCGCCCCGAACGCGGCCTGCTGCGGGGCCGCGGGCGCGGGGTGCTGGGGGTATCCGTACCCATCCGGCGCCTGCTGCTGGGGGTAGCCGTAGCCACCGGCCTGCTGAGGCGCGCCGGGCCCCTGCTGCTGCGGAAACCCATAGCCGCCCGTGCCGTACTGGTTCGCCTGCGGCGCGCCCTGGGCGTACGGCTGCGCCTGAGCGGGAACCTGGGGCGTCGGCGGTTCCGGCTGGGCGGGGCCACCCTGACCCAGCGGCGGTCCGGTCGGCGGCGGCGGGGACGCGGGTCCGGCGTCACCCTGCCCGCCCTGCGCGGAACCACCCCGCGTGCTCTGGTCGTACCAGGCAGGAGGCTCGTAGACGATTTCGAACTCGCCGGTGAGATCCAGCTCGCGGTCGTCCCCGTCCGAGGACTGGCCGTCGCCGTGGTACTCGGACCGATCCCTGTTCACTGCTTTGCCTCCTGGTCAGCAACTGCTGCTGGCGTCGTCGCGGTCGGGCGGATGGGGTGGCGCGTCCTACGCGGCTGCGACGTTCACCGCATCACCAGAAGACTAATCTTTCGCCCCACGGTACGGAAAAGCGCCCTTGCGTGCGGACCGGGCCCCCGATTCCCCCGGCGCCCCGCCCGTCCGACGCCCGCCCACGACGCCCGGCCGGGCCCTCAGTCCAGGCGGCGGGCCATGCCGAGCAGACCCGTCTCCGCGTCCGTGGGCTCGGTCATGACGTACTTGCGATGCTTGCGGGTGCACCACAGGGCGACATTGTCGGAGAGGGTCGGCAGCATCTCGAGATGCTCCGCCGGGATGCCGAGCGTCTCCCGCACGACATCGGTCTCCTGGGGCGAAATGCGCTGGATCCCGACCAACTGCGCCTGCGCCAGCCAGCGCGGCGCGTGCTCCCCGACGAACGGCAGCACGGTCACCACGGCCTGCCACGGCAGCGACGTCACCCGCCCGCGCGGCGGACGCACGCCGCAGTCGCGGATCAGTACCACGGGGCTGGAGACGGAAGGGCCCTGTGCGGGCACCCGTCCCACCGGATAGACCGTCATGCACTGCTGGCCCCCGCCCGCCGCCTGGGCGAGCTGCTGCCACGCCTGCGGACGGCCGGTCTCGACCGCTACCCGGGCCCCCGTCGCGGCCGAGCGAAGCGCCAGTACCTGGGCGATCCACAGGCCGCCCACGACGACGACGTCGAAGGGCGTGGGACGGGCCAGGCCGAGCACCGCCGGCTGGGACTGCGTGTCCGTGCCGATGATGACGCCGTCGTCGCCTATCGGCATGCTGATCGCCGCGATCTCCTCAGCGGTCACGACATGACGGTTACGGCGCGGTCCGCGCAGCCCGAACCCCGGGCTGAAAATGCGGCGTTGCTGCTGCGGAGTCTCCGGCCGGATGATCGGGATCAGGCCGGTGTCGGTGGGCGAGGCCACGTGCGCCGGGGTGCGTGCGGGCTCCTGGCCGCGCTGCCCCGGGTTCATGGTCGGCGTGGGGTAGGACATCAGGACGTACCTCCGAGCGGCAGGGTGGCGAGTGCTCCGGGGACCTGTTCCCGGTCGAGGCGCACCAGGCCGACCTTCGACGCGCTCGCGGCGCGCTCCAAGTCCCGCCTGACCTGCCCGAGTTCGTTCTCGCCCCGGCCGGTGATGCGCACGTGCCCGGTGACGGAGATGCCGCGGTTGCCGGCCTTGCTCAGGGTCATGCTGAACGTCGTCGCGAGGACGGGCAGCGAGGTGAACTGCGTGATGAGCCGCGGCAGGGCGACGCCGCCGTCTCCGAGCTGCGGCCAGCGGGAGATCCAGTACGTGGAGTGCCACCGGTCGTCGACCCGCCAGCTGCGTACCGACTCGACCGTACGCCGCTGTGCCGGCCGCCCGTCCTGACCCCGCTGGGCGTTGGCCCGCGGGTTGAGGCAGCTCGACGTCGCGAGGGCCTGTACGAGTTCGCTCTCGTCCAGGATCGTCGCCTGGAAACCGGCTCCGGCCAGGCGGCTCGCCAGCTGGTCCGCGACGCGCAGCAGCGCGCGTTGGGCGCCGGGGACGCCGTCGCCGCGTGCCTCCACCGCCTCGGGGCACAGCTCCGGGTCGAGCTTGAGTGCGACCCAGGTGAGCCGGAGCGCGGGGGATCCGGCGTGGGCCTGGAGAGGCCCGTACGACCGTGCGGCGACGGACTGCTGCGGCAGGTGCGGCGCTGGCGCCGGCTGGGTGTGCTGCACGACCTGCGCGGAGGCGAGCCGGATGCCGTCGACCTCGAGGGCGTCCTGGACCAGCTGGAGCGGCAGTTGACGCCCGGCGGCCCCGGGGCGCAGCGGCTCGTCGCCCGGCTGGACGAAGAGCACGGCGGTCAGGAACGACCCGTCGCCGATCATGCCGATCGAGCGGTCGTCACGGGAGACGAAGGTGTACGTCCGCAGGGCGGAGTCGCACTCCACGGTCGGGGCCAGCAGCGGATCCGTACCGGGCGGGACGGGTGCCTTGGCCTCGCGCCGGCGGCGCTTGAGGGCGCGGGTCGTCTCGTACCACTCGGGCAGCGGCCGGTGATGCCGGCGCACGATCGCGAGGAGCAACAGCAACGCGGCCACGGCACCGGCCGGGGCGAGCAGCCAGCGCTCGGAGGTGACCCAGGCGGCCAGCATGACGGCCGCCGCCAGCTCGACCAGGATGAGCTGCTGGAGCCGCAGCGGGCCCATGCCGCCGGGGTGAGGCAGCGTGCGCGGCGCCGCGGAGTTGCCGGCCGCGGGAGCCGGAGCCGGGGCGGCTCTGCGGCCACGGCCCGGTTGCTGCTGTGCGCGGCGTCCGCGCCGAGTGCTCGTAGCGCTGGTCATCCCCCGGGACATCCCTTTCGCGAAAGTGGTGGCCGTCGTCGGCGCGGATCCCGCTGTACGGATCCCGGCGACTGGCCTGGGGCCACAATTGCCCACGTCAGTTGTGCGAGTGGTCACGGTACCCGTTGATGAACACGGGGCGACACAGGTGCCGGGCTACGAACATGGCACAGGCCTGTGAAGATGCGGCGGGGACCGCGCACCTGGTGGATCACGGTCGCGCGGCGCAGTGCATAGTAGGTGGCCTGTTCGGCAGAAGCAGCCTCAAGCATTCGCACGACTACGCACGACTACGCACGACTACGCACGACCAAACGGGAGAGCCAGGACCATGGCAACGCGTCGGGATGAGCTCGCCGCCTATACGTTCGCTCGCAAGCGCACTGTCGCAGCGTTCCTGGCACCTTCGCCCGGGGGCTCCGACGAAGGTGCGCCGCGCCCAATTCGCACTGTAATGCCCAGCCTGGGCGTGGGTGTTGTACTGGTGATCGGCTTCATCGCCTGGGGTGTGCTCAAGCCGTCGGCGCCGAAGGGCTGGGACACTCCCGGCCAGCACATCATCGTCGACAGCGACTCCACCACGCGCTACGTCGTCATCCCGGACGAGGCCGCGAACGGCAAGCAGGTCCCGACGCTGCATCCCGTCCTCAACTACGCCTCCGCCAAGCTCCTTCTGGACAAGGGCAAGGGCAGCGTCATCGAGGTCCCCGGCAAGGACATCGACAAGAGCGGCATCCCGCACGGCGCGACGCTCGGCATCCCGTACGCCCCCGACCGGCTGCCCACCAAGGAAGACGCCGAGAAGGTGAAGACGTGGGCGGTCTGCGAGCGCCCGGCGCCCGGCTCGAACACCTCCATCGACCGCGCCGTCTTCGTCCTCGACGACGACGACGCGAAGTCGGTCGCGAACGCCGGGAAGGTCGACGCGAGGGAGGCGCTGTACGTCGTCGATTCCAAAACGAAGCTGGCGTACCTGGTCGACGGCAAGGGCAACGCGTTTCTGCTGGGCGGCACATCGGGTCTTGACGACACCGAGATGGAGCAGCTGAGGGCCGCGGTCATCGGCACGGCGTCCGAGCCGCAGCCGGTGAGCACGGAGTGGCTGCAGACCCTCAACCTGGGCGGCGCTATTGCGTTCCCGACGGTGCCGGACATCGGTACGCAGACCGAGGTCGAAGGGCTTCCCGCCGAGGCGGGGACGGTGGGCCGGGTGCTCAAGGCGCAGGACGCCCAAGGCGATCGGTACTACGTCGTACTGAAGGACCGGGTCGCGGCCATCACGCCGTTCGTCGCCAATCTCCTTAAGCATTCACCGTCCGCCGAGGTGGCGTACGGAACAGACGATCCCACCGACATCAAGGCCAACACCTCGGACATCATCGCGGCCAATCAGGGCCCGGCGAAGACCTTCTATGCGGACAAGGGCTGGCCGCAGACGGTCCCGAAGCAGGCCAACCCGGTGGCGACGGCGGCCAGTGCGGCCCAGAACACCTCGTGCAGCGTCTACAGCGGCAACATCGGAGCGGACAAGAAGCCGAAGCTCGCGGCCTGGGCAGGGACGACGTACCCCAAGAAGGTCATCGCCGACTCGCTGAACGCGTACGTCTCTTCGGGCTCGGGGCTACTCTTCCAGGAGGTCACCGGCTCGGCGCAGGGCGGTGGCGCGACGTACCTGCTGACGGACACGGGCCTGCGCTACTCGCTGCCGGCGAACAACGATAGCGCGGCGGACAAGAACGGCTCCGCTTCCTCGTCGTCCGAGTCGTCGGGGGGCGAGGCGAGCGAGACCGACAAGGCGCGCACGCGGCTGGGATACGAGAAGGTCGCGCACCCCGCGATCGTGCCGCAGACGTGGGCGGAGTTCATTCCGAAGGGGCCGATGCTCGACACCGGCAGCGCGGCGCAGCCGCAGAGCCAGTGACCCTAACGGGCGTATATGCAGCGGGACTTGGTGTTGTCGATCACAGTGCTGTCGCGCATGTGTGTGAACTCTGTAACTGATAACCGTCACATGTGGATGTGTGACTGACGGGCGATAGAGTGTTTGCAGCGCTCATTGATGTGACGCTCATCCGGGGAGTGGCACAGGCTTCCCGGACCATCAACGACATGGGGGAAGGTTCACCATGGCCGGGCAGTTTCGGGTAACAGAAGATGAGCTGACCAGGCTCTCGGGTCAGATCAGCACGGTGAATGGGCAGATCCAGGGCGAGATCCGCCGTCTCAGCGGAGTGATCGACCAGGTCGCGGGTGGCTGGCAGGGCCAGGCCGCCAAGTCGTACCACGAGCTCCAGAACCGGTGGAACGAGGACGCCAAGAAGATGAGCGACATCCTCAACGACATCAAGGAAGCCGTGGACTCCACGCGGAGCAACTACACCGCGTCGGAAGAGCAGCAGAACGCTGAAGTAAGCAAGATCATGTCTGACTTCGGCTGATCCGCTCTCACTGACTTCCCCATTCCTCTTCCTGAAAGGGAGCGACGATGTCGATTCTCGTCAATTACGCCACCATCACCAACGCGTCCACGGACGTGAAGAACACCGCCGGCCGCATCAAGCAGCAGCTCGACGACGTCGAGGCCGCTGTCCGGCGCGTCGCCACCACCTGGGAAGGTGAGGCGCAGGAGGGATACCAGCGCAAGCAGCGCGACTGGGACAAGACCGCGGCCAACCTGCACGCGACCCTGATGAAGATCGCTGCGGCGCTGCAGAGCTCGGCCGAGAACTACCAGGCCACTGAGAAGAGCAACGCCAACACCTGGGGCTGATCCGCACCGAGGTGAGACGAGATGGGCCGGCCCGGCGGACGCCATGGCGTCAGCTGGGCCGTCCCACTTCTGCACAACAGCCAACGCAGCTACAGCAGCTCAAGCTTCGACAACGAAGCAAGAAAGCCTGGGGAGCCTGAACATGGGGGTCCTGACACCCCGTCCGCGTACGCGTACGAGTGGAACCCGCGCACTGCAGCGGGCATTTGGCGTTCTCGCGGTCACCGGGGCGTGTCTCGCACCCGCCCCGTCGACGGCAGCCGCCCCCGCTGGAACTCACCTGGCGGACGCGGACAACCCGTCCTTCGGCCTGTCCTCCAGCTCCGAGTGCACTTTCGGCGGCGACATCATAAAGTCCACGCCGTGGGCGCTCCAGCGCGTACTCCTGGACCAACTGCGAGCGCAGGCGACCGGCAAGGGCGTCATGGTCGCCGTGATCGACACCGGCGTCGACGACAGGAACCCCCAGCTGCGCGGCGCGATGGCCGCGGGCGGCAAGAGCTACGTCGGCAAGGGCGACGGCACGGAAGACCTCGAGGGCCACGGCACCCGGGTGGCCGGCATCATCGCTGCCCGCGAGATCCCCGGCACCGGCTTCGCGGGCATGGCCCCGGAGGCCAAGATTCTTTCCCTCCGCTACACGGGCGGGGAGGAGAAGCAGGGTGATTCGGGGACGATGTCCGCCGCGATCAACGACGCGGTGGCCAAGGGTGCGAAGATCATCAACATCTCGTCGGACACGGCGAACAAGAAGGACAACGCGACTCTGCGCAACACCGTGGCGGAAGCCGTGAAGGCCGGCGCCCTGATCGTCGCAGCCTCCGGCAACGACGGCGCCAACGGAGAGTCCGCGAACACCTATCCGGCGTCGTACCCGGGCGTCCTGGCGGTGGCGGCCTCGGACCGCAACGACGAACGCGCCTTCTTCTCGCAGGCGGGCGACTTCGTCGACGTGGCGGCCCCGGGCGTCGGCATGGTCTCGACCGTCCCGACGAGCGGCCAGTGCGCGGCGGACGGCACGAGCTTCGCGGCCCCGTACGTAGCGGGCGTAGCGGCACTGCTGAAGGAAAAGCACCCGAAGTGGTCGGCGGCCCAGATCACCACCCGCATCCAGGAATCCGCCCAACGTCCGGGCCGCGGCCCGAACCGCTACCTGGGCTGGGGCGTAGTGGACCCGGTAGCCGCTCTCTCGGACGAGTCCACCCCGGGCACCCGCCCCGAACCGGACCCCCCGGTGGTAGCGGGCTCGGGCGAGGTCATCCCGATGGCGGTGACGATGGGCGAGACAGAGGCGGAGCAGGAGCAACGGGTCGCCATGTACGTGGTGGGGGCGGGCTTGCTGCTGGTGCTTCTGGCGAGTGGCAGCGGGATCGCGGTGCGGGACTGGCGGAACAAGCGTGCCAGGCAGTCAGGTTAAGGAAACAGGGGAGAGGACACGGGGTATGGGCAACGGAATGCGGGTGGATCTGAGTGCACTCGATGAAGTGATCAAGAAGCTCTGGACGCTGCTGGACGACATGGACAAGGCGGGGGAGACGTCGCGGTACCGGACGGACATCCCGATGGACGCGTTCGGAAACACGTGCATGTTTCTGGAGGCGGGTGACCTCCAGAAAGCCCACGTGGACACGAAGGGCGACCTGGAAGGCGTGATTAGGGGACTGCACGGGCTGATCGACAAGTTCGGCAAGAGCACCTCCAAGGTCAAGGACAAGTACACCGAGCAGGAGTACGCGAACAAGAACCACATGGGTGGTGGCTCGGGGGGCTCGAACGGCAAGTGGGACAAGTAGTCCGATCGAGCAGCACCAACTGAGGGGAAGGGTTCAAAAATGGCCGGTGACAAAGAGCTGCCGAAGCCAGTAATTGAGGGGGAGACCTGCATCGCAGGGCGGCCTCAGACGAAAACTCAATTCATCGAATACTCGCTCAAAGAGCTTAAGCAGATGCTTGATGGCACCAACCCGGGCACGATCGAGGAGACCGGCCGCAACTGGGGCAAGGTCAAGGACATCCTCGCCGGAGGCAAGGACGGCGAGGGGATTGCCGGCCTGCTCGACAAGGCGGTCGACAACGTGCTGGAGCACTGGGAGGGGGAAGCTGCCGCAGCCTTTGAGAAGAGCGCTCGAAAGCTCGCCCAGAGCATCAGGAATGCGGCTTGGCATGCCGATCTCAACAGCTCCCAGATGGCTGATGCCGCAAAGCAATTGCGCAACTACAAGCAGCAGCTGGACGACATCAAGGAACCCAGCGGCTGGGCAAAGGCTGGCGATGCTCTCAGTGACTGGTCCTGGGATAACGGTGAGTCGACGGCCGAGGACCTCAAGGATCGCAAGCTGACTACCGCAGAAGTAGCGAAGATCAATGAGGGCAAGATCGGTGCAAGCCGAGAAGCGCACCTCAATGGTGTCGCTGTCATGGAGAATCTCGGGGTTCAGTACGCGCGCGTCGCGGGGAACTTGAATAGGAACCGCGCTCGTGTTGACGACGACGGCCACATCAAGGAGCCGACCCGTGATGTGGAGTACCCACCGCCCGTCACCCCGGGGGGTGTCGGCGGTGCATCCCGGCCAGGTGCCACAGGTTCAGCCAATAAGCCCTGGAGTGCCGGTCCGCCCAAAGGTATTGGGGCGGCTCCTGTAGGTCCCCGCCCCAAGGGCATCACGGGAGGCGTTCCGGGGGCGCCGCTCCCGCCCACGACAGGCACGAACGTGGATAGCATCAAGCCCGGCCTGACGGGCGGTGGTCCCGGGCCCAGCGGTGTCGCACCCGGCGGTGCGGGGACCGGTCCCGGTGGCGGCGCGCCGAGTGCGCTCGTTCCGGGGGGCGGTGGCCCGGGTCTCAGCCGTGCCGCAACACGCAGCGGCATTGGCGTGCCCGGTGGCCGTCCGGGTCTAGGCGGGCCGGGCGGCACAGCAGCTGGCCGTGGTACTGGAGCCCGAGCCGGGATGGGTGGCATGGGCGGTGGCGCCGGAGCTGGCGGCGCCGGGCGGGCCGGCGCCGGCGGCGGTGGCCGTGGAGCCCTCGCGAAGTCTCGTGGTGGTGTGGTTGGCGCGGCCAAGGGCATCACTGGGAAGGGTGTCGGCGGCGGTGCGGGCCTGCACGGTAGCCGGGGTGGAACTCGCGGCGGTATGCCGGGCGGTATGGCTGGGGGCATGGGCGGTCGCAGCGGCCGTCGTTCCGGGGACGAGAATGAGCGGGGCGAGCGTCCCGACTACCTGGTCGAGGACGAAGAGACCTGGATCTCGGAAGAGGACCGCAACCGGAACGTGCCACGCAACATCGAGTAGGCGCGAACGAGCGAGCCGCACGGAAGGTCCGTGCGGCTCGCCTGTATTAAGGCTGGTCTAACCAGTCGCAGTCGAGTGAGGAGCAAGGAAATGGGTGCCAAGCGAGTCTGGTCCACGGCGGGAGTCGTGGCGCTGACAGGAGCCTTGCTCCTCACTTCAGCCCCGACTGCCTCGGCGGACTACGTCAGGGATCAACAGTGGGTGTTGGACGTATTTGCCATGCAAGATACTTGGGCCGAGTCTCAGGGGGAGGGCGTAACTGTTGCTGTCGTCGACTCTGGTGTCGACGCCAGTCACCCTGACTTGAGTGGTCAAGTCCTCAAGGGGAAGGACTTCACCGACGGCGGGAATGCTCAGGAGGATACTTTTGGGCATGGGACGAGCATGGCGAGCCTCATCGCTGCGCGCGGCCACGGCGCTAAAGGTTCGTCCGGCATGATCGGGCTCGCGCCCAAGGCGCAGATTTTGCCGCTGCGCACTCTGCAAGCGAAGGATGACAACAATCCGGATGAAACCTGGGGTGCAGCGGTTCGATATGCAGTCGACCAGGGTGCGAAGGTCATCAACCTGTCTTTTAGTGGTGATGGCGGTGGCAAGACTCTCAGTGACGGCCGTGAAGCAATCGCCTACGCGCAGGCGCACGACGTTGTGGTTGTCGCAGCTGCGGGAAATAGTGGGGCCGTCGCCGTCGATGAGCCAGCCGCGCTGCCCGGCGTTGTTTCTGTCGGTGCGGTAGACAAAGAGGGCAACCGTTGGGAAGGTTCCAACACTGGGAAGGGGCTCACTCTTACGGCGCCCGGTGTTGAGATTCTGGCGGCGAACAAGAATCGGTCGCCGGGATACAGTTTGTCCACCGGCACCTCGGATGCCACCGCCTACGTGTCCGCCACCGCCGCCTTGGTACGCGCTAAGTACCCCAACCTCACCGCCGGCCAAGTGATTAACCGCCTCATCAAGTCGGCCTCCTTCCTCGACCACAAGGGTCTGAAGGCACCCGACGAGGAATACGGCTACGGGATTATTCGCCCCTACCAGGCCGTCACTATGGACATCCCCCAGGGTCCGAAGGAAGGGCCCCTGGGCAAGTTGACGGCGGCAACCCCCTCAAAGGCCGGCAGCGCATCCGCGGGCGACGACGGCACCACAAGCCAGGCCAAGAAGAAGAAGTCCTCCTCCGGCGGCATTCTTGTCATCGCCGGCATCGCAGGGGTACTAGTCATCGGCGGCATCATCGTTGCGGTCATCCGTAGCCGCAGCAGCCGCGGCAACGGCGGCCCCGGTGGCGGGTCTTCCCAGGGTGGCGGCTACCCGAACCAGTCGACGTATCCCGCCGCTCAACAGTCGTACCCTGCCTCCCCTTCGGGCCAGGCGCCCCAGCACCCGAATCCCTATGCGCAACACCCGCCGAACCAAGGCCAGTAAGCCGCATTGCATCGACTGAGCCCGTCGTGCCCGCCCCCTCGGGGCCTTGCACGACGGGCTCAGTCGTTGTCCTGGAGCTCCGCGCGAAAAGGGCCTTGGTGTGGGTGAGCAGGAGTAGGGGCGACGCGTACACGCACCCGCAGCGGAGCCAGTAGGACAAGACCATGTCCTGTGGATGGATTGATCGTTGGGCCGGTCGTGGGAGTGCGTGGCAGGAAACGGATCGCTCTCGGCAGGCCGTACGAGTCATGCCCGAGCGCTGCGAGCCGAGTTGACGCACTCTCTGGGCCGGCCCCCCGTCGGTCCCCGCAGCATGCTCACCAGGCTGGTGCCGGCGAATCCGCCCACGCGCTGCCGAAGAATGAGAGTCGCACGTGGCTGACGACGCGCCGTTTTACGCACAGGACGCGGGCAGGAAACTTGCTCGCGAATTCGAGCTTCAGGCCTACGATTTACGTGCGCACCTGAAGCAATTTAAGGACAAGACCGGAGAAGAGGCCATCTCGGACGGATTTGGCCTCCTGACGGAATCCGACGAGCTGAGAACCGAATACATCGAGTACTCCACGGACGCCGCCGACGCCATGAAGCTGGTGCACACGTACTTGGATGCCGTAGCTGATTCCCTGCGGAAAGTGCACCGCAACACCGAAGTCACCGACGACGGTGTCGCGGTGCTCTTCGGCAAGAAGAGTGACGGGGCCAAGAAGTGAGCGGAAACGAGTCGGTCGGCGAGGAGCTCGTAGAGCTCGGGATCGAGCTCGTGAATCCCGGTGGCAGGCCCGAGGAACTCAGGCAGGCTGCCAAGGAGTGGCGTCGCCTGCAGTCCGACGTCGCGGGCGCCGACGGGTTGCTCAAAGCCCTCGACCGGAAGGTCGAGGACGTCGTGGGGGACACCTGGCGCGGACCTGCCGCTGAAGCGTTCAAGGACCACTGGCGCGAGATGAGGGCACAGGTCGAGAAGGCGACGGCGCAGTACGACGAAATCGCCGGCCAGCTCGACGAGGCCGCCGATTCCATCGAGCGGATCAACTCGGAGATCCACGACATCTACATCGAGATCGGCGTCTCGATCGGGGTCGGCGTAGCCCTGTCCTTTGTCACAGTCGGTCTCGGAAGCGCCGCCGCGGCAGCGAACGTCGCACGGCTGGCCGGGCGAGCCATCAGTCTCTCCGAACGGCTCGGCCGGTTGCTGAGCCGCATCGCGGCAGTGATGCGTGCCTATCAGCGGTCGACGAAGCTCACCAAGCTGCTGGTGGACTTCGGTATCAACTGGGCAGGGAACACCGTCACTACAGCCACCAGTGCGGCGGCGACGGGCGAAGGAGTCGATGCCGCGGGCTTGTATGAAGCGACCTGGCAGGGTGGCGTGGCGTCGCTCGCGGGTACGCCGTTGGGGATGGCCGGGGCGGGAGGCGCGACGGCCCTGCTGCGCAACCGTGGCGTGAGCCGACTGGGAATGCGTACCGCGGAAAGCGTGGCAGGTGGGGTGGTCGGCAATGTCGGGGGCGGAGTCGCCGTCGACGGTGTCACAAAGGCGACCGGTGAGAAGCCGGAGTGGCTGAAGAACGCCGTGGTCAATGCCGCGGGCGGCGGTGTTGGCGGTGCCGGCGGCGTGGGCATCGGAGCCATGGCCCATCGTCGATTGCAGACTCCGGGCAACCCTGTCGTTCCCCCGGCGAATCCCGACGCGGCGAGGCCCCCCGGGAATGGTCGCCAAGAGGGCGGTCCCCGCCCCGCGGGCGACGCGCGGTCGCCCGGAGCCGGTGCGCCTCCCGCGAGGGGACCTTCACCCCGGCAGCGCGACATCAGGGACGACTTCGGATGAGCGGGCAGCCTCTCCGGCTTGCCACCGCACGTTCGTACGCGGGCGAGCCGGCCCGGGGTGTGGCCTCGCGCCGCACGGCAGTCACCGACTGACGATTCGCGGCGCCGACCGTCGGCGACCTTTGCTCCCTGTACCACCGCTGCTCTTCCCGCCTTGTGACGGCGGGCTCGAAGCTCCTGATGGATCGTGGCGTGGGCCGGCCAGCCGGACCGACCACGATCATCAGGAGCTTCGTGCTGTCCCGCCTGCTCCCGCCGGATGCCACGGGATCCCACCGACTGCCGCCGTATGTCGTCCGATGCCCACTGGATACCGTCGGATCCGGCCGCCGACAAGGCCCCCGCACCGCCCCCGCTCCTAGCCCCCGCACCGCCCCCACTCCTAGCCCCCGCACCGCGCCGACCCCGCCCCCGCACCGCGCCCACCCCGCCCCCGAGGCCTCGATTACAAGTTCTCCACCGAACCTGACGACGGCCGCTGCCGCCCCGTGTTCGCGAAGGCTCTAGGGTGTTGTGTGACTAATGGGGAGAGTGTGACCCGTGGGGTGAGGATGCTCGCCGGGCACAGGTGATGGGGTCGGCCATCTGCGGCGTCCTCCGTGCAGGACCCTCGGGAGAACTGCACGCCGCCCGGCCCGTCGCTCCGTCCGCCGGGTTGTGGCTTGCCGCGGTCTTCGGTGCTGCTCCGCGATCCGTTCGGTCTTCGTGATGATTCGGTAGCCGTAAGGGAGAACTCCGGTCCATGGGGGATCACTTCAAAGCAGATACGGATCAGCTGGGGGAGTTCCTCAAGACTCTCGAAGGCTGTGTCCGGGACCTCAACGAGGCGCGTGCCGCTCTGGATCACGTCCGCGCCGACCAGATCGGTACCAAGCGACTGGACGAGGCGTGCGACGGATTCCAGGAGCGGTGGAAGTACGGGTCGGAGCAGACCAAGAAGATGATCGACGCCATAAGTGAGGGCGTGAAGTCGAACAAGAAAGGCTACGAAGAGGTCGAAAAGGCCTTGGAGAAGGCTTTCAACGACATGGCTCAGCAGTCCACCTCGGGTGGAAAGGGCGCGAAGTAATGGCCGTGAATCCCTATCCCAACCTCGGGTGGAACCCCACTCCCGGTATACCGAGTGAAGTCAACGCGCTGAAGCAGAAAGTCACTACCGCGGCTACCGCGCTGCGTACGTGTCACACTCAGCTTCAGAAGCTCATCGGCGAGAGCAGCTACTGGGAAGGCGACGCCGCGAAGGCGTTTCGCGAGGCGATCGACGGCGAGCTGCCGACGTACATCAAGAATGCCGCGCGCTCCCTGGAGAAGGCCTCCGCCCAACTGGGCAACTGGGACGGCTATCTGACAGCCAACCGCGACCTGGCGCAGAAGTACGACGCCGCGGCGGCCGAGAAGAAGGCCGCGGCCAATACGGCCAAGGACCGGCACGACAAGGCGGGGCAGCACCCCGACCTCAAGCTCGCCGGCCAGCAGTTCGGTACCCAGGAAGAGGCCGACGCCGCGACGGCGCGTCTGCGGGCGGCCGAGCGCAGCCTCAACGAGGCGACGACCGCGCTGAACCAGGCCAACGGTGCGTACGACGACGTCATCACCAAGGCCAAGACGCTGGAGACCACTCACTCGGACAACGCGGAGACGGTCGCCAAGTCGCTCGACGACGCCACCGACAAGCTGGCGCCCAAGGAACCGGGCTGGCTGAGCAAGGCCGTCGACGCCATCTGGGACGGCATCAAGGCCGTCGGCGCGTTCCTCTACGAGCACGCCGGAACCATCGGCGCCATCGCCGGCATGCTGGCGCTCTTTCCCACGCCGCTCGCTCCGCTGTTCGCCGGAATCGCGGTGGTGGCGAGCGCGGCCTCCATGTCCAAGAACCTGTCCGACCCGAAATTCAGAAGCGACTTGTTCGGCGGCGGCAGCGGGATGGACATGTTTTCCGCCTGGGCTTCCATAGCCGGAGACACGGTCGGGATGATTCCGGGCGGCAAGGCATTGGGCCTGGCGGCGAAGGAAGTCGCCGACGGTGTGGGAATGGCCGGGCGCATGGGCGTAGCCGTTACGAACACCGAGAAGGCCGGTGCCTTTGTCAAGGAGATCGTCCCTGCCTTCTCGAAGAACGCCACGGACGAAGTCGCAGACGCATGGCGTGCGGCCGGCGAAACCGCTTCGGGTTCGGCGAAGCTGATGGGCGAGATCACCGCCAATGGCGTCAATGTCGCCGCGAACGTCGTGTCTTCCCTGGAGAGCCTGGGAGTCGTCGACAAGGAAGGCGGCGAGCACAATGCCGCGGAAAGCACCAAGGCCGCTGCGACCGCGCACAGCATTGCGGGGCTTCTGGGATGGTTGTGAGCGAGCGTGGCGCGGCAAGTGAAAAGCGGGTTGGACAGTGACTGAGCATTACGCGGAGACGGCGAGCAAGCCGCAGCCGGCCTTCTGGTACGGGCTTCCGCACGGCTACCTGCAATTGGATCTCGACCCGCCGTTCGAGCAGGTCGTGGCGTTGATCAAGCAGGTGATGAGCCTGCCCGACGAACTGCGTGAGCGCGCGGAAGAAGTGGTGCGCTTCTACACCGGGGTTGTCGGTCTGCTCAACGCCCAGCAGGTCCAGGGGTGTGCGATCGGACTGCACCCCGACGAGTCCGACGGATTCGTGTCGTCCGTACTCACGGTGTCGACCGTCCCGGCGTCCGGAGTCAACGCGAAGCTGGTACTGGCCAGCATGGCCGGAACCGCCGCCGACAACCCGGACGAAGGCATGCGCCCGCTGGAGCTGCCGTGCGGAACGGGCTTCATAGCCGAGAAGAAGCGGCGTACGGTCGCACCCGGCAGGCCGCCGGAAGGGAGCGGTGCTCCCCAGGAGGGAACCGTCTGGCAGGGCACGGTCGCCGTGACGGGCCGCGGTATGCCCGACATCGTCGTCGTGCAGCTGGTGACGGCCGCGGTCGACGTCGCCGACGACTACCGGAACATCCTGCTCGGCGTCGCGCACACCCTGTCGTTCACCGACCCGTCGCCTCGGGAAGAGCCGGGCAGCGAGGGCGGCACGGGCCGGGGGTCTGCCGCTACGAACGCCATCAGGAACGACTTCGGATAGCCGCGGCAGTGCCCGAGACCAGCGGCAGTGGCCGTAACCAAAGGAGACCCATGCCGGAAGCACCGCATGTTGAGCACTCGTCCCCGGCCGTGGACGCGGAGGAGCTGCGCAAGCGACTGACCTCCCGCGTGGTCAGGAGGTTCCTGGCGTACGGTGCGACCTTCGCGGTCATGGCGGTCGTTCCGCCGTTGCTGGTGCAGTCGGGCGCCTTCGACGGCACGTGGCACTGGGCCGTGTACGTCACGGCGCCCTTCACGGGCATCGGCATCATGGGCCTTCTGGCTGTCCTCTTCTACAAGCTCCCGTCCGTCGTCGTCGTCACGCGCGCGTGCAGGAAGGCGTTGCGACAGTACTCCTTCGACGAATTCTGGCCGCAGGTCGAAAAGAAGGACGGAAAGCGGGCCACGAAGGGAGGCCCCAAGCTCACTCTGAGACTGAAGACCGCCCAGGGCGCGAGGTCACCGCTGATGCACGTGCTCGAAGTGCCGAGCCGCGGCAGGCGTCGCGACCCGTGGCCCGAGGGCATCGAGAACGGCGTGTGGGTGGCGGGCGACCTGCCGTTCGGAGGCATCGCGTTCGTGCCGGGCAGCGGCGCACTGCTGCTCATGCACCCCGAGAAGTGGGACAGGCTGGCCCCGGACCGCGAGTCGGCCGGCCCGGACCGTATCGCCAGGGCGGAGCAGGCGGGGCTCGCGCGCAGGGTCTTCTGACAGTCCGTCCGTCCGCCTTCCGTCTGCTGTCCCTATGCCAGCGACGAGTGCGTCATGCCCAGCAACGAGTGCGTCGACTTCGGGTGACGAGAGATACTGAGGGGACGAGAGGTGAGGAGAAGCGAGATGGCCCAGCAGCCCCAGAACCCCAAGGGACCCGATCCCGACCGCGGCGTGTGGGACGAAGCGCTCGACCCCGAGCAGGTTCGCTCATTGAACTCGGCGCTGCGCAAGCTTGCCGACGGTGGCGGCGCCGGCAAGGAACTCCAGGACACGGCGAAGAACCTGCTGTCGGGCCGCCTCCAACTGCGCGATGCCCTGGACGACCCCTCGGCGGTGCGGGCGTTGAGCGGCGGCCCTATGGCGTCGCTGCGCAACCAGTGGGAGTCGCTCTCCGAGGAGGAGCAGGAGCAGATCAGGCAGGGCGAAGCGCCCGCGAATGACAGCGCGCCTTCGGATCCGAACGCGCCGACGCGCTCGGGCGAGGACTCCCCGCAGCCTCGGAAGAAGAGTCAGGGGCGGCACAGCGGCGGCTTCTCACTGTACTGAGCACCCGAGCGCGCGTTTCGGGCCCTGCACGGAGGGGCTGGGCGGAATCACCCGCCCAGTTTCTCCGTGCAGGGCGCTTCCGTATGAGCCGGAGGGCCTCCGGGGTGCTCGGCACACGGCCCGATCAAGCGGCGTGGAACTCCTCGACCGGACCGGCTCAACCACCACTCAGAACAGCCCGTGCCACATCTGCTCGACAATCAGCGACCACCAGCAGTCCGGATTCGCCAGCGCCATGGCGTCGATGGCCACCAGTGCTCCTGGAGCTCCGCCACCGCCACACCCGCTGCTACCGGGTCGAGCCCCTCCATCCGCTGCCGCACGGTGGCGAGCAGGGCCAGGGAGCGGACGTACGCGCCGACCGAGATGCTCACGTAGCGGGCCGACGCCGCGACCGGGTCGATCGCCCGAGGACTCGCACGGTCTCGTGCCCCCTTGAGGCGGCCGCCTACGGCTGCCGGATCCGCAGCGCCTTCGCCCCGTGCGCGGTCGCGGCGACCAGTATACCGTCGGGCGAGAGGTCGGCGCCGGTGAAGGGGGTGTCCGAGATCAGGGAAGCCACGACTGTCTCGCGTGACCGGTCCCACACACGAAGCTGATCCGTGCCTCGGTGGAGCGTAAGTGGGGCGGTTGCCCGGTCCTGTTCGGGCAGCCGCAGCAATTGTTCCGGTCCCGGCTCGTTGAAGAGAGTCGGCTGTACGAGGCTGTGCACGAGCAGTGCAGAATCACTTTTCCCGGTCACAGGGAAGGCGCCGGGCGTGCCGGTGGGTACCGCGAGCGCGGCGACAGGAGTGGGCGCTCCCGCAGGGCGTGGGAGCGTGCCGATCGTGACTTCGCTGATGTTGCGCAGGCGGATGCTCCACAGGGTGTGCCAAGGCAGGTCGAGGCCGAGCCGGCGCACCGCCGCGGCGAAATCCGGAAGCTGATCCTCGACGAACGCGCTCTCCAGTAGCGCAGCCCGGGCCAGGGTGGGCGCCTGCGTGCGGGTCAGCAGCGGGGCGATACGAAGATACGTACGCCCCGGAGCGCCGAGTGCCTGCGCTGGAACGGCCTCGACTGCTGCGCGGAGTCGCACCGGGTCAGCGTGCACGAACAAGCCGGGGTCGGTGAGGAGCTGCGGCAGCAGCCCGGCCTCCAAGGTGTGACCTGCGATGTGGTCACGCACGTAGGGGTCGGCCTTGCTCCAGTCCTGCTCAGGCACCGATTCCAGGAGTGCCATGGCGATCTGGGACTGAGCGGCGCGGATGTTCGGCAGGGCGGTGCGGATCTCCTCGCCGAGGGCGGGATGGATCAGCTGGAGCAGTGTCTGCTCACCGCCACCCGCGCCGGTCGCACCCGTCCGGAGGGATTGGACGAAGGGTCCAGCGAGCGCCGAGCCACCCGCGACGGCTTCGTTCATGTCCTGACCGGCGAGGCTGCTGACGAGCCGCATCCACAGCTCGACGGGCAGACCGTCCCCCTCCGCGAGGGCCAGCGGCGCAAGCAGTTGGCGCAGGGTCCGCGGGTCCCCGCCGACTCGGCGTGCGTGCAGATCCATTGCCTCACCGAGGGAGGTGGGCAGTAGAGCCTCGTCGTCCGGGGCGAATCCGGCGGGGGCCGTGAGGATGCTCTGGACGGCGAGCTGCACCGTGAGGGGACTCGTTCCGGCTCGGCGGCCGATCGCCTCGGCGAGGGCCCTGCGAGCCGCCGGATCAGTGGTGAACCCCAGTTCCGGCGCACCGGAGCGGGGGCTGAGTAGGGCCTCGGCCTGGAGTACGAGTCCTTGCGGATCGGCCCACTGCGGCTCGTCGAGGTCGATGATCTGCACCGTGCCGGGCGGCAGATCCGCGGCCAGCTCGGCGGCCAGTGGTCGCGGCACGTCGGCAAGCAGCCGCACGGTCCCGATGGCGGCCAGAGGCTTGAGCACTTCGCGTACGAGACGGGCGGGCTCACCCGAGGTCCGCACCGGGCCTGCCTGGTCGACGTCCGGCACGACGACGGTCACCGGGTGGTCCAGGGACGCCAACTCCAGGTATATTTTTGCCACTTGCTCGGCTCGCAGGCCGTAGTGGCCGGCGAGGAGCCAGACCACCTGAGCCGCGGTCAGCCCGGCCGCACTCGGCACGGCCGGGGCGGGGAGCTCGGGCGGCACGGTCGACGGGTCCATGTCGGCCAGCGGAAGACGCTTGCGGAACTCCGGGTCGCACAGCATCAGGAACCCGGTGACCAGGTGTGAACGCCCGCTGCCCGGGCTGCCGGTGAGCACGATGACCCGCGGCGCACCCGGCCACTGCATCCGCCAGGCGGCGAGAGCGCGCAGCACGGTGACGCGGCCGCCGATGTGGGGGTGGGGTGCATAGCCTTCGGTCGGGGCGGTCATGGGTGTGGTCCTCGCGGGTGCCGGGGGTAGGGGTGAAGGCTCGGTCGCCAGGTGTCAGGCGCCAGGGCCGGATGTCGGGCGACAGCTAGGCGTTGCGCTCCAGGTTCTTGCGGTAGAGCGCGATGGCCTGCTCGGGCGGGTAGTTGGGGACGGTGACGGATTCGCCGGTCTCCTTCGACACCACGATCTTGGCTCCGCCCGGAGGAGAGGGCTGCGGTCGCCCCGCAGCGTCGGTGCGGGGCGGGAAGACCGCGTAAACCAGGTAGCCGATGTCGAACTCGTGGACCTTGAGTTCGGCGGGGGTGCCGTCAGGCAGCTTGGGCTGGGCGTAGCGGCTGCGGACGATGTCCACAGCCTGGGCGGGGGTGGTGGGCTGGGCGCCGGGGGGCATACGGGTCCTGTTCGTCGGTTGGACTGTGCTGGGGCAGCGCGTTGACTACGTGGGGAACTCGCCGTACCAGCCGCCGTCGAGGAAGTACTTGGGCAGGTACTCGGACTCGACTTCGACGGTGAAACCCGAGTCCCTGGCCAGGCAGGCGATGGCCAGGGGACCGAGGGCGACGAGTCCGTCGGAATCGCGCGCCGGCTCCTCGTCGCGGGTCCAGTGTCCTTGTGCCATTCGACGGTCTTGGCCAGCTCGGTGTTGAACCGGTCCTGGTCGCCGCGCACCACCTGGGTCAAGAGGATCACGGGCGGGTACATGAGGTTCAGTACGGCGCATCGCGAGGCGGGCCGGAGGACCTCGGGGGCGGTGCCGTTCACCGCGGCGAGCAGTTTGTCGCCGAGTTCCGGCCGCTTGAGCCGCCGCGGAATCCTGATCATCTTCGTCCCTCGCGGCGCTCAGGTAGGGAAGTCGCCGACGCGGCCGCCTTCGAGCAAGTATTTCGGGATGTAGCCGGATTCCACTTCGATGGAGATGCCGCGGTCGTAGGCGAGGCAGGCCATTGCCAGCGGGCCCAGTGCGACGAGACCGCTCACCTGCGCAGCCGTTGACTCCTCAGCCGTCCAGTACTCCTTGTGCCATTCCAGGGCCTTGACCAGTTCGACGTTGAAGCGCTCACCGTCGCCTGCGGCCCAGCGGTAGAACAGGTTGAGTGGGGGGTACAGGACGCGCAGCATCAGGCTGCGGTCGGCGACCTCCAGGACTTCCGGGTCCGTGCCCCTGATCGCGGCCTCCAACTTGTCGCCGAGACCAGGGCCTTCCTTCCAGTAGGTCTGGAGGGTGTCGACCCATGCGTAGATGTACTCGTCGAACACCGCTCCGGATTCGCGCAGCAGCGAGATCGGGACGTCGCTCAGCTCGTTCAGCCGCTCACGTTCGCGGCAGACGAGCGCCAAGTAGAACGCGGTGAGCCAGTTGCTCGCGTGGGCGGGCGGCTGCGGGCCGGTGGAGGGGATCGTCCGCAGTTTGCCCGAGATCAGGCATTCCACTGTGGGTTCCGACGAGGTGGCCGACCGGAAAAGGGCGGAGCCGATCTGCATGGCCGCGACCCATGCCTCCCAGGTCTCGATCCGTGCGGCGCGGGGGTCGAGGGCGCAGTGATTCTTGGCGTTCGCCAATGCCCGGTTCAGTCCCGTGTTGAACGTGCTGGGCATGGTTTCGAGCTTCCGGACCCGCGCTTCGGTGTCGTCAAGGAGCGCTTGCGCACGGTGAACTCGGTCGGCAGGCACCTCGTGACGTGTCACTTGTGTAGTCATTGCTGCCTGTCCTCCGGCTTCCGGATGTCGAAGTAGTCCATGGTCGATCCACCGTACCTCTTGCGATCACGGTGGCCGTCGTCGCCGACGTAACCGCTCTCGTGGTTCCCGTTGTTGGCCTGCGCGTTGGCTTCCGGATCGCTTTCGACCTTGGATTGCACCAAGACGTACTGGACGTTCCCCAGTTCGTAAGCGGTTTCCAGCTTGTTGGCAATTGCCTGTTGTTCCGGGGTTCCGTCCTGCATCAGCATGTAGATGGTTTCGAAGTACTCCCGGGTTCCCTGCATCACCTTCTGGCCGGTATGGCCCTTGCGTTCACCGAGCTGACCGGTAGGCGCCTTGGCTTCGACCACGATGTAATGGCCGGGCTTGTTCGGGTCCTCGTAGATCTGGTCGAACTGATCGCTGCCGTTACCGGTGTGAGGTACGTCGACCAGTACGTATTCAGGGTGCTGGCTGGCCATCGCATGGTGCAGCGCCGCGTTCTCGCCGTGGCTCTCGCCGATGTCGCGTACCGCGGAATGCGTGTCCGCGTACACGCGCTTGGCGGCCTTGTATTCCTCAGAATCCTCGCCGTGGTCCTTCTTCGCTTGCAGCTTGGCGGTCTCGGCGATGCGGTCGGCCTGGAGCGTCCACTCGCGGTCGTTGGTCTGCGCGTCGAGATTCTCAAGATTCTGGGGTGCGATTTGGCCGTCGTCACGGCCCAGCTTGACGGGCTTGACGATGCCTTGGGGCATGTAGTCGGGCGCGTCCGGGGGCGGGACGTCGCTGGCCGCAATGAACTTATCCGGATCGTCCGGATGGTCCGGGTCCGGCTTGAGCTGCGGAAGCCTTTGGCCATCGACCCTGTCGTCCAGGCTGTGGCGATTGCCGTTCTTCTGCCAGTACTTCTTGCGGTTCTCCCTGCTCTCGTTGGCGAAGTCGACCATCCTGCGGATGAAGGCCTTGCCTTCCTCGCTGCGAGCGGCCGGTTCCGACGGACCACGGGGCGGGGCGGTGCTGTCCGAATCGGGCCTGTTGGTGCCGCTGCCGGCCTCCTCGGCAATGGGGCCGTACAACAGATCCTTGCCGCGCGTGGAGTCCCTGACGTAGCTGGACGCATCGGCGTTCCTGCCGTCGGGCAGGCTCTCCCGTGGAGGGACTGCCGAGTCCTTGTTCGTGGTGCTCGGGCGGTCTCGATGGTTGTCGGCCGGGGACTGGTTCGGGTCATCGTGCCGTGTCGGGTCCGGGGCATCGGGCCGGTTCTTGTCCGGAGCCGCCGCGGGTGACTGCTCGCGGTGATCCGGGCGTGCCTGGTCGGGACGTAGCTGGTCCAGGTGTGCCTGGTCCCCTCGCGGCGGTGTGTTCGGCCGCCGGCCGTCGGGCTGCTCGCCAGTCTCCGGCTTCTGCCGCGTGGGGTTGCCCCTACGCGGGTCGGCCGTGCGCGGGTCCGCAGTCTGCTGTTGAGAAACGGAAGTGCGCGGATCCGGCGGTGTAGTGGTCTGCTGCGGAGTATCCCGGTCAGGTGTGGGATAGGCCGAAGTGCCCTGCGTCGGGCGGTTGGGCGACGTCTCCGCGGCCGTCCGGGTGGGCGCCGGGCCGGTGTCCTGCGTGTCGTGGGTGGGCTGCTGCTGGTGATCCGAGGGGGATGCGGTACGGGTTGGGCTCTCCGAGGCCGGAGCGGGCGGTTGTGAAGCCGTATCGGGCGCCCCCACGTGCGCGTCGGAGTGCGTCGGGGCGCCCTGGCGCGACTGCGGGTCCCTGGTGTCGGGTGTCTCGGACGGGGACGGGCGGTTCGGTTCGGAGGCGGACTCCGCGTTCTCCGACTGGCGCGGTTGCGTCGAGTCGCCGTTCTCCGAAGTTGTCTGCCGGTCATCAGGCGTGCTGGAGGGCTGCGGTGTCTGGCCGCCCTGGGTTTCGGCCTTGGCGTTCGCCGGGCCCGCGTCGGGTGCCGTGCTCGGTTCGACCGCTGAGGGCTGAGGGGTGCTCGAAGTGGTGGAGGCGTCCGATGCCGCGGAATCCGCTGCGCTGGGCGATTCGGTGCTCGGGTCGTCGCTGCCGGTCTGCTGCTTCGGGGGGGCGACCGAGGCGTCGTTCTGCGTGCTGTTGTCCGGCTGCCCGCTGCTGTCGGAGTTCTCCGCGTTCTCCGAGTTGTCCGTCTGGGACTCGTCGTTCGTATTCTGGGAGTCGTCGGTGTCCTCAGCCGTCGCGGGGTGCAGCGGATTCCCGTCCGGGTCCATCGGGATGTGCCAGACGTGCTCGGCATTGGGGATGTGCAGCGGGTCGTGGCTGACTTCGCCGCTCTGGGTGTCGATCCAGACGACTTGACCGTTGTGGTTGACGGCATTGAAGGCGTGGCCGCCGCCGCCGGGCCAGTCCACCTGGACGATGGCATGCGCGCCGTGCCCTGCCTGAAGGAGGTCGTCCGCGATGCGCTGGGCGGTGTCCGGGTCGCTGCCTTCACCTGCGTACGAATGCGGAGCACCCGACCAGCGGATCTGGTTCTCGTTCGCGTCGTCCTCCGGCGACCAGGGGTCCACGTTCCCGTTCTCGTCGGTGTCGAGGGTGCGGGGGGCCGAGACCTGTGGGTTACCGCGCCAGGTCTCGAGGAAGGAGCGGGAGCAGTCAGCACAGTTGTTGCTGCGTCCGGGGACCTGGTTGCCGCCGTCGTTCTGGAGCTGGCTCCAGGGGCCGAACGGATCAGGGAAGCGCTGGGGGGTGCCGTCGGGATTCTGCGGCACGGCGTCCGCCAGCAGTTGCTGGTCCTGGGGGTCGGGCTCCGTCAGCCCTCCCGGGTGGTGATCCAGGTCGTTGCGGATGTCGTCGAGGCTGTCCGTCTTCGGTTCCGGCTTGTCCGGCGCCCCGGGATCGGCCTGTGGCGAGCCTGGGGGCTGCGGGCCGGACGGTGTGGGGTTCGAAGACTGGGCCGGGGCGTTCGGGCCAGGGACCACGGTGTGGATCGGTACCGCCGTCACCTGCTGCTGGTTCGGGGTGCTCGACGGCGTGCCGGAGTTGGTGCTGCTGGGCTGCTGCGGCGTGCTGGGGGAGCTGCCTGACGGCTGGTGAGGTCGTGCGGGTGTGTTGCCGGCGGCTGGTTGCGACGTGTTCGGGGTGTTGGTGCTCGGAGTCGGCGCCCTGTCGGGTGCACGCCCGGGAGAGCCGGAGGCGGGAGTGTTGGCTGTGCTCGGAGTTGCCGTCGGGGACGGGGATGGGGCCTGGGTCGCCTGCGGTGCCGCGTTCCTGGGCGGGGCCGGCTGCCTTGGGTCCTGGTTCGGGGTGGCGGAGCCAGGTCCCTGGTTCGGGGTGGTCCGGCTCGGGCCTCGGTTCGTGTCGGGGCTGCGGCCGTCCGACGAATTAGGGGTGGTGGGCGTCTGGCCGGAGGGCCGGCCGCCGGTCGAGCCTGTGGTGTTCTGATTCGGGGTGCGGCCGTCACCCGTGCCGGGTGTGCTGTGCTGCGACCCCGGCGTGCGGGTGCCCGCCCCGCTCGGCGTGTTCTGGTTGGGGCTGGTTACGGGTCCGGGCGTCGCCCCCGGGGTGCGGCCGTCCGTCGATGGTGCCGGCGTATTGCGGGGCGGTGTCGACGGTGTCGGGCTCGGGGTGGAGGCGGGGCCCGTTCCGGTGGGGTTGGGGGTGCCTGGAGTGGCGGAGGTCCTGGGCGGGCCCTGGGAGGGGTTGGGGCTGGTGGCGCTCGTACCCGACGGCGAGCCGCTCGGGGTGGTGTTCGTGCCGGTACGTGCGCCCGCTCCGCCGTCCGCCGTGGAGGGCGGCGTGGGCGAGGTCGGCATCGAGGAGTTGCCGTCCGGGCGGGGGCCGGCCGAGGCCGACGGGTCCGCCGTGGTCGGCGTCGGGGCGGCGTTGGACTGGGTGGGGATGCTGGCGGCGAGGCTGTCGATGGAGGTGCTGATCGAGCCGCCGCTGCTCGTGGAGGAGGGTGTGCCGCCGGCCGTCGGTGTGGGAGCCGATTGCGGGGTGGGTGAGGTGAGGCCGCCGGGGGAGGACGAGCCACCGCGGTTGTCGCCCGCACTAGGGGTGTTGCTGCTGGTGTCCGACGACGGGGAGGGGGAGGGAGACGTGTTGCTGGGTGAGGGGTCGTCGAAGTCCGACAGGGTCGGCCGGGAGGGCGAGTTCGAGGAGGAAGGATTCTGCCCGGTGTCCGAGGTGCTGGGCGAGGAGTCGGGGGTGCCGCTCCCCGTGTCGGTGTTGGGGAGGTTCCCGAGGTCGGGGGAGTTGTAGGCCGCAGGGCCGTCGGCGTCGGCGGATATGCCACCGCCGATGTTGGTGTTACCCGTGTTGGTGTTCGCGCGTGAGGTCGTCGACGAGTCCGAGCTGGAGGAGTCGGGGGACCCCGAGGTGTCGGACGTGTTCGACGAGTTGGACGAACCGGACGAGTTGGATGCACCCGACGAGTTGGACGAGCCGGACGAGTTCGTCGAGCCGGACGAGTTGGATGTGTTCGACGGGCTCGACGAGGAAGAATTCGAGTCGGACGTGCTCGAGTTCGAGGAGTTCGAGCCATTGGAGGAGGAGCCGTCGCTCCCCGAGTTGTCACCGCTGCCGCCGTCACCGCCGCCCGCAGTGGGATTGTTGCGGTTGTTGAAGGCGTCCATGCTGCTGTTGTAGCCGCTGTCGATACCGTCGCGGACGCTGCTGCCGGCCTTCTTGCCCAGGCCGTCGCGCAGGCCCTCGGCAAACGTCTGCGGAGTTTGCTTGATGGCCTCCCAGCCGCCTTTGGCGCCGGCCGAGACCGTCTTGCTGAGGTCGAAGCCTTCCTGGGCGCCGAAGCCGACGTTCACGGACTGCCTGACCAGGTCCGTGACCATGGCCTGGACGGCGGAGACGGCCGGTTCCTTCATCGCTTCGATGATGGCTTCCATCAGCGCGTCCTTGAGCGCGTCGAGGATGCGTCGTACGGCGAGACGGGTGATCTGGGTGGCGGCCATTCCGGCGGCGGCGGAGAGGCCGAAGGTGACGATCGATGCGGCCGCTGCGGCGGCGATCTGGATGGCCAGGGCGATGAGCTGGACGATGACCGCGTACTTCGCGAACTCCACCAAGTAGGCGGCCGCTTCGAAGGTGTTCGCGATGATGTAGGCGGCTTCGGAGGCGTTGGCGAGGTAGCCGTCCGAGCCGTCCGAGAACTTCTTGTAGTGGGTGGTGAACTTGTCGATGGACTCGCCCGCGTTGTGCGCGACCACCGTGCGGGCACTCGTGTCCGCCCGTGTGCGGAGCTTCTGGGCGTCGTCACCGAACTTCCGCCACAGCGCGGCGGAGTCTCTGAGCAGGTCCTCGTTCGCTGTCGGCCAGTTGTAGCCGAGCATCTTCAGGACCCACTCGAGCTCATCCGGCAACATCATCGCCACAGCGCGCCACACCCCCGATAGGCAACCGCCGCACTACGTTCCCCAACGACAGGAGAATCACACGAAGTACAGCCGTGCCTAGAGCTTACTAACCATCACCACCGTTACTGGAGACAACCCCTGTCACAACCGTGCTGCGAACCAGGTATGTCTCGTGCGCAAGTTGTGCGCATGTCGTAGCGGTGGTGGTGTCGGGCGGTCCCCTACGAACCTGGCTGGCTCTGACGCTGGCGTCGGTACAGGGCGATGGCCTTCTCGGTGGGGTAGTTGGGGACGGTTACGGTCGCGCCGGTGTCCTTCGCCACCACGATCTTGCTCCCACCCGGCGGGGAGGGCCGAGGCCGGCCTGCCGCGTCGGTAGTCGGCGGGAAGGTCGCGTACACCAGGTAGCCGATGTCGAATTCGTGGACGTGCATGGGGGCAGGCGTGCCGTCCGGCAGCTTGGGCTGGGCGTAGCGGCTGCGGACGATTGCGAGCGCCTGCTCGGGTGTGGTGGGCGGGACTTGCTGTTCCGGGGCGGGGGTCTCCGAGGTCATGGGTGTCCTTGCCTGACTCGCGTTGCCATACGTGGGGAGCTCGCCGACCCGGTCGTCGGCAAGAAGGCCTTGGGGAACGGGTATACGGACTCGACGTCGATCGTAAAGCCTGCCTGGATGGCGGCGAAGCTGGTGAGTGCCGCGTGGTGGGTGGCCGAAGGTGGTGTGACGCGTCCCGGGGGAACGCACCCCCCTCGTCGCGGATCGACCAGTCGCCGGAGCGCTGACCCCGACCGACGTCACGGCGCCACCACGTCACAACGCACGCACGTCAGACCGACTTGAAGTTGTTCACCTTCGCACCACCGTCGGCCTCGTGCTGGGAAGTGAGCGCTGCGTACTTCGCGTCTTCCTCGGTCTCGTGCTTCTCGTGCCGCACGCCCATCGCGGTGAACTTCATCCCCATGCCCGCGATCCGCTGCGCCAGGCTGGGCATCGATTCCTTCATGCCGTCGCGCAGACCCTCGTAGACGACACCGAAGTGCTCGCCCATTTCATCGTCGCCCCACGGCGGCGTCTTGCCCGACTTGCCCTCGATGCCGTTCAGTCCTTCGAACAGCGCCTTCGCGGCCAAGGCGAAGTCCTGCCCCACCTCGAACATGTGGAAGCCCTCGCCCTTGAGGACCGAGGCATCGGCCCTCATCGTGTCGTCCCCCGCCACAACTACCCCCCGTACTTCGCACGTCTGTCGCAGCGTCAGCCTAACGCCCGGCCCGCGTCCCCTCCAAGGGATACGGGTAGGGGGCCCCACCAGGCACCGCCCTCCCGTACCCTCCCAGGGCAGGGCAAAAGAGGTGGTGCCCCACCGGGCACCACCCCTCACCTCACACGCGTACAACCGAAGACATCAGAACCGCGACGGCAGCCAGCCCGTCTGGACCATCTGTCCGCTCCGCCGCCGCGTGTGGAAGTACCCACGGCCCGGCGGCAGCTGCGACGGTGAGATGTTGCCGAGCAGCGCACCCTCCGACCGGTCCCCGGACATCACCAGACCCTGCGCCCCGAGCTCCCGCAGACGCTGCATCACCGGCTCGTACAGCGACCGGCTCGCGCCGCCCGCCGAGCGCGCGATGATGACGTGCAGGCCCACGTCACGGGCGTACGGCAGGTACTCCACCAGCGGCGACAGCGGGTTCATGCCGGTCGCCACCAGGTCGTAGTCGTCGATGATGACGAACGCGTCCGGGCTGTTGTACCAGCTGCGGTTGCGCAGCTGCTCCGGCGTGACGTCCGGCCCCGGCATACGGCGGCTGAGCGACCCGGCCAGGCCCTCCAGCGTCTCCGTCAGCGCGGGCGCCGAAGCGCAGTAGCGCGAAAGGTGCGAGTCCGGTACGGCTTCCAGGTGCGCACGCCGGTAGTCACCCATGACGATCTTCGCCTGTTCGGGCGTGTACCGCTCGGTGATCTGCTTGATGAGCAGCCGCAGCACCGACGACTTACCGGACTCGCTCTCACCGAACACGATGAAGTGCGGGTCCGTCTCGAAGTCGATGAAGACCGGCGCCAGCGCCGACTCGTCGATGCCGAAAGCGACACCGCGCTCCGGGTGCTCGAAGCCCTTCGGCAGCCGGTCCGCCTCCAGGATCCTCGGCAGCAGCCGCACGGCCGGAGCCGGGTTGCCCTGCCAGTTCTCGTTGATGCCCCGGATGAGTACGGCCGTGGCCTCCGCCAGGTCCTCCGTCTCCGAAGAGCCGTCGACGCGCGGCAGCGCGGTCATGAAGTGCAGCTTGTCCGTGGTCAGACCGCGACCCGGGACGGACGCGGGCACGTTCTGCGCCACCTTGCGGTCGATCTCCGACTCCGTCGGGTCACCGAGCCGCAGCTCGATGCGGTTCTGCAGCATGTCCTTGAGCGCGGGCCGCACCTCGGTGTAGCGGCTCGCGGTCAGGATCACGTGTACGCCGAAGCCGAGACCGCGCATCGCCATGTCGGTGATGGTCGCCTCGAGCATCTCGTAGTCCGTCTTGAAGGTTGCCCAGCCGTCGATGACGAGGAAGACGTCACCCCAGGGCTGGTCGGGCAGCTGCCCCGCCGCCCGCCGCTGCCGGTAGGTCTGGATCGAGTCGACGTTGTGCGCGCGGAAGTACTCCTCGCGCGCGTTCAGAATCCCCTCGACCTCACTGACCGTACGACGGACCTTCTCACCGTCGAGGCGGTTCGCGACCCCGCCGACGTGCGCCAGGTCCTCCATCGCGATCAGACCACCACCACCGAAGTCCAGGCAGTAGAACTGCACTTCGCTCGGCGTGTGCGTGAAGGCGAAGGACGAGATGAGGGTACGCAGCAGAGTCGACTTGCCGGACTGCGGACCACCGATGAACAGACCGTGGCCCGCACCACCCGCGAAGTCCCGGTACAGCACATCGCGCCGCTGCTCGAACGGCTTGTCCACCAGACCCACCGGCACATTGAGCCGGCCGAGCGCCGTGTACTCCGGCGCCGTCAGACCGCGCTCCGCCGTGACGGCCAGCGCCGGCAGCAGCTGCTCCAGCGAAGGCGCCTCCTCCAGCGGCGGCAGCCACACCTGGTGGGCCGGCGGTCCCTGGTTCTCCATCTTGGCGACGATGACGTCCAGGACGGTGTCGGCAAGCGCGTCGTCCACCCGGTTGTCGGCCTCCGGCTCCTCGATCACCGGCTGTGGCGGCAGCGCGACGTGCTGCGCCGAGAAGAGCGCGGGCCGCAGCTGGGTCGAGCGGTGCACACGCGACGGTCCCTCGCCGTGGTACGCACCCGACACGTACGCCGCCTTGAAGCGGACCATGGTGTCGGTGTCGTACCGCAGATAACCGGAGCCGGGGATGGACGGCAGGTGGTAGGCGTCCGGCACACCGATCGCCGTACGCGACTCGGCGGCGGAGAACGTACGCAGACCGATCCGGTACGACAGGTACGTGTCCAGACCGCGCAGCTTGCCCTCCTCCAGACGCTGCGAGGCGAGCAGCAGGTGCACACCCAGCGAACGGCCGATGCGGCCGATCTGGATGAACATGTCGATGAAGTCCGGCTTGGCGGTGAGGAGTTCGGAGAACTCGTCCAGCACGATCACCAGCGAAGCCAGCGGCTCGAGTGCGGCACCGGCCGCCCGAGCCTTCTCGTAGTCGTGGATGTTGGCGTAGTTGCCGGCCGTACGCAGCAGCTCCTGGCGGCGCTGCATCTCACCCATGATCGAGTCACGCATACGGTCGACGAGCGTCAGGTCGTCCGCCAGGTTGGTGATGACGGCCGCCGTGTGCGGCATGTCCACCATGCCGGCGAAGGTCGCACCGCCCTTGAAGTCCGCGAGGATGAAGTTCAGTGTCTCCGAGGAGTGCGTCACCGCGAGACCGAGCACCAGCGTACGCAGCACCTCGGACTTGCCGGAGCCGGTCGCTCCGACGCACAGGCCGTGCGGGCCCATGCCCTCCTGCGAGGCCTCCTTGAGGTCGAGCATGACCGGCTCGCCGGTCTCACCGACACCGATCGGTACGCGCAGCCGCTCGTGGAGCGTACGCGGGCGCCAGGTGCGCGAGACATCGACGGATCCCGCGTCGCCGATGCCCATGAGGTCCGTGAAGTCGAGGTTGGACAGGAGGGGTTCGCCCTCCTCCGCGGTGCCGACCCGGAAGGCGGCGAGCTGCCTCGCCAGCGACTCGGCCTGCTCCGGACTCAGCACGTCGGGCTTGCCGCTGTACGCCGCCTCGTGGCCGACGTACAGCTGAAGCCTGTTCGGTTTCAGATACGCCGTCAGGTTGCCCCGCAGCTCGTCCTCCAACTCCCCGGGAGAGACCTCCAGGAACGTGACGCCCTGAAGTCCTTCCGTGCCGGCGAGTCCGGAGTCCGGCGGTACGGTGCCGCCGTCGAGCACCACGATCAGGTGCGGCTGGTCGTAGACGGGGTTCGCCTCACGGTTCCAGCGCGGCCGGTCGGCCAGCTGGTCCTCCAGCGCCTCCTCCAGCTCACCGAGGTCGTCGAAGAGGAGCCGGGCCGAGCCCGCCCCGTCCTTGGCCTTCGGGTGCTGGCTGTGCGGCAGCCACTTGATCCAGTCCCAGTCCGCCGCGGCGGAGGGGTGCGCGACCACGGCGACCATGAGGTCCTCGGGGGAGTGCAGCGTCGCGAGCTGGGCGATGGCCGCGCGGGCATTGCCGTAGACGGTGTCACTGTCCCCGGCCAGCGCCACGTGATAGAAGGCGCGCAGCGAAACCGACACGGGCAGGTCGGCCAGACTTCCGTGCGCGTCGAGGAACGCCTTCATGGCCGCCGCCGTCAGCGGCTCCAGCTCCTCCTTGGGCGCGGTCTCCGGTGCGGCGAGCGGAGTCGCCAGCTGCTGGCTGCCGAGCCCTATGCGTACAGACGCGAAGTCGGCGTCGGTCGGGCGTCGTTCCCACAGCCGCTTGCCGTCGGCGGCCAGCGCCCACAGCTGGTCCGGGTCCGGATGCTGGAAGAGCTGCGTACGGCGCTGCAGCTCGGCCGTCTTGTGCACGTCCTTGCGGACCTGCTCGAGATAGCGGAAGTAGTCCCGCCGGTCCTGTGCCATCCCCGCGCCGCCGCCCTGCCGGGACTTGGCGAACTGGGCGATGCCCATGGCGAGTGTCGAGGCCAGCATCAGACCGCCGACCACCCGCATGTAGGAGGGCAGGTTCGGCATGAAGAAGAAGCCGACGGAACCCAGCATGCCGAACATCGGCAGCAGGCTCATCAGCACACCGTCGTCGCCCTCCCGCGGAATCTCGGGCGGTGTCTCCAGTTTGACCTCGCCGTCCGGGACAGCAGGCGGCTGGATCCGCGGCTGCCGTTTGATGATGACGACGCTCACCGATGCACTCATCCTTCGCGATTGCTGTGTCTTCCCGGGTGCAACCCCCGGACCCCCGGCCTGAAGAGCAGGCACGCGTAGCCGCTGATCCTACTGTTACGCCCGGGAGCGAAGTGAGGCAGGAGCGTGGAGATGCGGGGGAGTGCGAGGAGGAATGAGGGAGGCGCCACCTGTGCCCCCCGGAGTGGAGGATAAGGTGGCGCTCCGCGTCGTACGAGCGGCGTAGAAGAAGCTTGTCTAGCAGGGGGAACTACCAGGTGAGCACGGGCACATCGACGGGTTTCTGCCGAGTCACCGTCGCAGCTCCGGACAGTCGTATCGATGTGGCGCTGCCGGAGGACCTGCCGATCCAGGACATCTATCCGGAGATCATCAGGCTCTCCGGCATGGTCCAGTCCGACGGCAGCCTCGCCGGCTACCACCTCGTACGCCGCGACGGCCATGTGCTCGACGCGAGCCGGTCGTTGCTCGAACACCGGGTCAGGGACGGCGAGGTGCTGCTGCTGCGCACGTTCGCCGATTCGCTGCCGCCGGCCGTTCATGACGACGTGGTAGACGCGGTCGCCACCGCCGTCAAGCAGGACCTCCGCGGCTGGAACGACAACCTCATGCGGGTCGCGGGCCTCGTCTCCGGCGTACTGCTGCTGGCGATGCTCGGCTTCGTGTTCTGGTTCGCCGACCCGCTGCGCCACGACATGCACGGCCTCCAGGGCATCGTCGCCGGCGTGGTGGCGCTGACCCTGACGGCTCTCGCGGGTGTACGCGGCCGGGTGTACGACGACAGAGCCTCCGCCGTCGCCCTGGGCATCGCCGCCCTGCCGCACGCGCTCATCGCCGGCTCCGGTGTCATCCCGCAGGACGCGGGCGAAGGCCCCGGCAGGCTTCAGTTCCTCGTCGGCTGCGTCGCCGTACTCATCTTCTCCGTCGTACTGATCATGCTGCTGCCGCAGGGAGACGCCCCGTTCGTCGCCGCCGCGCTGGCCGCCGCGATCGGCACCCTCGCCGCGTTCGGCGGAGTACTCACCGAGGCAGAGCCCCGCGAGATCGCCGCCGCCACCTCGGTCGTCGCCCTGGCGGTCGTCGGCTTCCTGCCCGGCTGGTCGGCCCGCTTCGCCAAACTGCCGATCGGCTTCCGCAACCCGGAGGACCTGGCCAGGGCCCGCCGCGAGGGCCAGGAGGGCAACCTCGAGGCCGTCGACGTACAGCGCATCGTCGCCCAGACCAGCCGCGGCCACGAGCTGCTCCTCGGCCTCGTCGGCGGCTGCGCCGTCGTCATCCTCGGCGCGGGCGGCGCGGTCCTCGGCTTCAGCGACAGCGGCTGGGCCCAGCTGATGGCCCTGGTCACCGCGCTGGCCGCGATGCTGCGGGCGCGTCTGTTCCGCTACACCGCGCAGGTCACCTGCCTCCTGGTGGCCGGCGTCCTCACCACCGGCCTGCTGATCCTCGGCCTCGCGATCTCGCCCCCGACCCAGATCCTCATCGACCTGGCCCAGGGCAACTCCGCCGCCGTCGACGTACGGACCCTGTGGCTCGGCGCCTCGGTCGCGGCCGGCGCGATGCTCCTGATCGCGATCGCCCTGATCGTTCCGCAGAAGGGCCTGTCACCTTTCTGGGGCCGAATGCTGGACCTGGCGGACTCGCTGGTCCTGCTCTCCCTGATCCCGATCTGCCTGGCGGTCCTCGACGTGTACGCAAAGGTCCGCGGCGGCGTCTGACCCCCCGCGGCCCGCGGCCGGCCGCAGTCAGGGGCACTCGCATCTCCTGGTAAGCTGCATGACGGCCGCTTGTGTATGCGCCCCCGGAACATCCGGAGGCTGCGCCCAGCGGATCCCCGCCTCCCGAGTAACGGAAGCTCCCCAGAGAATTCGACCTGGGGCACTCGGTGGCAATACGAAGACCAAGAGGAGTACGCGTGCCGCTCGACGCCGCTACGAAGAAGCAGATCATGACCGAGTTCGCCCAGAAGGAAGGCGACACCGGCTCCCCCGAGGTCCAGGTCGCCATGCTTTCGCGCCGGATCTCGGACCTCACCGAGCACCTCAAGACGCACAAGCACGACCACCACTCCCGCCGTGGTCTGCTGATCCTGGTCGGCCAGCGTCGCCGCCTGCTTCAGTACCTGGCCAAGAAGGACATCCAGCGCTTCCGTGCCCTGGTCGACCGCCTCGGCATCCGCCGTGGCGCGGCCGGCGGCGCCAAGTAAGACGGACGTCGTGAAGGGAGCGGTACCCCACTTCTAGGGGACCGCTCCCTTTGCTGTACGTGCGGGACGTACCGGACGCTCAGTAGTCTGGTAGTACAACGAAACACAGAACGAGCGAGAAGCGGCTTCCCCGCCGCCGGTCCTCGGTAGTGGCCCCCGGAGCACATCGACGCCGGGGTCTTCGATCGAAGACCGGCCCGCAGCCGGAAGCGCTTCTCCGCCACCGTCCCTCCGCCACACGGGCGTATGGGACGAAAGACGAAAAGTATCGGAGATAACGCTAGTGGAGAACGAGACCCACTACGCCGAGGCCGTCATTGACAACGGTTCCTTCGGCACCCGCACCATCCGCTTCGAGACGGGCCGCCTCGCCAAGCAGGCCGCCGGCTCCGCCGTGGCGTACCTGGACGACGACACCATGGTGATGTCGGCCACCACCGCTTCCAAGAAGCCGAAGGACCAGCTCGACTTCTTCCCCCTGACGGTGGACGTCGAGGAGCGGATGTACGCAGCCGGAAAGATCCCCGGCTCCTTCTTCCGTCGTGAGGGCCGGCCCTCCGAGGACGCGATCCTCACCTGCCGCCTGATCGACCGCCCGCTGCGCCCCTCCTTCAAGAAGGGCCTGCGCAACGAGATCCAGATCGTCGAGACGATCATGGCGCTCAACCCCGACCACCTGTACGACGTGGTCGCGATCAACGCCGCCTCCTGCTCCACGATCCTGGCCGGCCTGCCCTTCTCCGGCCCGATCGGCGCCACCCGCGTGGCCCTGATCAAGGGCCAGTGGGTCGCCTTCCCGACGCACACCGAGCTCGAGGACGCCGTCTTCGACATGGTCGTCGCCGGTCGCGTCCTGGAGGACGGCGACGTCGCGATCATGATGGTCGAGGCCGAGGCCACCGAGAAGACCATCCAGCTCGTCAAGGACGGCGCCGACGCCCCGACCGAGGAGATCGTCGCCGCCGGTCTCGAGGCCGCGAAGCCGTTCATCAAGGTCCTCTGCAAGGCCCAGTCGGACCTCGCCGCCAAGGCCGCCAAGCCCACCGGCGAGTTCCCGGTCTTCCTCGAGTACCAGGACGACGTGCTGGAGGCGCTGACCGCCGCCGTCAAGTCCGAGCTCACGCAGGCGCTCACCATCGCCGGCAAGCAGGACCGCGAGAACGAGCTCGACCGCATCAAGGAGATCGCCGCCGAGAAGCTGCTCCCGCAGTTCGAGGGTCGCGAGAAGGAGATCTCCGGTGCGTACCGCGCGCTGACCAAGAACCTGGTCCGCGAGCGCGTCATCAAGGACAAGGTCCGCATCGACGGCCGTGGCGTCACGGACATCCGTACGCTCGCCGCCGAGGTCGAGGCCATCCCGCGCGTGCACGGCTCGGCGCTGTTCGAGCGTGGCGAGACCCAGATCCTGGGCGTCACCACCCTCAACATGCTCCGCATGGAGCAGCAGCTGGACACCCTCTCCCCGGTGACCCGCAAGCGCTACATGCACAACTACAACTTCCCGCCGTACTCCGTCGGTGAGACCGGCCGCGTGGGCTCGCCCAAGCGCCGCGAGATCGGCCACGGCGCGCTCGCCGAGCGCGCCATCGTGCCGGTGCTGCCGACGCGCGAGGAGTTCCCGTACGCGATCCGCCAGGTGTCCGAGGCTCTCGGCTCCAACGGCTCGACGTCCATGGGCTCGGTCTGCGCCTCCACCATGTCGCTGCTGAACGCCGGTGTGCCCCTCAAGGCCCCCGTCGCCGGTATCGCCATGGGCCTGATCTCGCAGGAGATCGACGGCAAGACGCACTACGTCGCCCTCACCGACATCCTCGGTGCCGAGGACGCGTTCGGTGACATGGACTTCAAGGTCGCCGGTACGAAGGAATTCGTCACCGCCCTCCAGCTCGACACCAAGCTGGACGGCATCCCGGCGTCCGTCCTGGCAGCGGCCCTCAAGCAGGCCCGCGACGCCCGCCTCCACATCCTCGACGTGATGATGGAAGCGATCGACACGCCGGACGAGATGTCCCCCAACGCCCCGCGGATCATCACCGTCAAGATCCCCGTGGACAAGATCGGTGAGGTCATCGGCCCCAAGGGCAAGATGATCAACCAGATCCAGGAGGACACCGGCGCGGACATCACGATCGAGGACGACGGCACCATCTACATCGGTGCCCAGGTCGGCTCGCAGGCCGAGGCGGCCCGCGCGACGATCAACGCGATCGCGAACCCGACCATGCCGGAGGTCGGTGAGCGCTACCTGGGTACGGTCGTCAAGACCACCACCTTCGGTGCCTTCGTCTCCCTGATGCCCGGCAAGGACGGTCTGCTGCACATCTCGCAGATCCGCAAGCTCGCCGGTGGCAAGCGCGTGGAGAACGTCGAGGACGTCCTCGGTGTGGGCCAGAAGGTCCAGGTCGAGATCGCCGAGATCGACTCCCGCGGCAAGCTCTCCCTCGTCCCCGTGATCGAGGGCGAAGAGGGCACCGACGCCGACCAGAAGGCCGACGCCGACCAGTGACATCCCGTAGTTCCGTGACGACGGCCCGCACCTCTTCGGAGGGGCGGGCCGTCGCCCGTACCCAAACGCTGCTCAAGGGCCAGAACGGCATCGGCACCGTCCGCAGGACCACCCTCCCCGGTGGCCTGCGCATCGTCACCGAGACCCTGCCCTCCGTACGATCCGCCACCTTCGGCATCTGGGCGCACGTCGGCTCGCGCGACGAGACGCCCACCCTGAACGGCGCCACGCACTACCTGGAGCACCTCCTCTTCAAGGGCACCGAGAAGCGCAGTGCCCTCGACATCTCCTCCGCGATCGACGCGGTCGGCGGCGAGATGAACGCCTTCACGGCGAAGGAGTACACGTGCTACTACGCACGGGTACTGGACACCAACCTCCCCCTCGCGATCGACATCGTCTGCGACATGCTGACGGGGTCCCTGATCAGGGCCGAGGACGTCGACGCCGAGCGCGGCGTCATCCTCGAAGAGATCGCGATGACCGAGGACGACCCGGGCGACGTGGTCCACGACCTGTTCGCCAAAACGATGTTCGGCGACACCCCGCTGGGCCGCCCGGTCCTCGGCACCGTCGACACCGTCGAGGCGCTGTCCGCCGACCGCATCCGCCGCTTCTACAGGAAGCACTACGACCCGACGCACCTCGTCGTCGCGGCCGCGGGCAACGTGGACCACGCCACCGTCGTACGCCAGGTCCGCAAGGCCTTCGAGCGCGCCGGCGCGCTGTCCCGCACGGACGCGGTCCCGCTCGACCCGCGCGACGGCTCCCGCGTGATCCGCACCGCGGGCCGCGTCGAGCACCTGAACCGCAAGACCGAGCAGGCGCACGTCGTCCTCGGCATGCCGGGCCTGTCCCGCACCGACGACCGCCGGTGGGCGCTCGGCGTACTGAACACGGCTCTCGGCGGCGGTATGAGCTCGCGCCTCTTCCAGGAGGTACGGGAGAAGCGCGGCCTGGCCTACAGCGTGTACTCGTACACCTCGAGCTTCGCCGACTGCGGACTCTTCGGCGTGTACGCCGGCTGCCGGCCCGCCCAGGTCCACGACGTCCTGAAGATCTGCCGCGACGAGCTCGAAAAGGTCGCCGCGGACGGTCTCCCCGACGAGGAGATCGACCGCGCCGTCGGCCAGCTCTCCGGCTCCACCGTCCTCGGCCTGGAGGACACCGGCGCGCTCATGAACCGCATCGGCAAGAGCGAGCTGGCCTGGGGCGAGCACATCTCCGTCGACGACATGCTCGCCCGGATGGCGGCAGTGACGCCCGACGAGGTACGGGAGGTCGCCGCCGACGTCCTGGGCCACCGGCCCTCGCTGTCCGTCATCGGCCCGCTGAAGGACAAGCAGGCCGACCGCCTGCACGAATCAGTCGCCTAGAGACGTCAGACAGAAAGAAGCAAGCAATGAGCAAGCTGCGCGTGGCCGTTCTCGGTGCCAAGGGCCGTATCGGCTCCGAGGCCGTACGGGCCGTCGAGGCCGCCGACGACATGGAGCTGGTGGCGGCGCTGAGCCGGGGCGACAAGCTCGAAGCCCTCGTCGAAGCCGACGCCCAGGTCGTCGTCGAGCTGACCACCCCCGCCTCGGTGATGGGCAACCTCGACTTCTGCGTACGCCGCGGCATCCACGCCGTCGTCGGCACCACCGGCTGGACCGACGAACGCCTCGCGCAGCTCGGCTCCTGGCTCGACACCTCCCCGGAGACGGGCGTGCTCATCGCCCCCAACTTCTCCATCGGCGCGGTCCTCACCATGAAGTTCGCCCAGCAGGCCGCTCCGTACTTCGAGTCCGTCGAGGTCGTCGAGCTGCACCACCCGAACAAGGCCGACGCCCCCTCCGGCACCGCGACCCGTACCGCCCAGCTCATCGCGGCGGCCCGCGCCCAGGCCGGCAGCGCCCCCCAGCCCGACGCCACCACGACGGCGCTGGACGGTGCGCGCGGCGCGGACGTGGACGGCGTGCCCGTGCACGCCATCCGCCTGCGCGGCCTCCTCGCCCACCAGGAAGTACTCCTCGGCGGTGAGGGCGAGACCCTGACGATCCGTCACGACTCCCTGCACCACAGCAGCTTCATGCCGGGCATCCTGCTCGGCGCGCGCCGCGTGGTGACCACTCCCGGCCTCACCTTCGGCCTGGAAAACTTCCTCGACCTGAACTGACGGCAGCAACACCCATGCGCGCAAAGATCACGTACTTCGTCCTCGCCGCCGTCCTGGTCGTCTACTTCGTCCTGGCCGGCAGCCGCGGGTACTTCCTCATCCGGGAAGGCACCGTTCTCACCGTCACCTTCGGCGTCGCGGTGCTGATCCTCCCGGCCATCGGCATCTGGTTCCTCTGGCACACCACACAGTTCGCCCGCAAGGCGGACGCGCTGTCCGCCGAGCTGGAGGCCGAGGGCGGCCTGCCCGTCGACGAGCTGGTACGTACGCCCGGCGGCCGCATCGACCGCGACTCCGCCGACGCGGTCTTCGCCCGCCGCCGCGCGGAGACCGAGGACGCCCCGGACGACTGGCGATCCTGGTTCCGGCTGGCGATCGCCTATTACGACGCGCGGGACACCCCGCGCGCCCGCAAGGCGATGCAGCACGCGATCGCCCTCCACGAGGGCAGGTAAGAGCGTGCGAAAGGGGGCGTCCGGTCGGACGCCCCCCTTTCGCACGCGCTGCCAGGTCTCAGACCGGCCGGTACTCGTCTCCCCAGGCCTCCACCGTGTCGGCCGCCCGGTCGAATGCCTCCACCCGCGACAGGAAGTCCGCGTTGTGGTCGGTGAGCAGCTGAAGCCGCTCACCGCTCTGCTGGATCAGTACGAGCGCCTGGCCCTGCACCGTGCGCGGCAGCCCGAGCCACCGCACCGGCTGCTGCACCGTACGTACGGTCGTCGCCCGGCTCCACGGCACCGTGGTCGTCGACAAGAACCCCACGCGCCGCAGGCCGTGCCGGCTGACCCAGGCGCCGACCCGCAGCAGCCGCAGGGCGCAGGCGATCACGGCCAGGGCGAGACCCAGACAGGCGCCCGCACCCGGGATCGTCCCCGCGAAGGCGATGATCATCGCAGCCAGCAGAACGAAGGACGCGAGGAGCAGCAGCAGGGCTGCCGCTCCCACACGCCAGGGCCCGGGGCGGTAGGGCCGACGCCATTGATCGTGGTCGTCGAAGGGCAGCGCGACGTCGTCGGAGGTCTCACCGGACGCTTCGAAAGCACGGTCGGCCGTCAGGAAGGGCAGGGGCACGACTGATCCTCACTCACCAGCACGCTCGATTGGGCTGTGCCCGGTGAGGCTACCGAGGAGGTCTTCGCCGGGCCACCTCAGGGGGCCCGGACGAGTCAGCGCCCGTCAGCGGCCTCGGACTTCTGGTTCGCGCCAGGAGCCTGAGAGGGATCGAGGGCGGGAAGCCCGAAGAGCAGCGATCCCACCAGTCCGGCGACAACGGTGAGACCGATGAGCGTGCGCCCCATGACCTGGGACACACTCGGACGTTCGGGGGGCGGCGGGGTGACGTTACTGCGGAATCGGTCGGCCTCGGCAACGAATGCGAAGGGGACGGACTCTCGCCGGCGCAACATGGGGCGGCACTCCTTTGGTTTTTTGCTCTGGTACTAGGGCTTCTACAGGGACAGACGTACAAAGCTGTCCCTTGGTGCCCGATTTCCCTGAATCGGCCGAACAATGTCCCCCGACCGCCGACCGGGGTCCGACCGGCCGTCACTGTCAGCCCCGGCCCGTAGAGTGTGGGGCGCCCGAGCGATGTACATGGAAGGACCCCGCCGGTGACTGTTACCCCTGATGGCACCCCCACCGAGACCGCCAAGCCCAGCTTCCGCAGTGAAGTGACCGTCGAGCTGGTGAAGCACACCGCCGGCGACTCCGACGTGCTGTGGGCCGCCCGGGTCTCGACCGCCGGCGAGCAGTCCCTGGAGGAGCTCAGCAAGGACCCCGAGCGCTCCAAGGGCCTCATCAACTACCTGATGCGGGACCGCCACGGCAGCCCTTTCGAGCACAACTCCATGACGTTCTTCATCAGCGCCCCGATCTTCGTCTTCCGCGAGTTCATGCGGCACCGCGTCGGATGGTCGTACAACGAGGAATCGGGCCGCTACAGGGAGCTGGAGCCGGTCTTCTACGTCCCCGGAGAGTCCCGCAAGCTCGTCCAGCAGGGCCGTCCCGGCAAGTACGAGTTCGTCGAGGGCACCCGGGAGCAGCAGGAGCTCACGACCCGCGCCATGCAGGACTCCTACCTCCAGGCGTACGCCGCGTACCAGGAGATGCTCGCCGCCGGAGTCGCCCGCGAGGTCGCCCGCGCGGTGCTCCCGGTCGGCCTCTACTCCTCGATGTACGCCACATGCAATGCCCGCTCGCTGATGCACTTCCTCGGCCTGCGCACGCAGCACGAGCTTGCGAAGGTGCCGTCCTTCCCGCAGCGCGAGATCGAGATGGTGGGAGAGCAGATGGAGGCCCACTGGGCCAAGCTCATGCCCCTCACCTACGCGGCCTTCAACGGCAACGGACGAGTCGCCCCGTAAGGCCTGAAAGCAAGGCTGAGGACAGATGTACGGATCGACCGTCCGAAGTGTCCGTATTGCCGCAGTTCGAGAATTTCATCTAGGCTGATCAAACGGACCCGGCACTGCTTGAACCCCCGAGCAGGCAGTGTCGGGTTCTACTCTTCCTGTACGTCTGACCTCCCCCGAGGGGACACGACGCGTTGAGCAGCGAGTAGCGTGTTACCCATGGCTCCGATCTCCACTTCGCAGACCCCCTTCGGGCGGGTCCTCACCGCCATGGTCACGCCCTTCACGGCGGACGGCGCACTCGACCTCGACGGCGCCCAGCGCCTTGCCGCCCACCTGGTGGACGCCGGCAACGACGGGCTGATCGTCAACGGCACCACCGGCGAGTCCCCGACCACCAGCGACGCGGAGAAAAACGACCTGGTACGGGCTGTACTGGAGGCCGTCGGAGACCGGGCCCACGTCGTCGCGGGAGTCGGCACGAACGACACGCGCCACAGCCTCGAGCTGGCCCGCGCCGCCGAGCAGACCGGCGCACACGGCCTCCTCGCCGTCACGCCGTACTACAACAAGCCCCCGCAAGAGGGCCTGCTCCGGCACTTCACGGCCATCGCCGACGCCACCGAGCTCCCCGTCATGCTCTACGACATCCCGGGCCGCAGCGGTGTGCCGATCAACACCGAGACGCTTGTCCGGCTCGCCGAGCACCCGCGCATCGTGGCCAACAAGGATGCCAAGGGCGACCTCGGCCGCGCCAGCTGGGCCATCGCCCAGAGCGGCCTCGCCTGGTACTCGGGCGACGACATGCTGAACCTGCCCCTCCTCTCCGTCGGAGCTGTCGGCTTCGTCTCGGTCGTCGGCCACGTGGTCACCCCTGAGCTGCGCGCCCTCCTGGAAGCCCACCTCGCCGGCGACGTTCGCAAGGCGACGGAGATCCACCAGCGGCTGCTCCCGGTCTACACCGGCATGTTCCGCACCCAGGGCGTCATCACCACCAAGGCCGCCCTCACCCTCCAGGGCCTGCCCGGCGGCCCGCTGCGCCTCCCGATGATCGAGCTGACCCCGGACGAAGAGGCTCAGCTCAAGCGGGACCTCGCAGCCGGCGGAGTGCAGATCTAGCCACAGACTTCACAACTGAATACGCAGGAATCCCACAGACAACAGCAAGTGCACGAATGTCATGCGCGCCACGTGCCTCAGCGGTACGTGGCGTGTGTGGTGAGGAGAGTCTTTTGAGCCATCCGCATCCTGAACTCGGTACCCCGCCGAAGCTCCCGAAGGGCGGCCTGCGCGTCACCCCGCTCGGCGGTCTCGGCGAGATCGGCCGCAACATGACGGTCTTCGAGTACGGCGGCCGCCTGCTCATCGTCGACTGCGGCGTGCTCTTCCCCGAGGAGGAGCAGCCCGGCATCGACCTGATCCTGCCGGACTTCACGTCCATCAAGGACCGTCTCGACGACATCGAAGGCATCGTGCTCACGCACGGCCACGAGGACCACATCGGCGGCGTCCCTTTCCTGCTCCGCCTGAAGCAGGACATCCCGCTGATCGGCTCCAAGCTGACCCTCGCGCTCATCGAGGCGAAGCTCCAGGAGCACCGCATCCGCCCGTACACCCTCGAGGTCACGGAGGGGCACCGCGAGCGCGTCGGTCCCTTCGACTGCGAGTTCGTGGCGGTCAACCACTCCATCCCGGACGCGCTGGCCGTCGCCATCCGCACCCCGGCGGGCATGGTCGTCCATACCGGCGACTTCAAGATGGACCAGCTGCCGCTGGACCGCCGCCTCACCGACCTCCCGAAGTTCGCCAAGCTCGGCGAGGAAGGCATCGACCTTCTCCTCTCCGACTCGACGAACGCCGAGGTCCCGGGCTTCGTCCCGCCCGAGCGCGACATCTCCAACGTCCTGCGCACGGTCTTCGCGAACGCCCAGAAGCGCATCATCGTGGCCAGCTTCGCCAGCCACGTGCACCGCATCCAGCAGATCCTCGACGCGGCCCACGAGTACGGCAGGCGCGTCGCCTTCGTCGGCCGCTCGATGGTCAGAAACATGGGCATCGCCCGCGACCTCGGCTACCTGAAGGTCCCGGCCGGCCTGGTCGTCGACGTGAAGACCCTCGACGACCTCCCCGACCACGAGGTCGTCCTCGTCTGCACCGGCTCCCAGGGCGAGCCGATGGCCGCGCTCTCGCGCATGGCCAACCGCGACCACCAGATCCGCATCGTCCAGGGCGACACCGTCATCCTGGCCTCGTCCCTCATCCCGGGTAACGAGAACGCGGTCTACCGGGTGATCAACGGCCTGACCCGCTGGGGTGCCAACGTCATCCACAAGGGCAACGCCAAGGTTCACGTCTCGGGCCACGCCTCGGCCGGCGAGCTGCTGTACTTCTACAACATCTGCAAGCCGAAGAACCTGATGCCGGTCCACGGCGAATGGCGTCACCTGCGCGCCAACGCCGAGCTGGGAGCCCTGACGGGTGTCCCCAAGGACCACATCGTCATCGCCGAGGACGGCGTGGTGGTCGATCTGATCGACGGCCGCGCGAAGATCGTCGGCAAGGTCCAGGCCGGCTACGTGTACGTCGACGGCCTCTCGGTCGGTGATGTCACCGAGACCCACCTCAAGGACCGCCGCATCCTCGGCGAAGAGGGCTTCATCTCCGTCTTCGTGGTGGTCGACACCGCCACCGGCAAGATCGTGGGCGGTCCGAACATCCACGCCCGCGGCTCCGGCATCGACGACTCGGCCTTCGCTGCCGTCGTCCCGCGGATGGAAGAGGCCATCGCCAAGTCGGCCCAGGACGGCGTCCTGGAGACGCACCAGATCCAGCAGCTCATCCGCCGCACGGTGGGTAAGTGGGTCTCGGACACGTACCGCCGTCGTCCGATGATCCTTCCGGTCGTCGTCGAGGTCTGACGGGCCCAACTGAGAGCGGGGCACCTCGATTTGCATCGGGGCGCCCCGCTCCAGTACGTTTACGGCTCCTCCTGAACGGGAAGTCCCGCGCACTGGTGCGCGTGGCCGAACCGAACGGGGCGGGAATTCCGACTCAGAACTTCTGATAAAGTCGGAATCGCCGGAAAGGGAAACGCGAAAGCGAAGAACTGGAAAGCGCCGAGGAAGTCGGACACGAAAGAGTCTGATAGAGTCGGAAACACGAAATACCGAA
>NZ_JBSHNE010000031.1:66444-73651 GCF_053646035.1 Streptomyces sp. NPDC055287 | reverse complement strand
AACACCCGCGCCGAGCCGAAGACCAACTTCGCCCCCGACTCACCAATCCGACAGTGGACGCAATACCCGGCCAAAGCAGCGTGACAAGCCACTAGCATGAGGCTGGGTTGGGGGCCCCGAGCCGAGGCGCGGTTTCGGGACCCCCGGACCGCGCGCAATGGAATCCCACAGACCGTGCACGCGTCGCCGGGCTCAACGGCGGTGGTGAACCTACGGTCACGGACCCGGTGGGGTGTCGTGTGGTGGCGTCCGGTTCACCTCGATGTGCCTGGTGATGTATCGGCTGTGCAGGCGTCCAGGTATACGGGCCGTCTCTTCCGCGTGGGCCGGCATGCAGCGGTGTGGGGTCTCGCCCGACCGGGCGATCGAGACATCGCGCGCCTCCTCCTGCAGCCGGACAGTGGGCTGTACAACACTCCAAGCGGGGCTGTTTGTGTTCCACCGTGGACTGGAGGGCAGGGCGACGTGATCTGGCAGGAGTCCCGCCGCAAGGGGCCGGCAGGAGTGGGGGCCAGGTGCCCTGGTGAGCGGGGGCCGTACGGGATCAGGCCCGCCGGCAGCGAGGACGAGAACGCTGGTGCCGCTGAACAGGCAGGCACAGCCCCCGTGGAGCCGGGGTCAGGAGAGGAAGACCGGTGAGTGGTCTGTGGCAGCGGGTCCTTGCCGCCTACACAACCGACGGGTACCCGCAGCATGACCGCGAAGAGCTGCTCGCCCTGGGCGCGGCCGAACTCGCCCACACCCGCAGCCCGGGCGGCCGGGCTGCGACCGTCGAGGACGTCCAGCGCGTCGCCCGACAGGAGTTCGGCCTCCTCCTCGACGAACGTCAGGCGCGCACCGCTCTTGCCGAGCGCCGCACGGAGCGCGCCACGTGACGAGGGGGCGCGAGAAGCACGCGCGCTGCCCGGCCGGTATGGGGGTGAGGGCCCTGAGGGGTGGCAGGGCCCTCACAACGCGGGTCCGTGGGGGACGGATATGCATGCACGCGTCGGCGGAACAACGACTACCAGGCACCAGGGTCACTGTCTGCCCGGAGTGCGCTGTCTCTTAAGCGTCGTGAGTCTCGGGCTGCAGAAGGCGCGTCTTGTGGGCACCCGGGCTACTTGGCTCTGGGATGGGGCGGCGATCCAGGCGAGATATCTGAGGCAGACCAGGCATGGCTACGCCGCTTCCGCCCGGCCGGCGTCAGCTTCCTGCTCGTGCACATGCTTCAGCGCCATCCGCTGATCCACTCGCTGGTCGGCCTCGACCGTCTCCCAGTGCGGATGCGTCGCCACCGCGGCCGACAGCTCGAGGAGTTCACGGCGCAGGCGGGCGACCTCCGTCTTTTGGACGTCGGTGTACCCGGGGCTGGGCGGCAGGCTGCGGGGTTCTGCGTCGCTGTAGAGAACCTTCGGGGCCGTCCATCCCTCGGAGGGCTCTACCGACCAGGGGAGAGTGTGGCCGAGGGCTTCGTACTCCGCCCAGGTCTGGTGCAGGCGAAGCTGAGCTGCGCGAAGGTCTTCGGGAAAGTCGTCCGTAGCCACCCCAGAATGCTACTCGTGTTCGATTTTCTAGCCCAGCAGGCGCGCCCCGACACACGCCGATCAGCCCACTGGCCGATCCGCCGTCCCGGAAGCCATCCGGCTGCTCGCCTCGGAGCAGGGTGGGGCGTGCGATGTCTGAGAGTTTTCGTGCCGGTCGTGTCCCGCACGGTGAGGTTCGCGGCCAGGTAATCCCCGCACTGGGACGTCCGTGGGCACCGGCGTCGACTGTCAGGCGACGTGGGAGCTCGGTGGGCTGCGGGAGGCCAGAGCTGTCACACAATGGCTCTGGCCATTGCTTTCGAGGTTTCCAGTCAGGCACTCAGCTGGGATCAGTGGTGTTCGGTGCTGGTGTGCTCTTCGTGCTGGGTGGTGGCGTCGGGGGTGGTGCGGTTGGTGGTGGGGAGGGTGAAGGGGGCGGTGCGGACGGTGCCTTGGTGCTTGAAGTCGAGGAAGAGGCGGTAGGCGCCGTTGGTGGGGGCGGTGGCCATGAAGGAGATGGCGGGGCCGGGCTGGGTGGTGCCGTCGCCGGGGTTGCCTTCGGGGTGGACGTGGAGGTAGGCGAGGTCGCCGGAGCGCAGGGCGACGAGGTGGCCGTAGGTGCCGAGGTAGGGCTCGAGGTCGGTGACGGGCTTGCCGTCTTTCGCCACGTTGAGCCTCAGGCCGGTCATCTTGCCGGCCGTGAGCTTGCCGTCGAGAGTGACGGTGTAGCCGTCGACTTCGGCGGTGGCCTTCTGGGGCGGCAGCTCTCGCGGCTGGTAGGGGCCGGCGACGGCGAGGTCTGCGCCCAGGGTGAGGGGCTTGGCGCCCTGTCCCGCGGGGGTGAAGTCGGCGAAGACGCGGTAGTCGCCGGCCGCGGGCAGGTCGACGGGGGTGCTCCAGGTCCCGTCCGGCCCGAGGGCGGGGTGGAGATGGCGGAAGGTGTTCAGGTCGCGTGAGGCGACGATGAGGTGCAGGTCCTTGTCGTGGGCCCTGGCGTATTTGGTGACGGCTTTGCCGGCCTCGTCCTTGATGGCGAAGCGCAGTGGGGCTTCCTGGCCGGCGGCCAGGCGCGGGGTCAGCAGGTCCAGGGTGTAACCGTCCTGGGAGATCTGCAGTCCTCCCGGGAGGGGCGGTGTCGCTCCGGTGTGCTGGTCGCCGTGGTTCATCGCGTTGCTCTCCTGGTGTGCGGCGTGCGGGGCGCTGGGGGTCTTGCCGGTGAGCGGGTCGGCTACTGCGCCTATGCCGTAGGCGGTGGTGAAGGTCAGGGCGAGGGCTGCGCCGTAGAGGCCGATCTTGGCTGTGGTGTTCATGGTGGTCTCCCGTGTGGTGCGTGGGCCGGAGCGGCGCGCTGAAGGTTCCCGACCGACCAGAGCATACCCCTGGGGGGTATCAATGCAACGGGCTGAGGGGGTTTGCTTCTCATACCCCCTGGGGGTATACCTGAATCAGTCGCAGATACCCCCAGGGGGTATCAAGGTCCGTTGATGGTTGGAGAACCACATGTCCTCGTCCTGCTGCTCCCCGAACAACACCTGCTCCACCACTGCGCAGCCGTCTGTGGCCGTGGACGGCGTCCGCACCGTGTACGCGGTGTCCGGTATGACCTGCGGCCACTGCAAGGACGCGATCACCAAGGCGGTCAGCGCCGTGGACGGCGTCAGCCGCGTAGAGGTGGACCTCGCCTCCGGTCAGGTCACCGTGGTCAGCGCAGCCGATCTCGACGACCGGGTGATCGCCGCCGCCGTGGATGACGCCGGCTACGAGGTCACCGGCCGCGCGGCCTGACCCGCCCCTCCCCCCTTCTTTCTCCGTTCCGGGCCGCCGGGGCCTACGAGCCCCGGCCGTCCGCCGCCACCAGGAGCACAGATGAGCACCGCCACCACCAACGTCGCCACCGGCGCCGCCGAGGCCGAGGTCGAGCTCGCCATCGGCGGCATGACCTGCGCCTCGTGCGCGGCCCGGATCGAGAAGAAGCTCAACCGCATGGACGGGGTGAGCGCCACGGTCAACTACGCAACCGAGAAGGCCAAGGTCACCTTCGACGGCTCGGTCTCGGTCGCGGATCTCATCGGCACGGTCGAGGCCACCGGCTACACCGCCCGCGAACCCGAACCTCCCCGGCCGGACGCCGAGCCGGGTGCAAGCGAAACTGGGTCGGGCGAGGACGACGGGCTGCGGCCGCTGCGCCAGCGCCTGGTCGCCGCGGTGCTGCTGTCGGTGCCGGTCATCGCGATGGCGATGGTCCCGGCCCTGCAGTTCGACTACTGGCAGTGGCTCTCCCTGACCCTGGCCGCGCCGGTGGTCACCTACGGGGCCTGGCCGTTCCACAAGGCCGCGTTCACCAATGCCCGGCACGGCGCCGCGACCATGGACACCCTGATCTCCCTGGGCACCTCGGCCGCGTTCCTGTGGTCGCTGTGGGCGCTGTTCTTCGGCACCGCGGGCATGGCTGGGATGACGCACCCGTTCGAGTTCACCATCGCCCGCAGCGACGGGTCGGGGAACATCTACCTGGAGGCCGCGGCCGGGGTGACGGCGTTCATCCTGGCGGGCCGCTACTTCGAGGCACGGTCCAAGCGGAAGGCCGGCGCGGCGCTGAAGGCGCTGCTGGAGCTCGGCGCGAAGGATGTCACCGTCCTGCGCGGCGGCCGTGAGGAGCGCATCCCGACCGGCGAGCTGCGGGTGGGGGACCGCTTTGTGGTGCGGCCGGGCGAGAAGATCGCCACCGACGGCACCGTCATGGAGGGCTCCTCCGCGGTGGACGCCTCCATGCTCACCGGCGAATCCGTACCCGTCGAAGTCTCGGTCGGTGACACCGTCACCGGCGGGACCCTGAACGCCGGCGGCCGCCTCGTCGTCGAGGCCACCCGGGTCGGTGCCGACACCCAGCTGGCCCGGATGGCGCGGCTGGTCGAGGACGCGCAGAACGGCAAGGCAGCCGCCCAGCGCCTCGCGGACAAGATCTCCGCCGTGTTCGTCCCCGTCGTCATCGCGCTCGCGCTCGGCACGCTCGGGTTCTGGCTGGGCAACGGGGCGGGCTGGACCGCCGCGTTCACGGCAGCGGTCGCCGTGCTGATCATCGCCTGCCCCTGCGCACTGGGCCTGGCCACGCCGACCGCCCTGATGGTCGGCACCGGCCGCGGCGCCCAGCTCGGCATCCTCATCAAGGGCCCGGAGGTCCTGGAGTCCACCCGCAAGGTCGACACCATCGTCCTGGACAAGACCGGCACCGTCACCACCGGCAAGATGACCCTGCTGGCCGTCCACACCGCCGACGGCACGAGCGAGAGCGAGGTGCTGCGCCTGGCGGGCGCGCTGGAGCACGCTTCCGAGCACCCCATCGCCCAGGCCGTCGCCACCGGTGCCGCCGCCAAGGTCGGTTCCCTGCCGGCCCCGGAGGACTTCTCCAACCTTGCGGGACTCGGTGTCCAGGGGGTCGTCGAGGGCCACGCCGTCCTCGTCGGCCGCGAGAAGCTGCTCGCCGAGTGGGCCATCGAACTTTCCACCGATTTGAAGGAGGTCAAGGACCAGGCCGAGGCGGCGGGGCGGACTGTGATCGCGGTGGCCTGGGACGGTGAGGCCCGCGCGGTCCTCGAGGTCGCCGACGCCGTCAAGGACACCAGCGCCGAAGCGATCACCCGGCTCAAGGCTCTCGGGCTGAGGCCGATCCTGCTGACCGGCGACAACCGGGCTGTTGCCGAATCGGTGGCCGCCGAGGTCGGCATCGAGCAGGTCATCGCCGAGGTGATGCCCGAGGACAAGGTCGACGTCGTCAAGCGCCTCCAGTCCGAGGGGCGCAGCGTGGCCATGGTCGGCGACGGGGTCAACGACGCGGCCGCCCTGGCCCAGGCCGACCTCGGCCTGGCGATGGGCACCGGCACCGACGCGGCCATCGAGGCCGGCGACCTGACCCTGGTCCGCGGCGACCTGCGAGCGGCGGCCGACGCGATCCGCCTGTCCCGCAAGACGCTGGGCACCATCAAGTCCAACCTCTTCTGGGCCTTCGGCTACAACGTCGCCGCCCTCCCCCTGGCCGCCGCCGGCCTGCTCAACCCGATGATCGCCGGAGCGGCCATGGCCTTCTCCTCGGTCTTCGTCGTCGGCAACTCCTTGCGCCTGCGCTCCTTCCGCGCCGGCAGCTGAGCCCCGGCCCGCAGACGCCCCCGCCCGGCCACCCGGGCGGGGGCGCCGGCACATCCGGCCAGGTGCCGGCGGAACACATCACCGCACCCCGTCGTTACATCTATACCCCCATGGGGTAATTCAGTGAAGGGAAGGGATCGCCGTGCACGGGTACACCGCCAACAAGGACGACGTCCTCAAGCGACTGCGCCGCATCGAGGGCCAGGTGCGGGGCCTGCAGCGCCTGGTCGAGGAGGACACCTACTGCATCGACGTCCTCACCCAGGTCAGCGCCACCACCAAGGCGCTGCAGTCCTTCGCCCTGACGATGATGGACGACCACCTCCAGTCCTGCGTGGCCGACGCCATCGCGCAGGGCGGCGACCAGGCCCAGGACAAGATCGCCGAAGCGTCCCAGGCGATCGCCCGCATGGTCCGCTCCTGAACCACCGCGCATCGGCCGGGGCTGCGGTCAGCGCGGGCGGTCAGTGTCCGGTGTTCGTGTGGCCTCCCTGGTGCACGGTGGTCCAGGTGCGGCCGCCGTCCTTGGACTCGTGGACGGCGTCGTTGCTGTCGGCGGCCAGGAGGTGGTCGGGGCTGGCCGCGGTCAGTACGGCGCCCTGTACGCCGCCAGGGAGGCGGCCCCGTTCGGTCCAGGAGGTCCCGTCGCTGCCGGACAGCACCCTGCCGTCGGCGGCGAGGGCGATCAGCCGGCCGGGCGCCGGCCGCTCCACGGCGGCGAGGGCCGGTGCGCCGGGAACCGGCTGGAAGGTGGCGCCGCCGTCGGTGCTGTGCAGCAGCCCGTCGCGGCTGGTCGCCCACACCTCCTGAGGCGTCCCGGCGTGGGCGGCGAGGTCCCCGGCCGGGATCTTCGCGCGCCGCTCCCACGTGGCGCCGGTGTCCTTGCTGGCCCAGATCCGTGAGGTCTGGCTGTCGAGGCCGTAGAGGGTTGGGCCGGCTTGCTGGAGGGAGTGGAAGTCGGCTTCGCCTGCGGCGGAGACGGTGGTCCAGGTCTTTGCGGCGTCTGTGCTGCGGATCAGGCCCAGGTGCGGTGAGGTCGCGGCGGGGTCGGTGATTGAGGGGTGGCCGCTGGCGAGGAAGGTGCGCGGGCCGGTGACGGTGAAGCCCATCGTGTCCTGGTAGCGGTCGGCGATCCGTACGGCGCCGGCGGGGGTGAGGCGGAAGACGCCGAGGTGCCCGGCGGCGTAGAGGGTGCCGTCGGCCGGGTCAACGCCGAGACCGTGCAGGTGCCCGGTTCCCGGGTCGGCATCGCTCGTCGCGCTGGCCTTGCCCTGCGCGGGCGCGGTGTCGGTGGTCGAGCAGCCGGTCAGCAGCAAGCCGCCGGTCGCCACGGCGGCCGCGAACGCGGCTATGCGGAAGCGGATGGTCATGTGTGGGTCCAGAACGCTCGAAGGGGAAGAAAGGCCGGCCGGCCCCGGGGGGGGGCCCCCCGGGCGGCGGGCCCCCCCCCTCCGGGGGGGTGGCCCTAACCCCGCCCCCCCCCCCCCGCGCCCGCAGCCGCGTCCGGCCACCCGGACGCCGCCCACCCCGACGCGGCTGAGGCGAGCGCCGGTGTGCCC
>NZ_JBSHNE010000031.1:0-66434 GCF_053646035.1 Streptomyces sp. NPDC055287 | reverse complement strand
TCACCCCGGCGGTTGCCGTCGGCTGCGTCTTTTGTTAATACGCCACTGTGTGGGGGACCACACCGCCCGCCGGGCAACAACGCCCGGCCGGCCGGGGGGCGGGCCGCGGTGGCCGGCGCCCCGCACCCGGGGTGTGCTGATGCGGCTCAGCTCTTCCCGAGGAGGGTGTTCATCCGGGCGATCTCCGCGCTCTGAGACGTGATGATCTGACCGGCCATGTCCTTGGCGGGCTGGTACGTGCCCTCGGACTGCTCGGTCTTGGCCATGGCGACAGCGCCCTCATGGTGCTTGACCATCATCGTCAGGAAGGCGGTGTCGAACGCCTTGCCCGAGGCCGATTCCAGCTGCTTCATCTCCTCGGCCGTCATCATCCCGGACATGTCGTGCCCCTCGTGGCCGGCGCCCTCGGCCGGGACCTGCTCACCCCAGGAGGTCAGCCAGCCGGAGAGAGTCTTGATCTCCGGGTCCTGGGCCTTCTTGATCTCGTCGGCCAGCTTCTTCACCTCAGCCGACTCGGCGCGCGTCGCGGCGAGGTCGGCCATCTCGATGGCCTGACGGTGGTGGGGGATCATCCCCTTGGCGAAGGTCACGTCGGCCGCGTTGTGCTCGCCCTGCTGCGCGGGGGCGGAGGCGGACGGGGAGGCGGTGTTGTGCCCGTTGTGGGCCGAGCCGCTGTCATTGCCGTTGCCGCCGCAGGCGGCGAGGACGAGGGCGGCGGTGGCGGCCGCGGCCACGGCGGTGGCGCGGCGGATCAGGGAACGCTGGGTGGTCATGCTGCAACTCCTGCTGTGGGGCACGCGCGCGTCTGCGGGCGTGCGGAGGTAGGGCGGGTCCGAGAGGCTGGCCGGCTCTCTGGGGCCGGGCATGCCGGGCCGCCCTATATGCGCAGGAGTTGCAGTTCGCTCAGTGACGGCGGCGCCCGTCCGCAGGCGTTGGCGCCGGGGATGACCCCGTGCGCGAGGACCGCCTGGACTTCGGCGTGGGCGGGCAGGACCGCGGGCGCGGGCAGAACCGGGGCGCCGGCTGTGCCGGTGGCGGCACAGGTCGAATCGGCGTGCTCGGCGTGTCCGCCGCCGCCGCTGCCGGCCGGATTGTCGGCGTGGACGCACCCGTCCTGGCACGCGGCGTCCGAGGCGGTCGCCCGCTCGTGGCCCGCGGCCGGCGCGTGGTGGGAACTGGTCGCCGCGTGTGCGGCGGCCGGCGCGGGGGCGGGCCCCAGGCCGTGCATGGCCACCAAGCCAATGAGCACCGCGAGGACCAGGAGCAGGTAGGAGCGCAGCCCGGAGGGCTTCATCGCTCGCTTCACCTGGTCGTCCATGTCCGCATCGTAAGCGGCCCCCTTTGCGGGTGGCGAGGCGAGGCCGGAACGACTGCCCATTGAGGAATACCCCTCGGGGGTATAGCGTTCGGGCAATCGAAGTCATACCCCACAGGGGTATGAAGGATTCTGCTTTTGGGGAGCGGTCATGGAAGCCGTCAATCCGCGTCGCTGGTGGGCCCTCGGGGTGCTCGCCGCCGCACAGTTCATGGTGATCATGGATACGTCGATCATTGGCGTGGCGCTGCCGGAGATGCAGTGCGACCTGGGGTTCTCCCAGGGGGATCTGCAGTGGGTGTTCAACGCCTACGTCATCGCCTTCGGCGGACTGCTCCTGCTGGGCGGGCGCCTCTCCGACCTGCTGGGCGCCCGGAAGGTGTTCGTAGCCGGCTGGAGCGTCCTGATCGCCGGCTCCGTCGTCGCCGCGGCCGCACAGAGTGCATGGGTGGAGGTCGCAGGGCGGGCCGTGCAGGGGGTGGGCGGCGCGCTGATCGCACCCGCCTCGATGACCCTGCTGATGATGCTCTTCGGCCACAGCCCCAAGGAGCTCGGTAAGGCCCTGGCCCTGTACGGCGCGGCCGCCCCGGCCGGCGGCACCGCGGGCGTATTCCTCGGCGGGGTGTTCACCGAGTGGGCCAGCTGGCCGTGGGTGTTCATCATCTACATCCCGATCGGTATCGCCACCCTGCTCGCCACCGGTCTGCTGCCGGCCGTCGCCGCCCGCCGCGGCGGCGGTGTGGACGTCCTGGGCGCGGCGGCCGTGACCGCAGGGCTCGCGCTCACCGTCTTCACCGTGGTCCGCGCCCCCGAGACCGGCTGGGCAACAGCGCAGACGGTCCTTCAGCTGATCGCAGGCGCCGCACTGCTGGTCGTGTTCGTCCTCATCCAGCGGTCCGCGAAGTCGCCGCTGATGCCGCTCGGCATCTGGCGCACCCCCGGCCTCGGCGTCTCCAACCTCGCGATGGCACTGCTGGGGGCGGCCTGGATCCCGATGTGGTACTTCCTCAACCTCTACCTCCAGCAGGTTCTCGGCTATGGCGCCTTCGCCTCGGGCGCAGCCCTGCTGCCGATGACCGGCCTGCTGATGCTCTTCATGACCACCGCCAGCGCCCGCCTGCTCGGCCGCTTCGGCCCCAAGCCGCTCATCACCGGCGGCCTGCTGGTCCTGGCCGCGGGCCTGGTGTGGCTTTCGGCCGCCCGCCCCACCGGCAGCTTCCTCATCGACGTCCTGCCCGCCTCGCTGGTGGCAGCCCTGGGCATGGCACTCGCCTACATCCCGACCCTGATGGCAGCCATGTCCGCCGCCCCTCAGGAGCAGGCCGGCCTCGCCTCGGGCATCGTCAACACCACCTACCAGGTCGGCTCCGCCCTCGGCCTCGCCGCCCTGACTGCCCTCGCCACCTCCCAGTCGCGGGCGCACTCGGTGACCTGACCGCCCTCACCGACGGGTTCAGCGCAGCATTCCTCGCCGCCGCCGGCATCGCCGCCGCGGGCGCCCTGGCCACCCTCGCCCTCATGGGCGGCTAGCCGCAGAGCCCGCCGGTCGAAACCGCAACCACCGAGGGGGCTGCACAGCCTCAGCGCGCCGGTAACTGACCGGAAGGAAAGCGAGAGGGCCCGCCGATACCCATCGGCGGGCCTTCCCCATGGCGGTACACAGCGGCACAGAGGCAAGGAGCGCAGGCCCTGTGTCGCTTCGTGCCCGGAGCGGACGGCCCCTCTGGTTGAGCATGGACCGCTTCGTCACCTCACAGGCACTGCTGCACAACTCCCGGTGCCTGCCCCTCGGGCGACACCTGCGCGTTCGTACCGCCCGTAGGTCTCTCACGCCCCCGGGAGCTCGCTCCGAGGGCGCGACCGGGAAGGTGCGGCGAGTGAGAGGCCCAGTGCAATCCGAGAACCCTCTTGCATATACCCCTGGGGGGTATATGGTTGTGGTGTGAGCCCGCGGGGGCGGGGTCACACTGGACGGGATTGGGGATGACGGTCATGGACCACAGCGCACACCACACCAGCACCACCCACGACCACACCGCGCACCAGGCGCACGCGGGTCACGCCGGGCACCAGATGCGCCCGGTGACGTGGGGGGCCGCCGCGAAGGCGACGCTGCACTGCCTGACCGGATGTGCGATCGGCGAGATCCTCGGCATGGTCATCGGTACCGCCCTGCTGTGGGGCAACGTCCAGACGATGGTCCTGGCCATCACCCTGGCGTTCCTCTTCGGCTACTCCTTCACCCTGTTCGCGGTCCGCAAGGCCGGCCTGGACTGGAAGAACGCGATCAAGGTCGCGCTGGCCGCGGACACCGTCTCGATCGCGGTGATGGAGCTCGTCGACAACGGCATCATCGCCCTGACGCCCGGGGCGATGGACGCGCACCTGTCGGACGCGCTGTTCTGGACCGCGCTGCTGGGCGGCTTCGCCGTCGCCTTCGTGATCACGACCCCGGTCAACAAGTGGATGATCGGCCGCGGCAAGGGCCACGCCGTCGTCCACGCCTACCACTGACCCCGGCCGTACGGCACCGCGCCCGGCCGCACCCTCACGGTGCGGCCGGGCGCGCTCGCATCCGGGGGCGTTAGCTGGAGGTACCGGGGGCTTCGATGGCGGCCGCCCCGGATCCGCCGGCCTCGCGGGGAACGGAGGCACCCCGATGTCCAGCACCGTCAAGGACATGCTCGCCACCTACCCGGCCGACCTCGGCGACATCGACCAGGCCAAGCTCACGCGTTGTATCGAGGAGTGCATCGCCTGTGCGCAGGCATGCACGGCGTGCGCGGACGCCTGCCTGTCCGAGGGCATGGTGGCGGACCTGGCCAAGTGCATCCGCACCGACATGGACTGCGCCGACATCTGCACCGCCACCGCCGCGGTCCTCTCACGGCACACCGGCTACGACGCCAACATCACGGCGGCCATCCTTCGTGCGTGCGCCATGGCCTGCAAGGCGTGCGGCGACGAGTGCGCCAAGCATGCCGACATGCACGAGCACTGCCGCATCTGCGCCGAAGCCTGCCGAAGCTGCGAGCAGGCATGCAACGAACTGTTCTCGGCCCTCAGCTGACGCTCGCCGTCATCCGTCCCGCCCGGAGCCGCAATCCCGGGCGGCATGTCGGGAGCCACGGACCCACTCGTCCGATTGAAAACACGCATCACGGGCGGGCCACGGCCGACGTGCCGCTATGCTCCCCGGCATGGTTGTGGCCCGGGCGATCCGTAGCGCGCCGCGGTCCCGCTCTCGTGCAGCGGGCCCGTGGCGAATGTGGATGCTGGCCGCGCTCCTCCTCACCCTGATGTACAGCCACGGTGTCAGCGCGGAGAGCGCCACAGGCCACGCCCACCTCGAGGCGCCGACCACCGCGGCCGCCCTGAACGTTGCGGACCCGGGTTCCGCCGGGCACAGCCACGAGGCGCCCGACCCGCACTCCGGCCAGGGGCACACCGACCCCCACCAGGATGCTCCGGCGGAGCCCGATCACGCGGCTCACCAGTGTGTCTCCGGCCAGCCCCAACAAGGCGCTGCGCTGCCCGCCCCATGCGAGGCCCTGACCATTCGCCGGCCTCCGTACGCGTATGCGTCCGCCGCCGCACGATTTGTCCCGGCCCTCCGGGCGTCTGCTCCCGTGCCGGACTCAGCGGTCCTACGGATCTAAGCCTTCACGCCCGCCAATCGGTCGACGACCTGTCGGGCACCCCCGTGAGCCAGCTCCGCCACGCACCAGCGGCGGCTCGGCCATGCCGTGCGATGCGCCTCGGCCCACCTGTGACGACGTGCGAACGCGCAGCGATGGCCGGCTCATGTTGCGCCGTGCCCGGCGGGTCAGAACTTCGGCCCCGCCCTGCCCGCCTGTCTCGTTGAGAGCCCCAGGCCCCACTGAACTTCCCTTGAAGGGTCCGCTTTGTCTTCCTCGCCCAGTCTCGCCACGACGACCCCGCCCCCCACCCCGGCGCAGCCGACCCGCAGCCAGCTCCGTTCCGACAGCAGACGGGAAGCGCCTTGCTGCCGTGGCGCTATCTCGGCTACGTCGGCTACTACGTGGGGGCCGGCCTCATCAGCGGAGCCGTCGTCCACCACCCCATGGCCCCCGCCCGCTACTCGCTGATTGCCGGGTCCGGCGTCCTGGTCTTCCTGCTCGCGACCGTCCTCAACGACCTCGTCCTCGCGAAGGAGAGGCAACCTCTGTCACGCATCCTGCGCGTGCTCGGCACCTCGACGATGCTCTCCTTCGGCCTGGGCATGCTCAGCGGCGGCATGCAGCACTTCGCAGACCTCCCGGAACGCTGTGCCGTGCTGATACCGCTCGGCATCGTCCTGTCCTTCGTCGCCTTCTTCCTGAAGGAGGCCAAGAGGCCGTGGCGTCGCATCTTCAGCCTCATGGGGCTGGCAATCGTCGTCGTGACGGCTCTCACCTTCCTCGGGCTTCGCCACATCGCCCCCACCATGGCCCAGTCCGGAGGCGGCCACAGCCACAGCGATGTCGTGCCCGAGAAGGGAAGCGGCGAAGGCCAGGAGGGCGGCCACGGCAGCGACACCACCAATTCGACCTCCCCGCCCACCTCTCCGGACGCCATCCACCCCAGCAAGGAGCCCGGGCACGACGACGACGGACACCAGCACTGAGCCGACCCGCGTCCGCCGTCACAAGAAGTCAGACGACAGCCGTGGCTGAGAGAACGCGGCCTGAGTTTCTGACCAGTCGGCGACTGGATGATCTGCTGCCAACCTGATGCGGCCCTGTCGGTGCCCACCCCTTGCCTGGCCCAGGCCACCGCGGCTGTGGGGGGTCAGCGCGGCTGCGGGATCTGCTCGCGCTGGCGGCGGCGCCCGTAGCGGGTGACCCCGCGCGGCTTGAACACCGACAGGGCGGCCGCCGCCAGGAGCACCAGCAGGGCGGCGGCCGCGTCCGCGATCAGCTGCACACGCATGCCCTGAAGCTCGCCGCCCGCGAGGGCAGCCCGGGCGGCCGCATCCGCGAGGTGGCCGACCGGCTGCATGTGGACCAGCAGCAGAAGCGTCGCGACCACGGTGATCAGCAGTTTCGCAATCACCCAGTAGTGCCGCAGCAACCCCCACACTGTGCCCAGCGACTGCACCAGGCCGGTCAGTAGAGACGCGATGCTGAACGGGACGATCACGTACCAGCCCAGAACGTCCATCGCCAGGTAGGCGCCCCGTACCATCTGGGATGAGCTGCTGGTCAGGCCAGCGACGGCGAGGGCGAGGAACGCTGCTACCGCGCCCAGCCAGCCGACCGAGGAAGTGACGTGCAGCGTAAGCGCCAGCTTGCGCAGCCGCGGCGGGAACGGCGTCACGGCGCGTGCCCCGCCATGCCACCGCCAGCCAGATGCACGATCACGAACACCACGACCAGGACGACAGCGATCGCCGCAGAGACCTTCACCCAGCGCGGCGCCCCCTCGCCATCGTCATCGCGACGGTCCGGTGAGCCTGCCATGACGCCTCCCATTTTTTCGAGACACTCTGTCTCTACCAGAAACCGAGTGTATGCCCTGTGGACGTCCGTATCCTGGGTGGGTGCCGAAGCTGTGGAACGAGACGATCGACGCGCACCGCGCCGCCGTGCGCGAGGCGATTCTGGACACCACCGCGAAGCTGGTGGCCCAGGGCGGCCTGCGGTCGGTGACCATGTCCCAGATCGCCGAGCAGACCGGCATCGGCCGTGCGACGCTCTACAAGTACTTCTCCGACGTCGAAGCCGTCCTGCTGGCCTGGCATGAGCGCCAGGTCACCGCCCACCTCCAGCAGCTCGCGGGCATCCGCGACCAGACCGGCACGGCCGTGGAGCGCCTGACGGCGGTGCTGGAGGCGTACGCGGGCATCGCCCGGCAGCGCCACGGCGGCGAACTCGCCGCCCTCCTGCACCAGGGCGAGCACGTCACCCACGCCGAGCGACACCTGCACGGCATGCTCCAGCACCTCCTCGCCGAAGCAGCCGAAGCCGGTGACCTGCGTGGCGACGTCCCACCCGCCGAGCTCGCCCAGTACTGCCTCCACGCCCTGACCGCCGCGGCCGCTCTAACTTCCCAGACCGCGGTGGCCCGCCTGGTCGCCGTCACCCTCGACGGCCTGCGCCCGGTTCCCTGAGCCGGTAGTGCCTTGCGGTCGCCGGGATGGAGGACAAGGACGAACAGCAGCACCTGCAAGTGCTGGCCGGGTTGCTGGAGCATGGCCGCCAGTTCGAAGACCTCACGACCGCCGCCCCGTCGGCCGGACCCTGGAAGCCGGCACCGGGGAGCGAACTGGAAGCAGACGAAGCCGCGGTAGACCCCTACCACCTGTCTCAAGGGGTGAAGGCGGGGAGGTTCCCGCCGGGATGGAGGTACCGCTGTGATCGTTCGACTCGTGGGCGGCCCGCTCGGTGGCCGCGAGCTGTCGACTCGGGCCCGTGGGCCGGTGGCCGCCTCCCGGCTGGTGACGCTGACTGGGGCCTGTACGTCCCGGTGCACCACGACCTAGTGACCGGCGTCGTTCTGGCTGATGTGTCTCAACGAACCGAGTCGCCGTCTCACCGGACGCAGTCGATGGTGCTGGTCATCTGGAAATCTCGGATAAAACTACGAGGCCCTGTTCTCGTATAGCTACCGTCAGGTGGCGCCTGTGCCCATCCGCCCTGATCAGGAGGAAGAACGCCCGAGGCTCCGGCTCCTGACCACCGCCGCCCCCGGACTGGCCCCTGGCTCCCAGCCGGCTACCGGCAGAACCTCTGGAAAGCTGCTCAGGCAGCTCTCAGATCAAGGTCACGGGAGACGTACGATATGAGAGTGGAGCTACGTCGAGCCGACGGCGGGGTGATCGCGGTCGAAGTGGTGGGGGAGCCGGACGCACCTGCGGTGCTGTTCTGCCACGGGTTGGCCGACTCCCGGCTGGCCGCGCACGGCTTCGCAGGCGCGGCTCACGCGCTCGGACTGCGCCTCATCGCCCCGGATCGCCCCGGCATCGGCGGCACCGATGCCCGTCGCCTGCCGCGGGTCGTGGACTGGGCTGCGGAAGCCACCGTGGTCCTGGACGCGTTGGGCGTCGGCTCGGTGGCGCTGCTCGGCGTCTCGGGCGGCGGAGCGTTCGCGGCCGCATGCGCGTCCGAGCTGCCTGACCGCGTCCGCAGCCTGCAGCTCATCGCGCCCCTTGGCCCGCCTACCTGGCCCACCCGCGGGATGGCAGCCGGGCAACGCGCCTCCTTGCAGGTCGCCCGGCACGCTCCGGCCTTCGGTGGCTGGTTTCTGGGCCGCCTGGCCACGCTGGCGCGCCGGGCACCAGGGCTGTTCCTTCGCCTGGCAACCAGCGAGATGCCCGCCAGCGACCGGCGTGCCCTCGCTCAGTCGGACGCGCGCGCGGCCTTCCTGACCAACTACCTGCGAGCGTTCCAGCGCGGCAGCTGGGGAGTCGGGCAGGATCTGCGCTTGCTGACCCGACCCTGGGGTTTCGACCTCGAGTCGATCACGGTGCCCACGTCGATCCACCAGGGGGACGCCGACACCACCGTCCCGCTCCCGCACGCCCGCCACTTCGCCGCGGCGATACCGGGCGCACGCCTTCACATCCATCCCGGCCAAGGCCACTTCTCCATCCTCACCGCACCCGAGCAGACGCTGGCGACACTCGCCGCATAGCCGGTCGAGGTTGCCGCCGGAGATCACGGCGACGGCGGCGCGTCCGGGACCCGGAGGCCGTCGAAACGGCGCATGCCGACTTCGCTGCCCTCCAGCAGCGCGACCGCAGCCCCAAGTAGTTACTCAGCGTTACACGCCACCTGGCGGTAGCTATACGAGAACAGGGCATAGACAAAGCACGGTCAGCTCGCGTTCTCGCCCTTCGAGCCATTTGCCGCGCATCGGCTGCGCCCCCGTACCCGCCGGGGACCGGCTCGGCCAGGCTGAAGGCGAAAAGCCGTGAGGGGTCAGGCTCTTGGTGGCCAGCGGCGGGAGGACATCCGGGTCGGTGAACCACACTGCGCCCCACACGGAGTAGATCGCGTCGTACGTTCGGCGGTGGAGGCGAGGTGGTCGCACCGAGCGCCCCGAGACCAGCATCGGCATTGGCTCAGCAGCGTCCGTGTGGTCAGGTGCGGGTTTGCATGCGGCGGGTGAGGCCTTTGGTGATGCTGACGCGCTTCACGTGCACGTGAAGCCCTCCGGCGCTCTGGGTGATCTTGGCGTACCAGGGGAGACCGAACCGGGTCCAGCGCAGGACGCTGTCCGCAGGCGGGGTGGTCATGGGGATGTTCCGCCCTTGGGGGCCGTCTTCGCCCAAGCGTAGTGTCACTGAGTAGGCGCCGGCAGGGAGGCGGCTAAGGGGGAGGGTGGCTTGGAAGCGGTTGTCGTGGGATGTGCACGCTGCGACCGTGGCGGTGTTGCCGTGTGCGTCGATGAGGCGGGCGCTGAGATGGCGGGCCGGGGAGCGGGTCAGGGAGTGGATACCGCGGAGGACCAGGCTCACAGGATCAGAGTCGGCATCTATTCGCTCGACTCGTATTTTGCCGTCGAGGCGGTGTTTTTTTCCCCGAGGTCGAGGGTGAGGTTGTCGTACGGGTTGGTGTAGTACAGCGTCACGGGACTGAGACTGCCCGCGGGGTCCTTGAGGAGGTACGTCCTGGGCTTACTGGGCACTTCGGGAAGCCGCTTGTGGCCGAACCGGATCTCCTTGGTGAGACCGTCGTGGTCGATGACGACGAAGATGTCCCACAGGCCGTTGGGCAGCGGGGTGCATGCGTTCGCTCTGGTGAGGTCGACGGTGAGGTAGAACCCGGCGCGGTCGTAGGTGACCCCGTCGTTGTCGTCGGCTCCGAGTCCGGGGGTGGCGACGGTGGCCATGGGAAAGCGGTGTTCCGCCTTATTGTCCCGCTCGCGCAGCAGCAGCGTGGCGCTGGTGCGCTCGGTGGTCAGGCGGCGTACGTAAGCGTGGCCTGACAGGTTGAGCAAGTTTCCGTCCAGGTGGACGTCATTAAGTTGGTGGCGAGTCTCCAGTTCTCGGGTGGCATCGTAGAAATGGTCCGGGATGCCCCGGTCTCCGTCGCGGAAGAACGGCAGCGCGAAGAAGGCCCGTCCGTCCTCGATGACGAGGTCGGGGCGCGAGGGGGAGCGGACCACTTGTTCCAGTTCGACGAGCTCCTCCAGCAAGCCGCGGCGGATCAGCTCACAGCGCAGCCGGTTGACCGCCCCCATCCGCTGCAGAAGCGTTTCGGTACACACACGCTCCACAACCTCGCGGACTTCAGCGAACTGTTCCTGCAGCAGGGCTTGGTCTGTCTCGTGCAGGAAGTGGTAGAGCGCGTTGGTCATGTCGATGGAGATGTGCCGGTGCAGCAGCGCATCGCGATTCGGCCCCTCGTCGGTGTGCTCCTCGACCAGGTTCACCATGTGGCGCAGTGCCTTGATGCGCTGCCCCGCGCCGCGGGTGACGGTGGTGATGTTGCCGCCGTCGTCGCGGCGCAGGATGTACAGGCACTCGTAGTCGGCGACAACCGAGATGCCGTCGGCGTGCAGGTAGGCCAGGGCTGTGAACTCCTGGTCCTCGCAGACCTGGTAGCCGGTGGGGAAGCGCAGACTGTGCCGCTCGATGAGCTCGCGGCGGATGAGTTTGAGCGGGTTGAGTGCCCAATAGACGCGAGAGGAGAAGACGTCGGTGCGCGGCTGATTGCGCACGAACATCGAAGCCGGCGCCGACCGGCCGTTGACGCCGACCATCTTGCCCAGCACGACGTCGGTATGGTTCTTCTCGGCAACAGCGAGCATCCGCTCCAGCGCCTCGGGGCCGAGGTAGTCGTCCGCGTCAAGGAAGAACACGAAGCGTCCTCGGGCGTGGTCCAGGCCGACGTTGCGGGGCTTGGAAGGCCCACCGGAGTTCTCCTGCTGGATGACGGTCAGCAGCTGCGGATGCAGAGAGGCGAACCGCTTCAGCTCCGACAGCCGTGTCATCGGTCGAGCCGTCGTCGACAGCAATGATTTCGAGGCGGTCGTGCCCGATGGACTGCTTGACGACAGACGTGAGGGTCTTCGTCAGGTAGGGCATGGCGTTGTACGCCCCGATGATCACGGTTATGTCTGGTGTACCCGTGGTCACTTCTCGAGTATGGCCGACGCCAAGGGCGGGCCGGGTGGCAGCGATCCGTCACCGGGGCGCATCTGAGCATCGGTACCTTACGCACCGCAGGGGCGGAGCTGTCACAGCAGAGTGTCCATTGGCTGAAACGTCTCTCCATGCCGGGCATTGCAGCTGTCGGGCGGTCGATCTGTGCTGAAACTGGCGCGATTCATTCCGGGCGTCTGCTTCTCGTGGTGGCTTGGAGTCGGCTCCGACGCACGCTCGCCGTGCAGATCCCGTGAGTGGGCCGCCGTCGTGTGATTGCTGACCCGCCGTCAACCACCCACCGGGACGCGCCCAGGGGGCGTTCTCGCAACAGGGCATGTGCGGACGCCTGAGTGATCGCACTCGGGCCGAGAGGGTGACGAGTGGGCGTCTAAGTGAACATGTTCCTCCCGGAACGTGTCGCACATCACGCAACCGAACCAAAATCGGCAGATGTTCGTCCGTTATGCGGGTTGTGAAAACTCGTGTACACGTAGTTACGTTCACTCCGCATCAATGACCAAGCTGTGGGGGAACCGTGTTCGGGGTATGGAGGCGTACGCGCCTTGCGGGCGGAGCCGGGGGACTTGTTCTCGGTTCGGCCTTGTTGGTTGGTCTGTTGCCGGCTACCAGCGCGGTGGCCACGGCTCCAACGGTCCGGAGTGCCGGAGAGGCTGAGGGGTCAGAGGGCCCGGCCGGGCCACGTTCTGAGTCTGAGGCGTTCGCTGAGGCGAAGCGGTCCGGCAAGGCGGTTGAGGTCGCCTCCATGCGGGGCGAGACCAGCGAGGTGTTCGCGACCCCGGAAGGTGATCTCGAAGCACGGGAGTACCTGCGTCCGGTGTGGGCGCGTGTGGACGGTAGATGGAAGCCTGTCGACACCGATCTGACGAGTGTCTCCGGCGGGATGATCGCGCCGAAGGCCGCCACGGTCGAGGTGGCGTTCTCCGGCGGCGGCAGTGGGCCGATGGTCCGCATGGAGAAGGCCGGCCGGGAGATGGAGTTGTCCTGGCCCTCCGCGCTGCCCAAGCCGTCGCTGATGGGGGACACGGCGACCTATGCCGACGTCCTTCCCAGTGTCGATCTGAGGCTGACCGCCTCGCCCGACGGGTTTTCGCAGCTTCTGGTGGTCAAGAACGCGGAGGCGGCAGCCAGCGAAGAACTGGCCGAGCTGCGACTGAAGCTGGACGCTGACGGCATGAAGGTCAAGGAGACCGCGGAGGGCGGCCTCCGGGCCGTCGACGCGGGCGCACAGGGCACGGTGTTCGAAGCTTCGACGCCGCTCATGTGGGACTCGAGCAACGGCGACGCCGCGGCCGAGAGCAATAGGGCTTCGCGGACGCTGACGGCCCGTGACACTTTGGCGCTGGCAGACGATGCCGAGCCGCGCGGTGAGCCCGGGGCGGGGGAGTCGGGGCAGCTCGCGCCGGTTGGTGTTGAAATTCCGGCTGGCGGCGACGAGCTGGTCCTTACTCCGGATACGGAGGTGCTGAAGGGTGAGGACACCGTGTATCCGGTGTTCATCGACCCGCAGTGGTATTCGCCGAGGGCGACGTCGTGGACCATGGCGTCGAAGTACTGGGCCGGCTCTCCGCAGTGGAAGTTCAACGGAAAATCCACCGAGGGCGTCGGCTACTGCGGCTGGTCGTACTGTGCTCCGCACGACACCAAGCGGGTCTTCTATCAGATCCCGGTGTCGAAGTTTGCCGGCAAGACGATTCTTTCGGCCGAATTCGTGGTCCGCAACACCTGGTCTGCGTCGTGCCAGGATCGCGGTGTCGAACTGTGGCAGACGAAGGGTATTTCGACATCGACTACGTGGAACTCCCAGAGTGAGTCCGGTTTCTGGGTGAAGGAGTTGGGCTCAAAGTCCTTCGCCTACGGTTTCGAGGGCTGTGAGGCCAAGGACGCCGAGTTCTCGGTGCAGTCCGCGGTGCAGGCTGCGGCCAACGACAAGGACCCGTCGATGACGTTCGGTCTGCGGGCGTCCAGCGAGTCCGACGCCTACGGCTGGAAGCGGTTCTCCGACAAAGCCTTCCTGCGGGTCAAGTACAACCGGCCGCCCCCGCAGGTCAAGATGTCGCAACTGAGCATGCAGTATGGCGGCACCTGCAAGAAGCCCGGCAGCGCGAAGCGCAACCGTAGCTTGGGCACGATCTACGCGGACAACGTCACGGACCCGGACGGGGACAATGTTTCGGTGCAGTTCCAGGCGTCGTGGGACGGCGGCAGCTGGAAGCCGGAACGCACGAAGACCAAGAAGTCCGGATCGGATTTCTCGATCAGCCTTCCGTCTTCGATCCCGCAGAACAAGCAAATTCACTGGTACGTGAGCTCCTATGACGGTGCCCAGCACTCCCCGTGGTCATATACGGGTGATGCGACCGCTTGCTACTTCTACTACGACAACACGGCTCCCCGGTCGCCGTCCATCTCCTCGGACGAGTACCCGGCCTCCCGTCCCGAAGACCCGGATGACCCGTGGTTCGACGGGATGGGCAAGTACGGCACGTTCGACATCACGGCCAACGACAACCAGGTCACCAAGTACTGGTATGGCGTCAATGTCGACCCCAGTTCCAAGAACACCATCACTACAGCAAGCGGAGCCGCCAAAGCGCTGCGCATGCTGCCGCCCAGGACCGGAGTGAACACCCTCTACGTGTCATCGCTCGACGCCGCGGGAAATGTCTCCGCGCCGACCGGGTACCGCTTCCGGGTCAAGGCTGGCCAGCCCGAGCGTGCTGACTGGGCGCTCGACGAGGCCCCCGGTGCCACTGAAGCGAAGGCGGACGCCGGAGTCTTCACCGCCTCGCTCGTCGGTGGCGCCGCCCCCGGCGCCTTGGGTGTCAAGGGCACGGCGGTCGCCTTCGACGGGACAGACGACTACGCGAAGACTGACATACCCACCGTACGTACCGACACGGGATTCTCCGTCTCGGCCTGGGCGAAACTGTCAAAGACCCCCGACGAAGCGGCCATAATCGCCGCCCAGCCGGGAAACCACGCCCCTGGGTTCGAGCTGTACTACTCCAAGACATACGACCGGTGGGCGTTCAACCAGTACAAGGCCGACACCGCCGACGCAGGAATCACCCGGGTCATGCAGGCGTCCGCCGGCGGCGCCACCGTGAACGCCTGGAGCCACCTGGTCGGTACCTTCAGCTCGACGTACGACGAGATGAAGCTCTACGTCAACGGCAAGCTGGCCGGGACCGTCACCTACGACTCTCCCTGGGACGCCCGTCGCGGCCTGCAGATCGGCGCCGGATCCTACAGCGGGCAGCTCAAGAGCTTCTTCCCCGGCTCCATCGACGAGCTCCAGATCTTCGACAAGCCCCTTGCCCCCGAGGAGGTGACACGCCTTCACGGCAAGGAGTCACTGACATCCGGCAGGCCCGCGCGGGTCGTGTTCCCGATGGACAAGCCGGTGGACATGAACGCTGACCCGACATTGCTCATCGGCACCCCGGACGTCCTTGCCGCCCAGTACCACGGTGCTCCGGTCCTGGGTGCGGAAGGGGTCAAGGGTGGGGCACTGACCCTCGACGGCAACGACGACTACGCCAGCACCGGCCGGCCTATGCTGAACAACCAGAGCAGTTTCGCCGTTGCGGCCTGGGTGAAGCTGCCCAAGACCAAACCTGACCACGCGGCGGTCATCGCCACACAGGCGGGCACGCACAAACCGGGCTTCGAGTTGTACTACTCAGCCGGCTACGACCGGTGGGTGTTCAACCAGTACTCCGCAGACGCAGCCGACGGCACACCGATCCGTGCCATGCAGGCCGAGGGCAAGACCGCCCAGGGCGGAGAGTGGGCACATCTCGCCGGCGTGCACGACACGGTCGCGAACACTCTGACGCTCTATGTGAACGGCACGCTCGCCGGCACCGCGAGCGTCAATCCGACCTGGTATGCGGCAGGTGCCTTCCAGATCGGTGCCGGCTCCTTCGACGGCAAGCCCGGCAACTTCTTCCCCGGCCAGATCGATGACGTCAGTCTCTTCGACCGGCCTCTCTCGGCGGGAGAGGTTCAGCAACTCTTCAAACAGCGGCCGCTGGTCAAGAGCCGCTGGAAGTTCGAAGAGACAGCCGCAACCGCTCCAGTCACGACGCCGGACGCCGCAGGAACAGGCAACGCGCTTGCACTCCTCGGCGGAGCCGCAAAGTCGGACACGGCGTACATAGATTCCGGTTCCCTCAAGCTTGACGGATTCAATGATTACGCCGCGACCAGTACCGTTCCGGTTGACACGTCAGCCAGCTTTACCTTCACTGCCTGGGCTCAGGCGGCCGGCACCCCGACCCGCGAGATAGCGGTCGCCAGTGCAGAAGGCACGAACGAAAGCGCGTTCGGCGTGCGGTTCGTACCCGACGCCGCCCCGCAGTCCACGCCCGGAGGACGCTGGCGCCTCTCAGTCGCAGACAAGGACAGTACGGACGCGGCCATCGTCAACGCCGACAACAACGAATTCTTCGGTGTGAACGAGTGGAACCACCTGGCACTGGTCTACGACGGATTCGCCAAGGAAGCCCGCCTCTACGTCAACGGCGTCCTGGCCGACCACAGCTGCGTGGACGCGGACGGGGACGGCACGAACGACGACGCTGCGTGTACCGACGCCGTGGCGTGGGCGGAAGACGCAGTCGCCTTCAAGGCCACCTCGCTTCAGATCGGCCGTTCCGGCGCCGTCAGGCCAAGTGGGTACTTCCCGGGCCTTGTGGACGACGCCTGGGTCTTCCAAGGCGCACTGACAGACGACCAGGTCAACAAGCTGGCGGGCAGCTTCTTCGACATCCCCACCAAGGTCCCCGGCGACTGACCAGCAAGCGGGGTACGCCGAAGTACTCGGCGTACCCCGCCCCTGGCTCCAACTTGACCTGTTTCCCTCGCGCCCCGCTTGTGTGCCGGTGAGCGCTGATCCGACAAGGATTGATCAAGGAATGAACGGCATATCTCCACCTCGTCGTGGCGGGCGGCTGCGGCGCAAAATCGCGCTGGGCGCCTCGACGGTCATGGTGGCCACTCTCCTCCAGGCCATAGCCTTCGCTCCGACGGCCTCCGCGGACAGCAACCTCCCGGGGCTGCCGAAGTCGGAGAAGCCCGTCGCCGGGCGTGACAGCGGGAAAGTCGTCCCGCGCACGGTGCAGAAGGGGCCGCGGACCCCGCAGGACAGGCCCAAGGCAGCCTGGCCGAAGAGCGGGTCTGCTGCGGTGCGCCTGCCCGATCCGGCAGTGAAGGCCAGTGCACAATTCAAGGCCCAGAAACTGCCAGTGCGGCTGAACACCCCGTCCACGAAACATGCCAAGCAAAGCATGGGCGGCAAGGTCGAAGCCCGCGTCCTGCCGCGTGCCACAGCCCGCAAGGCAGGTGTCGACGGTCTGCTGTTCACCCTCGAGCCCCACAAGAAGGGCACGAAGGCCACCATCGGCACACAGGTGGACTACGCCTCCTTCGCCGAAGCATTCGGCGGTGCCTACGCCTCCCGCCTGACCCTGGTGAAACTGCCGGCCTGCGCGCTCACCACCCCCGCCAAGGCAGCCTGCCGCACAGCCACGCCCGTGGTGACGGACAACGACACCGAGAAGCAGACTCTGACCGCCAAGGCGGTGCCTCTGAACACGTCCGGGCCCACCGTTATGGCGGCGGTCGCTGATGACTCGGGCAAGACCGGCGACTACAAAGCAACGCCGCTTGCCGCGTCCTCCACCTGGAACACTGACCTCAACTCGGGCGACTTCGGCTGGTCGTATGACATTCCAGTACCCGAGGTACCCGGTGATCTGGCCCCGAAGGTCGGCCTGTCCTACTCCTCCGGAACGGTCGACGGGCGCACCGGCGGCACCAACAGCCAGTCCTCCTGGGTCGGCGACGGCTTCGACCTGTCACCCGGCTTCATTGAGCGCCGCTACAAGCCCTGCGCGGACGACGGCATCAAAAACGCCGACGGCAGCAAGCCCGGCGACCTGTGCTGGGGCTACGACAACGCGTTCATCAACTTCAACGGCAAGGGCGGTGAACTCGTCCCCACCGGCGCCGACGACGAGTGGAAACTCAAGAAGGACGACGGCACCCGCATTAAGCGTCAAGCCTCCACCACTCGAGGCAACGGCGACAACGACGGCGAATACTGGCGCGTGACCACGCCGGACGGTGCCCGCTACTACTTCGGCCACCACCGCCTGCCCGGCTGGGTAGACGGCAAGGAGACCACCGACTCCACCTGGACCGTTCCCGTCTACGGTGACGACGAAGGCGAGAAGTGCCACGGCGCCACCTTCGCCGAGTCCTGGTGCCAGCAGGCATGGCGCTGGAACCTCGACTACGCCGTCGACACCCACGGCAACGCCATGGCCTACTACTACAACAAGGAAACCAACCACTACGGCCGCAACCTCAAGGCCGCCGACGACACCCCCTACACCCGTGGCGGCTACCTCGACCGCATCGAGTACGGCCTGAAGTCCAGCTCCATGTACGCCACCAAGCCTTTGGCCAAGGTCGACTTCACCAGCTCCGAGCGGTGCATACCCAACAGCCAGACCGACTGCTCCTCCATCAGCACCGGCTCGTTCTACTGGTACGACACACCGTGGGACATGAACTGCGCAGCCGCCACTGACTGCGACGAAGGGCGTCTGGGGCCCACCTTCTGGACCCGTAAACGCCTCACCAGCATCAGCACACAGGTTCTGCAGGCCGACGGCACCCACGCGAAGATTGACTCCTGGGCGCTGGCTCACCGTTGGGGGCAGGCCGACGTCGACTACCAACTCCTACTGGACTCCATTCAGCGCACCGGCCACACCGCAACCACGCCGATCACCCTGCCGAAGACCACGCTTACGTACACCCAGCTGGCCAACCGGATGGACGCCACCGGCGACGGCTACGCACCCTTCATCAAGGCACGGCTGTCCACCATCGCCGACGAGCACGGAGGCCAGACCGACGTCAACTACTCCTCCGAAGCCTGCACCGCCAGCGCTCTGCCCACGCCGCAGACAAACACCACCCGCTGCTTCCCGCAGATGCTCGGCGGAAGCGACATCGAAGCACCTGAACGCCACTGGTTCAACAAGTACGTCGTGGAGTCCGTCACTGCCACCGACCGCACCGGCGGTGCGCCGGACACCGTGACCGCCTACTCGTACCTGGGCGGCGGCGCATGGCACTACGACGATGACGACGGCATGACCAAGGAAAAGCACAAGACCTGGTCACAATGGCGAGGTTACGGCCAGGTACGGGTCAAGACCGGCGGCCAGGGCGGGGACACCGCCATGAAGACGCAGCAGGACACCTACTTCCTGCGCGGCATGGACGGCGACCGCAAGGACGCGAGCGGTGACACCACCAAGTCGGTGACCGTCACACTCGGTACGGGCGAAGGCGACCCGATCACCGACAACCAGGCGGCTGCCGGATTCGTATACAAGACGGTCGACTACTCCGGACCCGGCGGCAACATCCTCGCCAAGACCATCGAACGCCCCTGGCACCACGAGACAGCCAAAAAGGTCCGCTCCTGGGGCACCGTGACTGCCAACTTCACCGGCACCGCCAACTCCACCACGTACACCTCTCTCGACAACGGCGCGGGCGCCAAGTGGCGCACCACCACCAAGTCGACCACATACGACACAGTCGCCGGCCGCGTCACCGAACTCGACGACCGCGGTGACACCTCAACCGCCGACGACAACCAGTGCACCCTCACCACCTATCCCACCGCGGGAGCCATCCTCGCACTGCCCTCGCAAGTCGAAACGCTGGCAACCGACTGCGACAACACCGCCCCCAACCGTGCAACAGACGTCATCTCCGACGTCCGCAGCGCCTACGACGGCCTCACCTACGGAGCCGCCCCCACCAAGGGCGACCAGACCGCGACCGCCACGCTAAAGAAGCACAACGGCACCACCGCCACGTACCTGGAGGCCGGCACCACCTTCGACGCCTATGGCCGTGAGCTGGCCACCACCGACCTCACCGCCAACGTCGCCACAACCGGCACGGCCGCCCCGGTACGCACCGCGCGCACCGACGGGCGCACCAAGAGCACTACCTACAGCCCCACCACAGGCTTTGCCACCACGGTCACCTCGACCACTCCACCCGCCAACCCCACCGACACCACCACCGCTCAAAAAACAACGCTCGCCCTGGACCCCCTGCGCGGCCAGCCCACGACCAAGACCGACACCAACAACCGGGTCACCACCCTCACCTACGACGCGCTCGGCCGCTCCGCCAAGATCTGGCTGCCCAACCGCGGCACCTCCCTCACCCCTTCCTACGCCTTCGACTACTTCATCGAAGAAGGCAAAGAAACCGCCGTACGCACCCAGACCCTGAACGACAACGGTGGTCAGATCGCCTCGTACACCATCTACGACGGTCTGCTGCGCCCGCGCCAGACCCAAGATCTAGGCCCCGACGGCGGACGGCTGCTGACCGACACCTTCTACGACGAGCGCGGCCAGATAACGAAAACCTTCGCCTCGTACTACGCAACTGGTGCTCCTCAACGGGATCTCTTCACCCCGGAAAACGCCTTGAGCGTGGAGACACAGAGCCGTCACACCTACGACGGGCTGGGACGCGAAACCGAATCCAAGCAGATCGCCGGCAATAGCGACGGTGGCGCCGTCCTTGCCACCACCCAATACCTCTATGACGGCGACCGGCACACGGTCATTCCCCCCGAGGGCGGAATAGCCACAACAACCCTTACCGACGCGCGCGGACAGACCGCCGAACTACGCCAGCACCACTCCCGAAGCGCCACCGCCGCCTACGACGCGACCGCATACCGCTACACCCCTGCAGGCAAACTCGCCCAGATCACCGATCCGGCAGGGAACAAGTGGAAATACACCTACGATCTGCTCGGCCACCAAACTGAGACCATCGATCCCGATCGGGGTACCACCAAGAGCACGTACGACGACCGCGGCCAACTCGTCACCACTACCGATCACGGCCAACTTGTCTCGGACACTGACCAGTACAAGAAAACCCTGCATCACGTCTACGACGGCCTCGGCCGCAAGACGCAACTCCGCGAGAACAGCGCGACCGGCAGCCTGCGCGCCGAGTGGACGTACGACACTGTCACCGGCGCCAGGGGCCAGCTCGCTTCGAGCACCCGCTACGTGGGAGCCAACGCCTACACCTCACGCATCACCCAGTACGACGCGCTCTACCGCCCCCAGCGCACCGCCATCGACATTCCCGCCTCCGAAGGCACCGCTCTCGCAGGGACCTACCAGACCGGCACCACCTACAAGCCCTCCGGTCTCGTCGCCGGCGTTTCCTACTCGGCTGCCGGCTCGCTGCCCGGAGGCTCGTACGGCTACACCTACGACAGCACCCTCCGCCCCGTCTCCCTTCTGGGCGACGGGTTCAAAACCACTACCAGCTACTCGCTGACCGGGAAGCCGCTGCAGCACACCTACGCCTCCACAGCTGCGGGTGCGAAGATCACCCAGGTCACCAACGACTACGAACGAGGAACCCAGCGACTTGCCGCCTCACGGGTAGACCGTGAAGGCGTCAACGGAGTCGACCGCAACCAGACCTACCGCTACGACCAGGTCGGCAACATCCTGGCCGTCGCAGACGTCTCCCGCTCCGGAACCGACAATCAGTGCTTCACCTACGACTACCTGCGCCGTATGACCGAAGCATGGACCGAGGCAGACAACACCTGCTCGACCGCCCCCTCAGGCAGCGCGACCGGCGGCGTGGCCCCGTACTGGCACTCCTACACCTACGACAAGACCGGCAACCGCAAGACCGAAACCCTGCACGACACCGCCGGCGACAGCGCCAAGGACATTAAGCGCGCCTACACCTACCCCGCTCCCGGCGCCCCGCAGGCACACACCCTGGGCGAGGTGAATCAGGTAGGGCCCGGCGGCACGGCCAAGATCGCCTACACGTACGACGAGGCTGGCAACACCCGCACCCGCATGGTCGACGGCGACACCCAGACCCTGGACTGGGACACCGAAGGCCACCTGACTAAGGTCACCAAGCCGGTCGAAGGCGGCACCAGCGATCTCACCGAGTACCTGTACGACGCCGACGGCAACCGCCTAATAGCCCGCACCAACGGGGAGACCACGCTCTACCTCGGCCACACCGAACTCGTTCTCCCCAAAAACGCCACCAAGGCTAAAGCCACCCGCTACATCGACCTCGGAAACGGCCACCAAGCCGTCCAGGCCGACGACGGAACCATCAGCTTCACCATCGCCGACCACAATGGCACCGGCCAAATTGCCGTCAAGGCAGCAGATCTCGCCATGACACAGCGCCGCACACTTCCCTTCGGGCAATCCCGCGGTACCCCAGCCGCAACCTGGCCCGGCACCAAAAGCTTCGTGGGCGGCACCGACGACACCACCACAACCGGACTCATCCACCTCGGCGCCCGTGAGTACGACCGTGCCATCGGCCGGTTCATCTCCGTCGACCCGGTCATGGATGTCGTCGAACCACAACAGATCAACGGCTACGCCTACGCCTACAACAGTCCGCTCACTTACAGCGACCCCACCGGTCTGTACATGCCCGGTGGTAACAACCACGATCCACGAGACACCGAACGTAAACCAGGCAATAAGCCCGGCAAGGGGGCCAGCGACAGCGGAAATGACGAGGGTAGCGGCGGCGATCGAAATGGAGATGACAATGACGACTACAACGGATCTGGAGGGATCGTTGTAGAAGTCAAAGCTACGCCCGCCGCCGAACCACCAAAGATGTGCACGCATGGTAGAGGATTTAAAATCACCTGCCCCAATGCCGGCGCGCTCACAGAGATCGTCATACGGGTGGTTGTGCCAGACGTCGAGGCGTGGAGAAAATGCCTCAGTGAACGCCACGGAGAAAGCTGCGCTTGGGCAGCCACTGATCTTCCCCTCTTGAAGGCGGCTAAGCTCGGCAAGGTCGTCGGTAAAATCCTCAAGAAGTGTAAGTGCTTCCTTGCAGGGACTGGCGTTCTCATGGCCGATGGTAAAACAAAGACCATTGAAGATATACAAACCGGCGACAAGGTCCTTGCGACTGACCCGAAGACCGGTGAAACAAGTGAGCGTGAAGTAACCGCTACCATCGTTACCGATGATGACAAGCACTTCACGGAGCTGACGATCTCCACTCCGGATGGCAACGAGAAACTCACTGCCACCTCCGAGCATCCGTTCTGGTCTGTCTCCGCACGCGGCTGGATTGAAGCTGGCAACCTCCAGCCCAGGACGACCCTGCGTACCCATGACGGCCGCACAGTCAAGGTCGTCAAGGCCCGCCAGTATCAAGACCGCGTCAGAACGTACAACCTGACCATCGAAGGCCTGCATACGTACTATGTGCTGGCGGGGCACATCCCAGTCCTCGTGCACAACTCAAATTGCCTCGACCTTGACCTCGACAAGGCTTCCGAATCGGGTCAGGTGATCGATCCGTCGGACAAGGCGGGAAAGATAACGCTTGCAGGAAACGCGCTCGCTAAGAAGGTGGGGCGCGGGAAGGTCGAGGGGCGATGGCCTGAGCCCACAGGAAAGAGGAACCCGGCGGCCTGGAACGCCCTAGGGCGGGAGCAGTTGGATGATATCCTCACCACTCCTGGGAGTACCGTGAATCCATGGTATGGGCGTATCAATGGCAAATTCCAGAACACAATTGACGTTCGCACCCCAGACGGTCGAGGAGCCAGGTTCTCGGAGTCTGGCAAGTTCTCTGGGTTCCTGGACTGAAATGAGGCGTTCGGGCGTGGCGAGTGAAGAGTTCAACGGGAGAAACGTAGATGTCATAGACTTCGAAGACGTTTCTTCAGGCGAGCGGGTAATCGAGTTTCATGATCCATTGGTGCGTCCTGATGAGACGCTTCTGGCTATCTCCATCCCGGAGGGCGGTACGTGGGGGGATGCTGTTGTTAGCATCAGTCCACGCGTCGGAGATGTTTCAGTGGACTTCATGGTCTGGGCCATCCAGATAGCCCAGGTGAGAGTGGGATGAACTAGCAGAAGGCCCCTCTGGAGACTCCAGGGGGGCCTTCTTGCCGTTGGAGGGGTAGGTGGTGTGTGGGTTGGGTGCCCAAGCAGATCAAGGTGTCCGTCCGCACCGATTACTTCTCCGGTGGCAGCTCCATCGACGTCAGGGTCTACAACCTCCCTGAGAAGGGCTGGGGGCACATCCAGGAGACGGACATGTGGGGGGTACCGCGCTGGGTACCGGGCCCTGAGCTGAACGCGATCCTGACGGCCCTCAAGGAGATCCACGGCGCCTACAACTTCGACGGCTCGGACTCGATGGTCGACTACTTCCACGTCAACTACTACGGCCAAGTCGAAGTCGACTGGCGCGAGCGGCCCTGATTCAGTGCCTTCCGGCCCCGGCTCCGCACGCACTCCGCGTGCGGGGCCGCCCGCGTACGCCGTCTGGGGTGTGACGGCGCTGTGGCAAAGAGGTTGTGCGGCTTGGTTGCTCCAGAGCCAGTGTGCGGGGCATCGAGAACGCGGCTCCCGCCCCGGCCTATCGGCCGGTGGTGGTCGAGCTCCGGACCGGCGAAAGCCCGGCCGGCTGTTCTCGACTCTTCCCGCCACCCCTTCCCTGGAGTTGCCATGCCTGCGCCCGCCCGCTCGATGGTCATAGTCCTCCGCCCCGCCCCGGCAGCGCCCGCCCACCCGGTCTTCTACGACGGTCCCCGCGCCGTGGCCGCCGAGTTCTTCATCTGCGCCCGCGGCGGCCGGGCGCAGACCACGCTGCCGCCTTTCCGTAACGGCGACAGCGCCAGTTGCCCCCAGGGCACCGAGTGGATGCACTACGACGGCCGGTGGATCGTCCCCGGCCAGCCGAAGGGCCTGACCCTGGCCGACCGGACGGTCACCGGCTGGTGGCAGACCCGGCACAGGCCCGGCAGCAAGTTCGCCCTGGTCCACCGGCTCACCTCCAAGGAGACGGGCCTGATCGCCCACGGCCACTACACCAGCTCCGTCCTGACCGGCGACGCGTTCTCTGAGGACCCGGTCTCCGGCGCCTGGCTGCGCTCGCTCGCCTGGCAGGCAGCCCGCACCCGCACCCGCACCGTGAGCATCCACCTGGAACTGCCCAGCGGCATCGTCACTCTCCACTCCCGCCTGGTTGGGGACGTGTTCTTCCACCCCGCCACCATCCCCGCCAACACCCCGGCCCTGTGCGCCTGACAACACCCGCCAGCCGCCCCGCTGCCACTGTGCCCGGCAGTGGTGGCGGAGCGGCCCGCCGTGGGAGTAAGGGTTCGATCCGCGCCCACTGCGCGTCAGTCAACGGCACACCTTGACCAACGATCAGGCAGTCTGGAGGGAGCAGCTACGCGCTGCCGGTGCCATCGGCCTTGCCGACAGCGGTCCACCAGGCGATCACTCGGGTAGCCATCGCTTCGGGTCGCAGGCCGAGAGGATCGAGTCCGAAGTGATCCTCCAGCTCATGTCGTAGGAACTCTCCGATCTCGGTCTGGTTGGCGCCGCCACGCAGCCGCTGGAGCAAGGGGGCGAGCATGCAGTCGTACTCGTCCTGCACGTCGTCGGCGACGCCGATCGGATCCCACTCATTGAGCAGATGCCGAAGGTCGTTCTCGACGGATGGGGCCCATGGCTGCATCGCCCAAGAGTGCCACTTGGAAGCACCCGCCGGTCACTCGCCGCCATCATGATCCAAACGAAACTGCCTAGCCAACCTCCATGCCCGTGCCGTCACCGGCGGGGCGCGGGCCCGCAGGTGTTCCCCCGGTCTGCTTGCCGCGCTAGCCCCGCGCTCGGCCACGGTCACACCGCCAGCTGCACACGACGTGCGGCTCGGCGACCAACCCCGAACACGACGTGAGGACATGACCGTGCCGACCCTCCTGAACTACAACCCTGCTACCTGCGCAGGTCAGCACATCAGCGAACTCTTCCGGACCCTCAAGGAATGTCTCGGCGAAGACTGGGCCGGTGCCGACGTGGTTCAGATCCTCAACGAGTGGTTTGTCGCCCTCGGCATCAATCCCGAGGGGCCGGCCCACCAGGTGGACGTGCGCGTGGCCCGGTTGCAGGCAACCAGTGCGGTGCACGCCGCTGACGCCGTACGGGAGCTGACAGCTCAGGTCCGCAGCACACCCGACATGCCTGACGCCCTGGGTCTCCTCGGTAATGAAGCAACCGCCGAGTACGGCCTCCTGGAGCAAACCGCATGCATGCTGCTGACAGTCGCCGAACACGTTGAGCGGTACGCCGACTTCGAGAACCTCATTGGCACCGAGTACCACCTGTGGCATGCGCTCCGGGCAGCCGCCGAAGGCGTACAAGACCACCGCGACACACTCGCCCATCACCTCGCGGTACTGGACGCCCTGGCCACCAAGGAAGAGCAGCTGACGGCGACCACCGCCGCCCCCCGAAGCACGCCCGGCCGCAGCGTCCACGAACTCACAGCCCAGGCGTTGACCACCACCCAGCCCCCCTCCGTCGACGAGTCGGCTTCGGACGCCCCCCTGCCGCCCACCACAGCAGCTGAAGCCCTGCGTGCCGACATCCGGGCCAGCATCGCAGCCCTGGTCGACGAGCACTGGGTCGACGAACAGCGCGACTACCAGAAGCAGGACCCCGCCGACCGCCAGGGACACGCTTTTGAGCACCTGGCCCGCATCAGTGCTCACCTGGGCCTCGGCCACTCCTAACCCTCAGCCGTCCAGTCTGGCTGACAGTTACCAGTTGTCTGCTGCAGGGCAGTCGAGCATGCGGGCGAGCCGTGTGCGGGCGTGCCGCAGTGTGGAGCGGACGGTGGCTTCTGTGATGCCGAGCCGGTGGGCGATCTCGCGTGTAGTGGCGCCGTCGACGGAGTAGGCGAGGACGGCCTGTTGTCGTTCGGGGAGCTTGGAGATCAGCCGCATGGCTGCTCGCCATTCCTGCTTGTCCTGCGCCGATTCCAAGGGGCCGGCGGATGCGGTGGGGACGTCGTGGAGGGCTACGTCATCCATGCAGAGCCGCAACGCGGCGTCGGTCCTGGTCTTGTGCCAACGCCGCTCGTCCGACAGCGCCCCGGCCGACGACTCCACCAGCAGCCGCTCGGCACGCCGCTGCTCGATCTCCCGCGCTTTCCTCGCTGCGGCCCGTGCGTTCTTTGATGATCTGCGGGTTTTGGTCGGTGGTGATTCGGCATGGTGATGTCAGTGGCCGAGTCTCGGTCTCCCTGTTGTTCAGTGGGTTGTCGTGGGTGATTTAGCTGCTGTCATGGATGCCGATTTGGTGCTGAGTTTTTGGCGTTGATGCGGGTCGGTTTGTCGCCGGTCGGTACAGCGTGAGATGTGTTGTCGCTGTACAGGGCTGTTATGGCAGGGGCTTGGTGCTGACAGTTGGGACGGGGCAGACGCCCGAGCAGATAGCCGACCGCGAGTGGGACGGCCGCGGTGACGACGACGCCCATCACGCCCAGCGCATTCCGATCGCGGACAGTTGCTCGATCCGTCCCGGTGTCAGCGTCGCGGCCCTGCTCCGCTGATTCCCGATCCATGTCCCCAGCTTGAGTTCCCGTACCTCCTGGTCCTCGCCGCTACCACCGTTCCCCGTCCCGTCGCCGCTGATGATGATCGTCTCGATGTGCTTGCGTGGCACCCGGAGGTGGCCCTCACGCTCAAAGAACTGGGTCGCGGCGGCAAGGTGCATTGCCCACTTCTGTGCCTGGCTCGTACGGGCCTTCGGTTTCTCGTCTTCGGTTGCGGGTGTGATTCCGAGGACGTGTTCGCACATCCATTGCTGTACGCCACTGAGCTGGTCCCAGCCGAGCCGGACCGATGTCACCCATCGCCCCAGGTCTTCGCCTTGGCGTAGGACTTCGCCCGCCTCGGTGGGCAGGGTCCCACCGGCGTCGAGGTGCATCCGAACGAGGTGGAAGGCGCGCTGCCAGGTCACCGGCCATGCGGGGCACCAGGACGGGTCGATTTCCTCCAGCTGCTCGAGCCGCTCGTCCGACAGCGCCCCGGCCCACGATGCCAGCGGCAGGCCCTCAGCCTGCCGTCGCTCCAGCTCCACCGCCCGTCGGGCGGCGGCCCGCGCGTTCTTCAGCCAGATGCCCACGGCCGCTCCCTGGTAAGTGGCGTCCAGTGGGGCCAGGAGGTGACCGTGTTCGGCGGCCCACCCGCGCGCGGCAGCCAGGCCTTCCTCCCAGGCGACGTCGTAGTGGGACCAGATCATGCCGAGCTTTTCCAGCTGGGTGATGCGGTCAGCGTCCATGTCCCCGCTGTGATCTCTCGGTTTGGTGTCGGTGGTGCTGATTGTCGGTGGTGGTGTGCTGGGGTGGGGGTTCCGGGGCTGGTCAGCGGTTGTTTGCGAGCAGGTGGGCCGCTGTCGTGAAGTGAGAGATCGATGGGCGGGATCACTGTCGTGGGGCCTTATCCCATGGCGGCTGATGCTGTCTCAGGGGCGAGAGTTCTCAGCGAAGCCCGTCGTCGGTTCGGGTGGCTGGGGCCTGTCGGTACTGTGTGGGGGTGCCTCTATGTCCTTCGTCAAGGACCTGGTGCCGGGTATGAGGCTGTTTGGGGCGGTCATGCGGCGAGGGTGACGGTGGAGGTTCGGGACTCGTAGAAGGTGCCGTCGCGGAGCATGGCAAACAGGACGCTGATGCGTTGTCGGGCGAGCCGCAGGAGTGCCTGGGTGTGGGTCTTGCCGCGGGCGCGTTGGCGGTCGTAGTAGGTGCGGGAGGCCGGGTCGGCGTTCATGCAGGCGAAGGCGGAGAGGATCATGGCCCGTTTGAGCTGCCGGTTTCCGCCGCGGGGTGCGTGTTCGCCGTGGATCGAGGTGCCCGACGACTTGGTGGTGGGGGCGAGGCCCGCGTAGGAAGCGAGGTGGGCGGCGCTGGGAAAGCCGGTGCCGTCGCCGACGGTGACCAGCAGGACGGCGGCGGTCCTGACTCCGACTCCCGGCATCGATGTCAGGACCGGGTGAAGAGGGTGGGCCTCCAGCAGGGTGCTGATCTGTGCTTCCAGTGCCCGGCGCTGGTCATGGACCGCTGCGAGCGAGGCGGCCAGTGACGGGATCACGATGTCGAGGGTGCCCGTGCCAGGAACGATGACGGTCTGCTCGTCGAGAGCGTCGAAGACCTCGCCGATCAGCCTCTGTGCCATCCGCGGGGCCTTGGGTCGGATGAGTTCGACGAGTCTGCGGCGGCCGGCCTTGCGCAGTGCGGCCGGGGATCCGTATCGCTCGAGGAGCCAGGTGACGGCGGGGTGGTCCAGTCGCGGGCCGAGCACGCGCTCCAGTGACGGGTGGAACTGGGTGAGCAGGCCGCGTATCCGGTTGGAGGTGCGGGTGGCTTCCGCGGCGAGGTCCTGATCGAAGCCGGTCAGCACCGTGAGCTCGGCGGTGATCTCGTCGGTCAGCTCCAGCGAACGCAAGGTGTGAGGCATGGTGCGGGCGGCGTCAGCGATGACCGCGGCGTCCTTCGCGTCGGTCTTCGCCTCTCCCGGGTAGAGGTCGGCGATCCGTCGCATGGCCAGTCCGGGCAGGTAGGCGACCTGGCAGCCCGCGTCCCGGGCGACGGTCAGGGGCAGGGCGCCGATCGAGGCCGGCTGGTCCACGATCACCAGCACCGTGCCGAACTTCGCGGTCAGCTTGTTGAAGACGGCCCGCAGTTTCGGTTCGCTGTTGGGCATCGGCTTGTCGAAGACCTTCTTGCCCGCCGGCGTCAGCCCGTGGCCGTGGTGAGCTGTCTTGCCGACGTCCATACCCAGGAAGACGCCCACATCGCCGGTGTCTAACATCGCACCCCTCCCGGGTGGTTGACCGTGTCGGCCTCGGCGGTGGCACCGTGCTCGCGCATCCACGTTATGCAGACCTGCCGCCCGCGAACTGCCCGGCATTGCGCCAGGCCAGGCGGTGGCCGGACCTCTCATCAGCGTCTCCGACGGCGCCCCACGGGCCCGGCGACACCACCCCCCAGGTCATCACTTCGACAGAGGGGACACAGTCATACCGGGCCCGGAGGCCAGCGGCCCCATTGCAGGACCGCGAAAAAGATAACGGGGGCTGACTGTCTGGTCGGCGCCCCGGGGGGATGAGCGAGACGAGGGTTATGCCGGAGCAAGCGAGTCCGCCTGCGATAGTGCCGAAGGAACCTCTGGCCGCGTCGGCCGAGGCGGCGAGGATGGGGGCGGTGCGCCGTTACGACATCCTCGACACCCCACCGGACGGCGCCTACGACCGGGTCGCGGCTCTGGCGGCACGGTTGTTCGAGGTGCCGGTGGCGACGGTGACGATCGTGGACGAGGACCGGATTTGGTTCAAGGCCACCCACGGCTTGGAAGGCGTCACCGAGATCGGCCGCGATCCGGGCCTGTGCGCCTCGGCGGTGCTCACCGATGACACCACCGTCATTCCCGACACCCTGCTGGACCCGGTCGCCTGCTCCAACCCGTTGGTCGCCGGCCCGATGGGGGTGCGGTTCTACGCAGCCGCTCCGATCATCACCGCCGACGGGTACCGGCTGGGCACGGTCAACATCCTCGACACCCGTCCCCGCGAGATCAGTCAGGCCGATTCCTCCACACTCGAGGACTTGGCGGCAATGGTGCGTGACCAGCTGGAGCTGCGGCTGTCGGCACTGCGCGCAGTGCGCGCCGAGCAGGAGCGCCGCAAGGTCGAGCAGGAAAAACGCCAGGCCGAGGAAGAGGCCCGGCAGCGCGCGGAGCGGGACAGGGCGGCCATCGCCGCGTTCGCCTCGACCCTGCAGCGCACCCTGGTGCCCCCGGCGCTGCCGGCGGTGCCGGGGCTGGAGCTGGCCTGCCACTACAAGACAGCCTCCCCGCAGGAAGTGGGCGGCGACTTCTACGACGTCTTCCCCGTCGGCGGGGGCCGGTGGGCGTTCTTCCTGGGCGATGTGTGCGGCAAGGGCGCCGAAGCCGCCTCGGTCACCTCACTGACCCGCTACACGCTGCGGGCCGCAGCCCTCGTCGACGCGGACCCCACGGCTGCGCTGAAGGCCTTGAACACGGCGCTGCTGCTGGACGCGGCGGTCGGCACCCGCTTCTGCACCGCCATCTTCGGCCTGCTCGACCCGGCTCTGGATGGCGGTTTCACGGTCACGCTGGCCACCGGCGGCCATCCGCCCGCCTATCACCTGAGCCCCACCGGGGACGGCGGTGTACGGGTGGAGGCGGTCCGCGCCAAGGGCGGCATGCTGGTCGGCGCGATCGCCGAAGCCGCCTTCGCCTCACGCACCCTGCACCTGGCACCCGGCGAGGGCCTGCTCCTCTACACCGACGGGCTGACCGAGGCCCGCACCGCCGATGGCCACATGCTCGACGACACGGGCCTGGCCGACTTCCTCGCCCGGCGGACGGCGCCGGTCAGCGCCGGCCGCCTGATCGACGACACCGTCGCGCTCCTGGACACCCTCCCCGATACCGAACGCGACGACGTGGCCCTGCTGGCCCTGTCCGTCCCCACCCCCGATGCCGCTCCCGCGGGCATCACCACCACCGCTCACAGCGCCGCCGCCCCGACCGCCGACGTCTCCGTCGGGCAGGAGAACCGACGCCCATGACCGACGCATTCCACATCGACGTCCCGCACACCGACGGCACCCTGGCCGTCATCGCACTGTCCGGCGAATTCGACCTCGCCACCGCACCCGCCGTGCGGGCCCGCGCCCTGGAACTCATCGCGGCCGGGCATCCCGACCTGGTCGCCGACCTGGCGGGCGTCACCTTCTGCGACTCCTCCGGCCTGAACGCCCTCGTCGGTATCTGGCGCTGCGCCAAGGACGCCGACGGCTCCCTGACCCTGGCGGCCATCCCCGACCGGCTGGGCCGCCTGCTCAGCGTTACGGGGATGGACACCCTCCTGCCCGCCTGCCCCAGCGCCGACGCCGTGCTTGCCGCGCGCCAAGGCAACCGCACCACCGCCTGAACCTATCCGCCGGGGCGGCACCGACAGCTGGCTAGCACCGCACGGCCCGGCCTTTCCTCCCGCAGGGCACGGGGGCATGGACAAGCGCGCGTCGCGATCAACGTACTGGCCGCGACGCGCGCTTCATCCGCTCCGCCAGGCGCTACACGTTGAGCGACGTCGTGCAGCACACGGGATGCTGTCTTTCCCCGCCGGGCCGGTGTGTCCCTCTTCGGTGCCTACAACCATGGAGGCGATCAGTACCGCGACCACAGAGGCGAGGTAGCCTCCCAAAGGCGGCCGACGGCTCCCGCACCCGCGCGACCCGCTACGCCGAACAGGACGATGCCGACGCATGCACCCGGTGCGCCAGGACGACCACCAGGCATACCGGCCGCAGGAGCCCGGGCCGCACCGCGTCCGGGAGGCAGGCCACTGAGTGGACCCGCACAACCAGACGTTCCTCGAGGCGATCGGCAACCCGGCCGCGAAGCCCACGACGCCCGCAAGCAGGCCGAGTACGCCGCCTGCCAGCGGGAGCACAAGGAGGAGCTGCGCCGCATGGCCGCACAGCACAAGGCGGAGCGGGAGGCCGGCCGTCCGGTGTGCGCCGACTGCGGCACCCGGTTCACCGGCGAACGGTGGAAGGCTATCGAGCCCGCCGGGTGGGGCGCCCCACGCGACACTTACCCGCACCTGTGCGACGACAGCAAGCAGCGCGCCCACGCCGCCGAACGCCGAGCCGTGCAGGCCGGGCCCGAGCACCAGGAGCATGACCAGGCCGTGCTCGAGCAGAAGGCCGGCGGCACCTGGCTCTCCCGCTTCCGCGGCTGACGTCCGGGCGAGACCTCGGCCGGGCAGGACCGTCCTGCCCGGCCGTGGCGGGCTACTCCCAGGGCCGTGGTAGCGCGTGCCACAGGGCTCTGAGCCAGTCGGGTTCTGACCGAGCCGGCCGCCAGGGCGACCCGGGTACGCAGCCCGCGCTCGGGAACGGTGCCGGCCGGGGGCAGCGCCTAGCAGACGCCCGTCGCATACCTCCGGCTACTCACGAGACGCAGCGTCGCTCTTATGAGTGGTGCTCCTGCTGTTGGCCGTTGTGGCTTATTGTATTCGAACGAATACCTAGTGTGCTTACCGGTGTGGATCAGGGGCAGTTTTCGAAGCGTTCCGAAGTCGCATGGAAGGACGCTTGGTTTCATGGCTCACCGCAAGGTGTATCTCGCCGTCGGCAGGACCCACACCCGGATCTACCGCTTCGACCCCATCGACGGTGACACCCGTGTCGTCGAGAACGTGCGGCCCTACGAAGCCGGCTACACCGCCATGGGCGCGCAGTACCGCGGCAACGACACCGAGCCCCTGCTGCTGGCGGTGAGCCGCAACAAGCTCATCACCATCGACGTGACCGCCGGCACCCTGAAGGAACAGGTCATCGACGGGCTGCCGAACGGCCCCTGGTTCGACGGCGACATGGATCCCGACGGCAAGACCCTCTTCGCCGTCAGCAATCCCGGTACACCCAGCTATGCCATCGATGTGGCAGCCGGGAAGACCACAGCCCGCAACGCACCGGGAGGCGGCCGGTGGGACGACTTCGCCTACCACCCCAAGGACGGGCGGCTGTACTCGGTGGAGGGCGACAACGGCGACCTGCTGCTCGTCGACCCGGGCCGACAGCCCATGAAGACCGTCCTCAAGCAGGGTGTCTTCCCGCCCGCGCAAGCCAGCACCGCGGCAGGCTCCCGCAAGGCGTACTCGGCCACCTTCTTCGACCAGGACGGCAACTTCTACGCCGTCGACTCCGCCGGCAACGTCAACCACCTCGACCTGACCACAGCAAAGATCCCCGACCACTCGCAGCGCATTGGACGGGGCAGGGTGCCCGTCGGCAACCTGGAGATCATGAACGGCGCCGGGCGCATCACCCCTCTGCCCGTCCCGCCCAGTTACGACGAGATCACCGTGACGAAGAAGTTCAACCGGACATGGGAGAACAGCGAGCCCCGGGGCCGGGTCTACAGCTTCGACCTCACGCTCACCGCCATCGGCAAGGACAGCGGCACGGCGGAGGACGTCAGGAAGTTCCGCATCTCCTTCGACCTGCCGACGGTCAAGGGCGCGAAAGCCGAAGCCTCCGGCGTTGACGTCATCGCCCAGGACGGCAAGGCATACCTGGACTCGGTGGGCGACCAGTTCCTCGCCGCGGGCACGTCCCGGCCGATCACCGTGCCGGGCGACCCGGCTCGCCTGCCCCAGGAGTACCCCCTCGACGGCCTCAGGGCCACCCGCCTGCCCAGCCACTGACACCCCACCAGAGACACCGCCCTGCAAGGCGCGCACCCACTGCGCAGGGCGGCGCCTCACTCGCGCGCAGCCGCCCCCTCGCAGTGGCGGGCGGCCACCGAAGCGGCGTCAACACCACCGGATCCGTAAGCGCGGACGGATCAGCCACGGGCTGCTGAGCGCATCGCCTCGCAGCCGGCGCGAGCTGCCCCGCCATGTGCCGAGCCGCCATCTGTGCCCGCACCTGCGTCGCACCGCCCCAGTGCACCCACGCCGGTACGTCAACCCCGAACACCCGCCTCTCCAGTCCAGCCCCAGCTCAGCGCGACGTGCATGTGTGCCGCGCCGAGCCGCGGCACACATACACACAAAGGAGTCCCCACTGATGAGCCTGACCGCCGCCCAGACGCCCGCCGGACAACCGGAATACGGCGATGCACAGTACCCCTTCCACATCACCAAAGAAGAAGAACGGCAGCTGCGCCTCAGGGGTGCCGAGGCCGCCCCGTCCCTCGTGATCGGGCAGGCCACGTCCTTCGACGAGTACGCCCGCCAGCTCATGATCCCACCGGCCGTCATGGACCTCGCACGCAAGGCCGAGGACCTGCGCCTGTCGGCGTGGGAGATCGAGGCGATGCGCAAACACCTTGCCCCCGCCACCGCACCCGGCGAGAAGGTGGGACTGCTGCGCCAGATCCTGGTGGAGAAGTACAACCACGACAAGACCCACCCGCCGTACATCCGCGTCGCCTGCACCGGCCGGGGCGACTACGACCACCTGGCCGCCGAACACGGCCACCTCCACCCCCACGACCACCCCAAGGGCGACATCGGCTCGCCCGTCGTCCTGGAGATCTGGCCCGCTCAGCACTACTCGCCCATCCACTCCCACGGCCACACCACCGGCATCGTCTTCTGCCTCGCCGGCCAGCTCGACGTCATGGTCTACGAGCACCTCGACTGGGACGCCCGCAAACTCGGCCTGCTAACCCTCACCCCCGGCCAGTGCGCCTGGCTGTCCAGGGACAACTACGCCGTGCACCAGGTGTACTGCCCGATGGACGGCGGCGGCACCACCGGCCCCGGCTACATGAACGCCTCCGCCGACTTCGGCGCCAGCTTCCACGTCTACCTCAACCCGGAGCAGACCGGCGTCGAGGACGAGGACGGTGACAGCTACAGCCGTGACTCCTTCAACTACATCGACGAGGAGTCCAAGGAGCAGCGCCCCTTCGCCACCGAGTCCGACCTCTCCTGGAGCATCCTGCGCCGGGTCCTGGCCAACACCCCACTGACCTGAGTCCAGCGAGGACGCCCCCCTTTGCGTTCGTCCAGCTGGCCGGTTACGTCGGTCAGATCAGCAACACCCTGGGCATACCCGAGACGGACCGCGTGGAACTGGAGCGTGTCGCCCAGGAGCTCCATGACGAAGCGACGTCGCCGAGCCCCGAGCCGGGCCGGATGCGGCAGTTCGCGACCCAGGTCAAGGCCATGCTGGTGGAGGCCGGAGCGACGGCGGCCGCCCAGGTCGGCATTCAGATGGCTGAGCAGGCCTTGGGCACGCTCGTGTAGAACGCCTTCCGCCACAGGATGGGAGCCCCGGGAGATCAGTCATGGTGCCCGGGGCTCCGGCTGCGACGGCCGCCTTCCCTCGTTTGGCGGTAGGGCCGACCTGAGCGGCGCTCGTTGAACGGACATGGCGCCGCAGGATGCCAGATCGCTAGATCAGGGCTGATCTACACGGCTGCGCTGGCGGTAGGCAGCGGGAGTTGAGGAGTACGAGGGGGATCTGGTGTTCCCCTGGATACGTACGGTGATCACGGCGTGGGGGCGGCCGCCGGGTTCGGCTGGGGGTACCTCTGTGACGCGAAGGCACTGGTGGAGCAGAGCTTTGCGGGTTTTGGGGGTGAGGTCGAGGACAACGAGAAATCCCACGGCGATATCAGTGGCACCGTACTCGGCGGGCTGAACGCTGTAGCGGGTGCAGAGATAGTCCATAGATGCGTTCTTGGGTTCTTGCTTGCACTCGATGACGATGTAAAAAGCGCCGTAGAACAGGACGATGTCGGTGCGGCCGGCGCCGAGGTTCTTCACTTCCCAACGCGGGCTGGTGCTGACCGACGTGTACAGGCGTTTGGCGAGGTCTTTGGCCATATCGACCTCCTTCGGCGATTCCTCTTCCTTGGTGAAAGGCCGCAGGAAGGGTTCGCCCAGCGGGCCGCCGGACTCGGCCTCGATGGACCAGCGCGTGTAGCGCAGGAGGAAGACCAGCAGTTCCTCGACGCGAAGTGCAGCTTCTCCGCCGATGCCGGTGATCCGGTCGATGTCCTCCTGCAGCTCGCGCAAGATGGTGTTGGCGTAGTCGCTGAGATCGGGCTCGCGCGCGGCAAGGACGGCCCGACCGGACTTGTTGAGGTCCTCGGCGAGCTCCGGCTGGTTGTGTAGCAGTGCGGTCAGGCGGTCTCGCACCGGTGCAGCCAGGGCCAGCGCCGAGGTGACGGCGCTGACCTCGATCTCACGGCCTTTTGGGTCTTCACTGCCGCCTCCGGTGTGCATCAAGTCCCGCAGTTCACGAACGGCGGCCCGGGCTTCCTTGCTGGCGCTGGGGTCGTCGGCGTGGAGGGACAACCACCGATCGAGGAAGGCGGAGCTGTCACCCCTGGCCGTCAGCGAGCTCATGAGTCGGGGCTGCAGCAGGTGCGGAAGTGCTGTGGCGTCACCAGACGCGGGCGGCTCATCGGCGTGGGGGATGTCGGGCGGCACGAGCAGACGGATGGTTCGGTGTGCGCTGTAGGCCTGGGCAATGGCGGAGATGAGCGCCGGCGGGTCCCACCACACCTCGTCGAGGCTGTGCAGGGCGTGCAGGCGGTCGGTGAATTGAACCCAGGCGGCGGTGGCATCCGCTCGAGGCTGGCGCCAGGTGGGCCGCTCGCGGAGGCCGGTCAGCCGGTACTCCACCACCAGTGCGTGCAGGTCGTCGAGGGTGGCGTCGGAGATGGAGTTGCCTGCAGTGAAAGACAGCAGGGCGTCCAGAGCGGTGTGGAAGATGCGGGCGTCCAGGCGGTCTTCGTAGCGACTGCACCGGTCCAGCCACACCAGGGCCTGCCGCAACGCTGGAACGGCCTCATCCAGGGTGTTCTTGGCCAACCCAGTTCGCATGTGGAGCATGGCCAGTTCGAAGGTGATGTCGTCTTCGCAGGCTTCCAGCGACAGCAGGCTTTCCAGCGCGGAGGGCACTTCAGCGTCATCCCACCACTCGGCGGCAGCACCCAGGGCGCGGATGATCCGCTGGATCAATACGGGGTCGGGGTCGGGGTCGGAGCCCACGATGCCTTCGGCCAGGTCGGTGGCTTGCTCGACCAGCTGGCTGCGCACCTGCAGCGAGCGGATCCAGCCGCCCAGAGCCAGGCGCGTCAGCCCTTCCAAGGCGATTCCGGCCTCGGCGTCGGCGCCACCGGACCGGCGCCGCAAGGCTCGGCTGATAGGGGTGGCCAGCAGCGGAAGAGCCTCGGGACAAGAGAGAGCATCGTCAACGATGTCTTCAAGTGCGAAGGCGTCCTGTACCGGGATGCTCTCGACGATCAAGGCTGCGGCCTGCTCCGGTGCTGGCAGCTGCGGCCACTCGTGCAGCAGCACGCTGACCAGAAGCGGCATCTCGGGTGAGGCCAGGAGGTCTTCCTGGTCAGCCAGAATCGCTTCCATACCCCCCAAAGCGTCCAGGGTGAGGTCAGCCTCGGCCTCGCGCAGGGACTCCAAGCGCGCCAGTACGCGGCTCATATCTCCCCCTGAATTCCTCGACGGCGGCCGTCACCAGAGCGTATGCCCCGGCTGTGCCAGGTAGGTCCGATCAGGGCCCAAGGCATCGGTCAGGTAGGCGCCGTGGGCGCTGGTGACGATGACCTGCAGGCCCGGGATCTCCCCGGTGAGTTGGATGAGCTCTTCGAGCATGCGGGCTACGTGTGCCGGGTTGGTCTCCTCGCGTCCGACAGAGTCCAAAATGAGCAGGCCGGGGTGCCTGGTGACGCCGGCCTCCTTCCCGACCCGCAGCAGCGCTGCCACCACAGCGATCTTCAGGCGCAGCCGTTCTCCCACGTTGACCCTGCTGAACGCTACGGTCGTGCCACCCTTGGTGACAGCCATCCGGCATCCACCGTCTAGCTCCGCACGAGTCAGCTGCGAGACCCCCAGGTGCTGTCCGATGGCGGTCAGCTGCTCGTTGACCTTCGCCAGAAGTTCGCTCTGGTCGGCGCCGCGCCTATCCACTGATACTGCCTCAGCAGCAGTGACGATCTTCAAACGCCTGCGCAGGGCGTCGATCTGCTGACTGAACAGTGCGACTTTGGCGCCGCGGCGCTCGCTCAGCTGTCCGCTGAGCTCGGCGCGGCGCAGCTGCAATGCCATGCGGCGTTCGGCCACCGACGTGTCGATGCTCTCCAGTTGCGAGCGGGCCTTCGCCAGCACGGCTGCGGCTTGCTCACGCTGCCGCTTGGCGTCGTCCAGCGCACCTTCTTCCTGCGCAAGTGCTTCCTCCAGCTGCAGGATGGCCAGGCGGGTCTGGGTGAGGTCGTCGAGCGAATCCAAGCCGATGGACTCCCCGGCCGTGAGTAGCTGGTGCAGATCCTGGGGCGAGGCCGGAGCCACTTGCTGCTCCTGGTCCGCTTCCAGATCCAGGTCCAGATCACTGGCGCACAGAGAGCAGCTTCCGGATTTCTCCGCTGCCCACCGCTCGGGGGTGACGTCCGTCTCGCAGCGAGGGCAGCACGTGGGCTTGAGCGCGTGCCAGAAGCGTCGGGTGTGGGCTGCCTCCGCGAGTGCCGCCTGATCGGCTTCGGCGGACTCCAGCAGCTTCGAAGTGTTCCCGTAGGCTTCGCTGCGCTCCAGCCACACCGCATTGGCCTGTGCATATGCCGCCGAAGCCTGCTGCAGTTCGCCTGCGAGCTGACCGAGCTGGACAGGGTCGGGTGCGGGTGACAAGGCTGCCAGAGAGGCGTCGATCTGCTCGATCTCTTGCTGGAGGTTGTCGAGGCTTCCACTGTGCGCGGTGCTGGCCTGCTCGGTCTGCCGAGTCAGCACCGAGATGCGGTTCTCCAACTGCTTGACGTGAGCCTGGGCGGTGGCGGCGACTGGAGCCCAAGGACTGCCGAGATAGACCTGCAGCAGGCGGGCCGCTGCGAATGTCTCCTCGCCCAGCACGACCTTGATGCTGGGGTCGCTGATCAGCAGGGCGCCGCTCCAGGTGGGCCACCCCTGCCTGCCCATGGTCCCGTCGGACTCGTCGATACGGTCGCTCTCGCGTCGGGCCGCCCAGCTGGGGATGCTTTCAAAGCCCAGACGAGACGTCATGATCCCGTCCATGACGCGCTCCATGTCTCCTCCAGAGGAGAAGGAGGCAAGCTCATGCTGCACGTACGGGCGCAGAATCCTGTTGATCTCCTCAGTGAGCTCCGGGGTAGCTACCGTGGCATCCCCGCTCGCCTCGAAGGCCGTGCGCACGATCTCGTCGCTGGCCTGCCTCAAACCGTCCCACGGAAGTTCGGCATCCGGAGCTAGCAACCACACCGTGCCGCGCGGGCGTCGATTGTGGATCGAAAAGACGCATGCCATGCGCTCACCATCGACAGCGAGCTCCACGAGTACACCGCGGAGCCACTTCTTGACGTCGTCCTGGATATCGGTCCGGCCGCGGATAGCCCACAAGATGATGTGCAAGAAGCTCGACTTGCCCGCGTCGTTCACCTCATGAGTGCCGAATCCGCTGACCCCCGGGCCAATCGCGGTGGCGAAGGAGAATGGAGCAGGAGGTGCATCCCGCAGCTGCTTGATCCCTGCGAAGTGCACCCCGCGCACCTCCAAAGTGTGCCGACCGGTGCTCCAGCCTGTCGGAGGCCGGACCGATTCGGCAGCCAGGACCTGGCGAACCTCCTCCTCACCGCACCGAGAGCGGCGAACGACCTCAGAAATCCACCCATCCGCACCCACGATGGGTTCGGCATCAACACCGCCCTCCCACAGCTCGGTCATGTCTGCGGCCCCCCATCTGCGACGTCCTGTGATGAATCCGGCGGCCAGACAAGGCCAAACCGCCCCGCCACGTCCTCCGCCCGTTTGGTCACTTCCTCAGTGATCTCAGGGATCAGGCGGCCATTGACCGCAGCTTCATACCCTGGATGCTCGTACTGGCGCCGGCGCATGAGCCCTCCGCTGACGGCTTCCGGTATCAAGCCGATGGCCTCAGCCTGACGCACGTACCACTGCATCGGCGGAACCTGCTCTCGCAGGGCGGTCGCCGCGGCCTGTCCCTTGGGCAAGAGGTAGTAGTCCTTGCGGGCGTTGGCACTGCTCTCATTGACCCGCAGCATCTTGATGTGCTTGCGGGAAGCCAGCAGGGCCAATGCGTTGTCGGGACGCTCATACGCCCCGTAGAGGTACTTGGCCATCGGATAGCGATGCAGTGACGGCGCTGTCCCGCCGATCATGCCTGCGACCAAGAGCAGCGTGTCCTGTGGAGGCTGACGGCCTTCCTCCACTTCGGTCAACAGCTCATGAGCCAGGTAGTCCGGATTGCGCAGCCAGAAATCGATCTTCACCAGCCGAGTGAGGGAGCGCACCGCTTTGACAGCACCGGGCACGGCACCGTCCCGATCTGCGGGAGTTCCCAACACATCCATGATCACGAGTAGGCGAGATGCTGACTGTGAGGTGCTCCCGCCCCCAAGCCGGTGACGGCTCACTAACCTGCTGTTCACGCATCCCCCAACACCCAAACGACGCTGGAACGTCACGCGCACGAACGGATCGTGCGCGGAGAGTACTGAATGACAACACTGGCGTGACCCTTTGATCAAGCCCTAACGCCGAAGAAGACGACCTGGGTCGCGCGACAGCCATTCGAGGCCTCACGGCATCATCGGATCCCGCAGCACATCCGGTCCGGCGCCGCCATGAGCGGCTCGGACGATCGTCGGAGTTCAGCGGGCCACCAACCGAGTGCTGCTCTACGCCCATTCCACGCCCAGTTCCCGGAGCGCGTCCAGTTGCTCCTGGGCGAGCTTGTCCCGTCTCGCGCGGGTGTTCGATGTCCATACACCCAGCCTCACGACCACCGGCTCCGTCTCGCCGTCGACCACGATCTCCTCAGCGTGGCCGCGCGGTACAGGCCGATGACCTTCCCGCTCCACCCATTGTGTGAGGGCCGTCAGGCCGCGTTGGAATGCCTGTTGTGCCTTGTTTGGGCTCTTCGTCGTACGCGCAGCCGCGGGGGCGGGAGACGGCGCCTCAGCGGGTTGTACGCCCAGTTTCGCCAGCCGCTCCTGCTGCTCGGGGAGAAGCTGCGCCCAGGTGCCCGGGTTCTTCTGTCGCTGAAGCCACCGCCCGATGTCATCGCCCTCGAACAGCACCCCGTTTCGGCAGCCTCAGCAGGATTGGGCGGCCGGATGCCGCCCGCGCGTGCCATCGGCTGACCGCAGGCACCCGTACTCCATCGGGTGACTTTCCCGCACGGCACCGGTCGGCCGGGGTACGTCTGTCGCATGGCCACATCATTCAAGCGGCTGGCAGGCGTTCTCGCCCTCACTCTCGCCGCCCTTCTCACGCCCGTCGCTCCCGCATCAGCAGCTCCCGCTGATGACCCCCTTTTCGGCAAGGTCACAATCAGACTCCCGGACATCGACGTAAGCCCCGCCAGCGTTCTCAATCTCGGCCCCGGCGGCCTGCTCCAGACCGGGCTCCCGGCTTCCTAAAAGGCCGGGTCCGCATCGGGTTGCACCCCTGACCCGCAATGACAGAGAACAGCCGGGGCCGCTGTTGCATCACCGCGTTGCAGCACGGCCCACCCACGAGGTCCCGGGCATCGTGGCCCGGGACCTCGTACGGTCCGGCTCAGCGACCGGCCGGCACCGGTCCCGCCCACTGCACGCCGACCTCGGCGAGGGCGGCGAGCTGCTCGGCATCGAGCTTGTCGCGCCGGGCCTTGGTGTTGGAGATCCATACGCCGAGCTTGACGGTCACCGGCTCCGCCTCGCCGTCGACCGTGATCTGTTCGCTGTGCCCCCGCGGCACGGGCCGGTCCGTGCCTTCCCGCTCGATCCACTGCGTGAGGGCCGCGAGGCCCCGCTGGAACGCCTGCTGCGCCTTGCTCGGGCCCTTCGTCGCGCGCGCGGCCGCCGGGGCGGGAGACGAGGCTTGAGCGGGCTGCACGCCCAGCTTCGCCAGCCGCTCCTGCTGCTCGGGAAGAAGCTGCGCCCAGGTGCCCGGGTTCTTCTGCCGCTGAAGCCACCGCCCGATGTCATCGCCCTCGAACAGCACCCCGGGCTGGATCTCGGGCAGGCTGCCGTCGGCGTCGACCAGGTCGGCGAGGACGCGGTAGTACCGCTGCCAGTCCAGCGGCCACGGGCAGTTCCAGTCCTCATCGACCGCTGCCAGCTGCTTCGCGCGCTCCTCCGCCCGCTGGGTCCTTGCCCAGGCCGCCCTTGCGTCGGAGGTTGGCCATGTGCTGCCCGATGGGCACCATCGCTTCTCCCTCGCCCCACATGGCGTCCTGTCGCGGCGCGAGGTGCCCCGTGGCCCGCCGGTAGGACCGGAGCGCGGCGAGCTTGTTCTCCCACGCCTCTTCGCCCGGCTCCCAGACCATGCCGGCTTCCGGTGCGTTCAGCAGGGTCTTGCGCCGCTCCTCCAGCTCCCCGGCCCGCAGCGCCTTCCTCTGCTGATGCACCCAGCGCCCGAGGGGGAAGTCCGTGGTGACGCCGACCTCGACCTCGACGTCGTAGGGCACGGCGTAGAGGCCGGTGATCTCGTTCTCCTTCCGCCACCGGATCAGGGCCTGGTAGCCCTCCAGCCACACCAGCGACTCGGGCCGGTAGACCCGGGTGCGCAGGAACGCGGCGATGGTGGCGGCGTCCCGCGGGCTGGAGAAGTGGAGCAGGGCCGACTCGGCGTCGGCGTCGGCGCCGTCCTCTTGGTCCTCGCCCTCGCCGCCGGCGCCGACGATCCGCCCGTTTTCGTCGCGCTGGAAGTGGACCTTGCGCTGGCCGCTGGTGAGGGCGCGGGAGGCGAGCTGCTCGACCAGGCGGTCATCATGACTGCGGAGGCCCTTTATCTAGGGGTGGTTGGAGTGCGAGGGATGTTTGTTTGGGTTGTCACCTGCGGGAATGGTTGCGTGACGATCTCGGGGTGAGGGTGGGGGAGTGGTGGTTACGTTCGGCACGTGGAACGGATCTACGTAGGGGAACGGGCTGTCTCTCCAGCAACCGGGGTGACCCGGTGGGTGGTGGTCGATTCACGGACTTACAGTCTGCAGACCGAGGCGGTGGCCTATCTTGCTTCGCTGCGGGCCCGGGACTGCTCGCCGAATACCGAGCGGGTCTACGCCGGAAGAGTCGCCCTCTACCTGAACTACTGCCTGATGCGGCGAGTGGAATGGATGACGCCGGGCTTCCTTGGGCTTGCCGGGCTGCAGCAGTGGCTCATCGAGGCGCCTTTGCCGTCCCGCAGCAATGAGGCCCGGCCGGGGCCGGCCCGGTTCCGTTCTCGGGCGACGGCGAACGCGGTGATGACGGTGGTCGCGGAGTTCCTCCGCTTCGGTGCTACGCACGGCTGGGTGCCGGCCACTACGACCGCCTTGCTGTCGGAGCCGAAGCTGCTGCGCTTCACTCCACCCGGCTTCGATACAGGCGAGTTCGGCCAGCGGCGCGAGGTACAGGCGGCCTCGTTCCGCTTCAGGATCGCTGAGCCGGGCTACGAGGACCTCAGCGACGAGCAGATCCGCCACATGATCGTCACCGCCCCGAGAGCGCGGGACCGCTTCCTGATCGCGCTGCTGGCCTGTACCGGTCTGCGGATCGGCGAGGCGCTCGGTCTGCACCGCGGCGACATGCACCTGCTGGCCTCCTCGCGCGCGGCGGGCTGCGGGATTGAGGGCCCGCACGTGCATGTCCGCCGCCGCACCGACAACCCCAACCGGGCCCTGGCGAAGTCCCGCTTCTCCCGCATGCTGCCGGTCACCGCCGACCTGGTCGCGCTGTACACGGACGTCGCCCTCAATCTCACGGCCGAGCGGCTGCGCCGCCCGGCAGCCCGCCTTCTCCTCGGTGGCCCCCGCCGAGTCGCTCAACCCCTGATCGCCGGCTGGAACCGCGAGAAGGACCACAACACCGAAGACTCCGGTGCCACCGTTCGGGCAGCACCAAAGTTGCAGACTCGTCCCGTCAGGAGCCGTTGATCAGCTTCTTGACCTCGGCAGGGAGCTCCGTGTCGGAGTCGATGACGACCAGGCGGACATCACCAGGTTCGTCGCCTACCGCGACAGCGATGGTGGGGTCCACGCCCTCGACCGTGTACGCGGTCGTGGACGAGGCCTTCGTCCTGCCGTCGGAATCATCGTTCGGCGTGTCGTCGCACGGCGGACGGGTTGCGGCGCCGAGCTTGTCCCCGACGGGGATGTCGGTGTTATCGGTGCCGATGTACGTACGCTTGTCGTACTCCACCAGGAACGCACAGGACGACGCGGACCCACCGCCGTCATTCGATCCGTCCGCGCAGCCCGCGGACAACGTCGCGCCGGCTGCCGCAAGCAGTACCCACAGGTGCCTACCTCTTTCGAATGGGAGTACCGGTTTCATCGGTACACCTCCTCCTGGAGCATCAGCTCCGGCTCAGTGGATGCTGCGAGGACCAAGGTCCGCACTCGGCGTGCCGGCTGGGGGGGCTGAGTCGGCCCCGCCCCCAGCCTGCTGCCTCGCCCGCTTCTGCCAACGGATCTCCGGCGCACACTAGGGTGGCGCGGTTCACCGAAGAAACCATGCCCCCGCGCCGATGTCTGCGATGAGCAGACGCGACGCGGGGTGCAGGCGTCAGCGTGCGATCGAGGAGCCGAAGTCCGGGTATCCGCTGGTCGGCAGACCGATGGTGGCTGCTCCGAAGCTGACCGCGCCGGTGGTGGTGAGCTTCGGGGCGCGTCCCTTGAGGGACCACAGGGCGCCATCGCCGTTCTCTCCGGAGGCGCCGATGGCGAGATCGGCCTTGCGGTCGCCGTTGGTGTCTTTCAAAGCCAGGGCGACTCCGAAGTAGTCGGCCACCTCGGCCGCTCCGGGGACACCTGCTGAGTCCTGGTTGTACCCGTACGCGGACGCGGTGGCGAGACCCCCGGCAGATCCGGGGATCACTGTCACCGAGCCCGTGCCTTCTGCCGAGCCGATCGACTCGGCGGGGGCGCCCACGGCGAGGTCGGCCCTGTTGTCCCCGTCGATGTCGTCGAGCGCCACTGCGGAACCGAAGAAGTCCTCGGCCTCCGATGCGCCGGGGATGCCGGCCGTGTCCTGTGTGATCGTCACGGGAGGGCGAGAGGTGTCACGACCACTCGATGTGCCGTAGGTCAGGGTGACGTTGCCGCCCAGGCTGGTGCCCGGCATCCAGGAATGCGGGTCGCGGGGGTGGCCGGTCACGATATCGGCGTAGCCGTCGCCGTCCACGTCTGCGACCGCTGCCGTGGCGCCGTGCGACACGTCGCCCGCGTACGTCCGCCGGGCGGGTTCGAGCGGGGACAGGTAGAGGGCCTGCTTGAAGTAGTCCTTGGTGTCATTGTTGTCACCACCGATCACGAGGTCGTCAGTGCCGTCGCCATTGACGTCACCCGACGCCAGCGACTCGATTCCGGTGGAGCTTTTCGTCATGGACGTGACTTCGAAGCCGTTGCGGCCACCGAGTTGGCTGGTCTTGACTGTTCCTCCGCGGTAGAAGAAGACGTAGTTGTCCTGGCTCTGGCCGACCGCGAGGTCGTGGCGGCCGTCTCCGTCGAAGTCTCCGCCGGTGAGCACCTTTCCGAAGCCCGCCGGGTAGTCGAGCGCAGGTATCTCCAGAGCAGTGCCGCCGGACAGTCCCCCGCTCCCACCCCACAGCACGGTGACGGCCCCGCTGTTCTCACCCGAGCCCAGACCGGCGGTGGTGTCCTCGTGGGGAGCGCCGACGGCCAGGTCCGCAAAGCCGTCACTGTTGTAATCGCCTGCTGCGGTGACGGCACCGAAGTAGTCGTCCTTCTCGGACGCACCGGGAACGCCGTTCGAACTTTGAGTGACCACCTGCGTCTTGGCGCTCTGGAGTCCGCCGGCCGAACCGTAGGTGATCACTACCGCTCCGGCCGCACCATGCCCTCCGACCTCGGTACCCGGTGCAGATACGGCGTGATCGCGAAACCCGTCGCCATTGAAGTCGTCGGCGTACCTCGAGGAGGCAGCGTTCGAGGGAGCAGCAGCCAGCGTCAGTAGACCACCGGTCAGCGCGGCGGCCGAGGCGGTGGCTACGACGGTTCCGAAGCGTTTATGCACGTGACTCTCCTGCAGCATGAAGGATGCCGTGGGGACATCCCACTCAATAGGGGGCCGCTTTCCTCCGGATCCCGTGGTGCGCGCGGGATCCGAGGCCGTCGGCGCACAGAAGACCCATGACCCGGTGAAAGGGTTGTACGAACTATGCAGCAGGGGCCGTCTTCAAAGCGATCTTGCCAAGCGTAGGAGCGACGCAGGCTGACCGCTGCTTCGTAGGAAGCGGTGGCCTTCTCATACCTGGTTGCGATGCCGCGGAAGGCCTTGAGCCGGTCCTTCGACGGTGTTGCGCGGTAGGTGAAAGCCCGATGGCCGGCCGCCTCGCCGGCCACGGTTGCGCCGGTGTGTCTCCGCGTCATGCCCCCTCATCGTCCGCCGCTGCGGGCGCTCAGCGTATTCAACCGGCGAACCTGCCCGGTCACAGCACGAGGTGTGGTCCCGGGTACCGCGGGTAGCGGGGGCTGGCCCCACCCCCGATCGGCTGGACAGCCGGATGGCCCGGTGGATCCCGTGTCGGCGACGGTGGGGCGGTATCCAGCAAGTCGCCTACAGAGAAGGCAAGATCGTGCGCATCGTCACGGCCACCGCCGTCGCCCTGGCCCTCGTCGGCGCAGCCGCGCCGGCTACCGCCCACCAGCCGGCCACCGACGGAGTCTGGCGCACCGACGGCTACGGCACCGTGCTGTCCATCCGGAACGGAACCCTCCGGGAGTACCAGACCACAGCCGTCAGCTGCATCGCGGGCGACACCGCACAGCGGACTGGCCCCGGCGCCTACACCACGCCCGGACGCACCGTCCTCACTGTGCGCACCCGCGGGGACCGCGACCGCGCTTCCGTACGGCTGGACGGCGACGTCGGCGAACGGAACCTGCGCCGGATGACGGAACTGCCCGACGCCTGCAAGCGTTCCGCCCCCGGGGGCCCGCTCGCCTCCTTCGACGTCTTCTGGCAGTCCTTCGAGGAGAACTACCCCTTCTTCGCTGCCAAGGGCGTCGACTGGCACGCCGTACGTGACCGGTACCGGCCCACGGTCCACGAAGGGACGACCCCGGGCGAACTCTTCGCCGTCTTCAGCAAGATGGTCGAGCCGCTCCACGACGCCCACGTCGCCGTCTGGGACGTCGACGGCGACGGCGACGGTGACCCCGACCGGGCCTTCGCGCAGGTCCGCCCAGGCACCGTCCGGCCCGACGGGGAGCTCGACGCCAAGGTCAAGAAGTTCGTCGTGGAGCGCGACCTCAAGAACGCCCGGAACCTCCAGGACTTCGCCGCCGGGCGGATCACCTACGCCGATCTCCCCGGCGGGCAGGGCTACCTGCGGATCTCCGGCTTCGGCGGCTACGCGGGCCGCGGGGCCTCCTACGCCGCCGAGCTGGCCGAGCTCGACAAGGCGCTGGATACGGTCCTCGGCCAGGAGCGCACCTGGCACCTGAAGGGCCTGGTCATCGACCTGCGGATCAACGGCGGCGGCTCCGACGCCATGGGGCTCCACATCGCCGGGCGGCTGACCGACACCCCCTACCTCGCCTACTCCAAGCGGGCCCGCAACGATCCCGCGGACCCCACGCGGCACACGCGCCCCCAGCCTCTGTACGTCACGCCCGCCCAGGGCCCCCGCTACACCGGACCGGTCGCCGTGCTGACCGGCGGCTCGACCGTCAGCGCGGGAGAGACTTTCACCCAGGCCCTCATGGACCGGCCCGGCCGGACCGTGCGGATCGGGCAGCCCACGCAGGGCGTCTTCTCGGACGTCATGGTGCGCAAGCTCCCCAACGGCATGTCGGTCTGGCTGCCGAACGAGGAGCTGCTGACCCGGTCGGGCAGGACGTTCGACGGCGCGGGGCATCCCGCCGCACCTCACCGAGCCGGTCTTCACCGCAGAGGAGTTCGACCAGAACAAGGACTCGGCCTTCGACCGGGCCGTGAAGGTCCTGCGGACTAGGACGGCGCGGGACTAGGACGCATCCTTCCGCAGACGCCCCGGCCCGCCGGCCTGGAGTTGTCGTGAAAGTGTCACGCCACATCAGGAGCGATGCGAGGGTGACGGCTGCTTGGTAGGACAGCACGGTGACCGCTCGGACGAGTGATCGCCGTAGGCGGGCTGCCTGCTTCCGGTCGCGTCGGTGCGGCCGAGGCCCTAGATCTGGAGGGCGGCCCAGGGCCCGCTGACAGGACCGGACCCTGCGGGCTGCTGCCCCTGCCGGGGCCCGCGCTACCCCGAGCGCGCGGGCCCCGGCCAACCCCACACGCACCCGCGCCCCGGCGTCCTGCGATCATCGACCCATCCCCGAGCGAGCGACATGAACTAGGGAGCGTCATGGCCTGGGCCTACGCGGAACTTGCAAAGGAAGCCAGCAGGCGAGGCGGCCCTCTCGCGTTGCGGTGCTTCTACACCGGTCGAGGCGTCATCATTGGCGGCGTGGTCGCCAGTGCCGCTATCGCCGGGACCCTGGCCCACGACAAGCGGAGCAAGCGCCGCGCCGCTGCTGCTGCCGCCGAGGCCGCGCCCGCGGCCACTGGAGCGCCGGCGCCCGGCGACGCCACGGAGCCCAGGCGCAGCTGACTCCGGCCCGGGTCGGGCGTGCCTCATTCCTCATCGGTCTGCTCGTCCTCCGGCTGGGGAAGTGGGGGTCTCTCCCCGCGACCACGCGGCAGCTACTTGGTGGCTTCGCTGGTGCGCGCGGTGAGCTGGGAGAGGCTGGGTAGGCCCAGGAAGACGCGGGACTGCTTCTTCTCCGCTGGGCTTCGATCTGGGCGATCTTGTCGCAGGGAAGGCTCGATGGCGGGGTGTCAGGTGAGCCAGTCTGGGGGGATGAGCGCGTTGCGTGTGCCGTCGTTTTCGGGCCTCCAGTTGTCGATCACGGCGTCTTGGAACCAGTCGTCGGGGAGATTGGCGTGGTCGCAGACGATGATCTGAAGTTTCCCCTCGTTGAGTTCCGTGACGTCGTGGAGGAGCCGGAAGTATTCGGTGACGGTGGACCAGTCGGCGTCCGGAACAGTGGACGCGTCACGGGGCTTGGATGGGAAGAATGCCTGTGTGGGTTGGTCGAGCGCGAGGAAGCTCGGAACAGGCCTGTGGTGGCGGCGTAGGTAGGTGTGCAGGGCTAGGTGGGCCACGAGGTGGTAGCCGATGTAGTTCTTGGCGCTGCCCACGCGTTCCTGCGCCAGTCGTCCCTGGGGGCGCCGGATGACCACTTTCAGGCTGTTGAAGCTGATGCCTGCCGTTCGGAGCTGTGGACTGTCCGAGCTGAAGTCGGCGCGCCCATGGGGTCATGTCAGCCGCGATATCCGCGAGACGGCGCTCCGTCTCGGCGGGCACGTCGTCATTGGCCGTGCGTTCTTCGAGCACGCTCACGACTTCTTGCGCGGATGCCAGCGCGTTGCGCAGCTGACCGACGTCGTCGGTGGGCCTGCGGTCATGAGCCAGGGTCTGTGCCTTGCGCCCTTGGAGGTGCGCTGCTCGCAGGTGCTGTTCTTGCAGGCGAGTCATGTTTCGTCGCTCGCCATCAGCTCCTTCATGAGCGCGCCGTTCGTCTTCAGCCGCTCGACGAGGCTGTCACGCTGCGCTTGCAGGGCCTGGCGATGCTCTTGGCGGACGGGTTGAACTCCGGCGGCTTGTTCCAGTTCCTCCGAGAGCCGGTCCGTCAGCCTCACGATGTCCCGGACTGACGGGTCCGGGTGTTCGGAGGCTGGGTGCCCATGGGGCAGACGTCGGTGTCGTGATCCCGTTCAGGCCCCAGAAGGGGTGAGTGTCTTGAGCCGGTCGACCTGACAGTGGAGCTCTCCTGAGAAGTCGAAGCTTCTGCGCTGCCAACGGTCGACGGTGGCCAGGGCGGCATCGAATTCCTGAGGCTGTGCCCGCAGCGTCCGACGCTCCTCATTCAGCTCTTGACGGCGGTCACCGACGTCGGAGCTGATCGGGGCGAGGGGCGGTACGGTGAGCGCTTTTCGAAGCAAAGCGTGCACCGTGTCGGCGTCGAGGGCTGCGGGAACGTCCCGGAGAAGCCCTTCACTCTGCGCGAGTCTCAGCAAGGCGATGCCGTTGGTGTCCAAGACCTCGCGCTGTCGCAGAGCGGCGTCCAGCTTGCGCTGCGCGGCGCGTACCTCGCGTCTGGCGTCGCCGAGACGGTGCTGCCGAAGAGCTTGCTCGGGGCCGGCAGCACCGAGGAAGTAGGGCAGGGTGTCTTTGATGGCCTGCGCCATGCCGTTCTCGGTCTGGCGGTGGAACAGGGCATGGGAGGCTGCGATCTCGTCCTGGTTCTGGAAGCAGAAGAGTGCGGGGTCGGCCGTGCCCGGGGGCGCTGCACCGGTCCCTCGAGGACGAAGGGCACTTCGCTGCCGGCGGAGGGCCGTCCTGACAGCGGCCGGAGTCTAACGGCTCCCTGCGGCTCACCCACCTCGTCGGATCTGCTGCCAGGAGGGCCAAAAACAGGAGATGGCAGGACGAAGGTCTACAAGGCCGAGTACGTTCGACTCGGCCCGCTGGCTGCCGGACGGCATCGGGGTTACGCCGGCCGTCTCTCGCCCTCGCGACAGGAGTCGTTGCCCCATGACCTACCGGTTCAACCCGCCGCCCACCTGGCCCGCCCCGCCGGAGGGGTGGAGCCCGCCACCGGGCTGGGAACCGGATCCCGCATGGCCCACACCCCCAGGCTGGCAGATCTGGATCCCGGAAGGGGCCGTGCCGCAGCCGAGCGCACCCGTTCCTCAGCAGTCCCCCTACGGTCCCCAGGCGACGGTCCCGGCCACAGGTGGGGGTCTGTTCGGCCGGCGCCGTAAGCAAGCGGAGTCCGAGGCGGCGCGTCTTGCGGGCGAGCTGGCGCTGATGGAAACACGGGTACGCGGACTACAGGAAGACAACCGTCACCTGACGGAGCAATTGAGTCGTCTCATCGGAGCCGACAGCGCTCAGATAGCCGCCGAGCAGCAGCGACTGCGCCGCGCGCATGAGGAGAAGCTCCAAGAGATCGGACGGATCGACGCTCTCCTCGACGAGAAGATAGAGCACGCCGCCGAGAGCGCCGCGCAGTCCCTGGTTGACGTGCGCCGACAAGCCGACGACATAGCTCGCCAGACGGCGGAGGCCGAACAGCGCCTCACGGCCGCGTGCCGGGATCTGGTGCTCACCGATGAGACGCGGATGCTGCAAGAGGCCGGCATTTACGAGTACCGCCATCCGCTCGCCGACGCGCTCGCCTACAAGGACCGGCTCGACAGTCTCAAGGCCCGCTACAAGCAGTTGGCGAGGGACGATCGGGCAGTGCTCGGGAACCAGTACTGGATGGTGGACGGCTCAGCTGCCAAGGGCCGCAAGATGGTCCGTGACTTCTCCAAGCTGATGCTGCGCGCGTACAACGCCGAGGCGGACAACGCAGTGCGCGGCATGAAGCCGCACCGGCTCGACTCGCTGATCGACCGGCTCGGCAAGACGCGGGAGTCGATCGCCCGGCTCGGCGCCACCATGCAGATCCGCATCGGCGATGACTACCACCAGCTGCGGGTCGAGGAGTTGGAGCTGACGGCGGACTACCTGGTGAGGAAGGAGACCGAGCGGGAGGAGCAGCGAGAGCTACGAGCCCAGCAGCGCGAGGAGGAGCGCCTGCAGCGCGAGATCGAGCGCGAGCGGCAGCGGCTGGAGAAGGAACGCAGCCACTACGAGGGCGCCCTGCGCCGCCTGCGCTCCGGCACCGGCGATGAGGCCGCCATCGCCGAACTTGAAGGAAAGCTCGCCGAGTTGGTTGCCGAACTGGAGACGGTCGAGGCCCGCGAGGCCAACATCCGGGCCGGATACGTCTACGTCATCTCCAACGTCGGAGCGTTCGGCGAACGCATGGTCAAGATCGGTATGACCCGGCGCCTCGATCCCATGGACCGCGTCATCGAACTCGGGGACGCGTCCGTCCCCTTCCGCTTCGACGTACACGCCCTGATCTTCAGTGAGGACGCCGTCGGCCTGGAACGCCGCCTGCACCAGGAGTTCGAGTCCCGCCGCGTCAACCGGGTAAACCTACGCCGGGAGTTCTTCTACGTCACACCGGCAGACGTACGCGCCGCCCTGCAGCGGCTCGCCGGACAGCACCTCCTGGAGTTCCAGGACACGCCCGAGGCTCCTGAATGGAGGGCCAGCCAGACCGCTGCCGGGCGGTGACGGGCTCGACTCAGTCAACCTCGTCGGGTGCGTCCAGACGGCAGGCGGCGCCATCCAGACTGATCCAGGTGACCTTGGAGGTACTTCCCGCCGCGAGGTGAGCGGTCACTTCTCCGGTTGGGGTGATCGCGAGCCACACGGACACCTACACCTGGCTGATGCCCCAGTTCGAGCAGGAGACCGCCGACGCCCCCGTGCGGTTGGTAGAAAACCCCGTAACCAGGACGTCGCCTAGCGGTGGTTTGTTGACGGCGGGTCAGCGTTGGGGTAGGCCGGTAGAGAGGAAAGTCGCCTCGCTGCCTGGGGGTTGTGATGACCCGTCGTCTGCCGTGCCCGCCGGCTCCTGGCCCGCTGGAAGCCTACGCCGCACGCTTCGATGACAGCTCTCCACGCTGGCCCAGCGACGCGGGTTCCGTGAGTACCTCGCCGGGCTGCTGCTGCCGCGGGACCGCAACAAGACCCTGACCTGCCTGGCCGGCGCCGAGCCCGTGGCCGGATCCCAGCACCCGGCGGTGCAGCGGCTGCAGTTCTTCCTCTCCGAGTCGACCTGGGACCACGAGCAGATCAACGCCCGCCGGGTGGAACTGCTGCTCGCCGACCCGGCGACCGAGCCGCACGCGGGCGGGGTACTGGTGATAGACGACTCGGGTGACCGCAAGGACGGGACCGCGACCGCGCATGTCGGGCGGCAGTGGCTGGGCCGACTGGGCAAGACCGACAACGGCATCGTCACCGTGACGACCTGCTGGGCCGACGAGAGCCTCTACTACCCGCTCCACGCGGTGCCCTACAGCCCCGCCCGTCACTTCCCCGCCGGCAAGAGCGACCCCGGCTTCCGCACGAAACTGCAGATCGCAGCCGAACTTGCCCGCACCGCCAAGACGGCCGGGGTGGCCTTCCGGGCCGTGGCCGCCGACTGCGCCTACGGCGACCAGGACGGCTTCCGCCGGCAACTCGGCGAGGCGGGTCTGCCGTTCGTCATGGCCCTCAAGCCGAGCCACGGCACGTGGGCCTACGGCAAGGATGCCTACACCCCCGTCGACGCCGCACGCGCCCTGACCTGGACCAATCCCGAGCATCCCGGGGACTGGACCGCGGTTGAGCGGACTTTTCGGGACGGGCACACCGAGACCTGGTGGGCCGCCGACGCCCACCTCGGCTGGTGGGGTCCGGACGGAAACGTCCGCCTGGTCGTGGCCACCACCGACCCGGCCATCCTGCCCGCGCAGGCAACTTGGTACCTGGCCACCGACCTGCCCCGCCCCGGCGGCCCCCGTGAGGCCGACAACCCTCATCCCGCCGCTGACCTGCACGAAGTCGTGCGGATCTACGGCATCCGGCACTGGATCGAGCAGAGCTACAAACAGGTCAAGGACGAACTAGGCTGGGCCGATTTCCAGGTCCGTTCCGACACCGCCATCCGCCGCCACCAGACACTGGTCACCTGCGCGTTCTCGTTCTGCTGGGACACCTGGTTCGCTCATCCGCCGGACCGGGAACCCGCCCCCGTCCCTGCGCTCCCGCCCGCCCCGACGCCGCCGGGACCGGCTGAGAGGGGGCCCAAGCAGACCCCACCAGCCCCAACCGGCCAGCTGGCCCAAGGCAATCCGAGCCGTCCGCGCCTGGCTCGCTCCCTGGACCAACCTCCAGCGATGCTGGCGCGCCTGGACGAATGCACCCCCACCGCCCGAACTCCAAGCACTGATCAACGCCGTCGGCGCAGGCCACCCACTTGACCTCTACATCCCCGTCTAACAAACCACCGCTAGACCCACGCGCTCGACGGCGGCGGACACGGTTTCCATCAGGTTGTCCGACCGGCCCGCGTCGGCGTTCGGCCAGAGCCCCAGGTCGTCACCCGCGAAGATGAGGACGCAGCCCAGCTTCTGGGCCGCCCGGCGCCATCCGGGCGGCAGCGTCAGACGCAGCGGGTGCAGGAACGGCGCGCTCAGACGGGGTGAGTGCGCGCTCAGCAGGCTCTCTCCCGACCGGGCCTCCACGGAGCGTGGCCGCGGTTGTCGGAGCTCCGTGGAGGCCCGGTCGGCGTGTGATGGAGGCTGCCCTCGGCCTCAGGACTGTCCTCGGGCCTAGACGACTGCCCCCGTCCCCCTCTCCTTCTTCCTCCGCGCCTCCAACGGGCTGTACCCGTTAGGGACTTCCTTCGCGGCGCGGTGGCCCCGTGCCGGTGGTGGTGGCGGGTTGCGGTGTTCCAGGGCGATCGCGATCGGGACTGCGGTGAAGATGGTCGAGGCGATGCCGACCAGGACGCCCGCGATCAGCGCCACGGAGAAGTCCGCCAGCGAGTCGCCGCCCAGTACCGCCAGTGCGGTCAGGATGAGCAGGGCTCCCATGCCTGTGTTCACCGTGCGCGGGAGTGTCTGGACCACCGCGTGGTTGGCCGTTTTCTCCAGGTTGCCTCGTGGGTCTCGGCGGCGCGCTTCGCGGACGCGGTCGAAGACGACCACCGTGTCGTTCACGGAGTAGCCGATCACCGTGAGCAGCGCCGCCAGGAAGACGCTGTCCACCGGCCTGCCCAGCCAGGCGAACAGGCCCACCACGAGGAGGACGTCGTGGACCATCGCAGAGACTGCCGCTGCCGCCAGGGTCCAGCGGAACCGCACGCTGAGGTAGATCAGTTGGGCGGCCACCGCGATGCCCAGGGCTAGGAGCGCCTTCTGGCGCAGTTCGCTGCCGAGGCTCGGGCCGGTCTGTTCGTCACGCTCCACCGTGACGGTTCCGCCGGGCTTCTCCAAGGCCGCCTTGACGCGCTGCTGTTCGTCGTCGGTGAGCTTCTCCGTGCGTACGGTGATGTCGCCGTCGCCGGACTCCTGCACCACCGCGCGCGGGAACCCCGCGTCGGACACGGCGTTCCGGGCCGTGTCCGCGTCGACGGACCTGCTGGTGCTGTACTCGACGAGGCGGCCGCCGGTGAACTCCACGCCGAAGTCCAGGCCGCGGATGAAGATTCCTGCGACGGCCACCGCTACCAGGAGTGCGCTCGCGCCGAGCCAGCGGCGACGGTGGCGGACCAGGTTCGGGTTGCGGCGGGACAGCCATGTGCGGACTTGGCCCGTCGAGGCGATGCCTGTCAGACCGGGGCGCTTGCGTACGAAGCTGCGGGCGACGGCGAAGTCCGCGAGCGCGCGGGTGATCACGAGCGCCGTGAGCATCGATGCCAGGACGCCGATGCACAGGGTGACCCCGAAGCCCTTGACCGGGCCCGTGGCGAAGAAGAACAGCAATCCCGCGGCGAGCAGCGTCGTCACGTTCGAGTCGATCACCGCGCTCCATGCCTTCGCGAAGCCGGTCTTCACCGGCTTCGCCAAGTCCTTGGAACGGACGCCCAGGTACTCCTCCCTGGCGCGTTCGAAGACCAGGACGTTCGCGTCCACCGCCATGCCGATCGCCAGGACGAACCCGGCGAGCCCCGGCAGCGTGAGCGTCGCGCCGAGCGCCACCAGAGCGGCGTACGAGATGAGGCCGTACAGCGCGAGGGCCAAGGCGGCGAGCGCGCCAAGGAGCCGGTAGACGACGGTGATGAACAGTGCGGTCAGGGCGATGCCGATGAGCGCGGCCTTGGTGCTCGCCTCGATTGCGTCGGCGCCGAGCGTCGGGCCGACCGTGCGCTGCTCCACGATGTCGAGGGGCACCGGCAGCGCGCCGCCCTTCACGAGCGCCGCCAGGTCGCGCGCCTCGGCCCGGCCGAAGTCGCCGCTGATCTGCGTGGAGCCGCCGGTGATACCGGTCCCGCACACCACGTCCGCGTTGACGCCGGGCGCCGAGATGATCTTGTTGTCGAGGGTGATGACGACGCGGCGTTCCGGAGCGCCCTGAGGCGCGCAGGCCGCGTCCGAGGTGATCTTCGCCCAGGTGTCGCCCGCGCTCTTGCGGAAGTCGAGGGAGACCATCCAGCCGTTGAGCGACTGCTGGTCCAGGACCGCCTCGGCGTCCTTGACCCCCTCGCCGGTGAGGGCGGTGGGGCCCAGCTTCAGGTGGTTGCCCGGCTGGTCCGGGTCGGGCAGGGTGCGCGATCCGTCGGCTTCGGGCTTCGCGGAGCCCTTGTCGGCCGTCGCCCCCGTCACCGGGTGGACCGTGAGCTGTGCGGTGCGGCCGATGACCTCGGCGGCCTTGCGTGGGTCCTGCACTCCGGGCAGTTCGACGATGATCCGTTTCTCGCCGGAGCGGGCGATGCCGGGTTCGGAGACGCCGAGGGCGTCGACGCGCTGCCTGAGGACCTCCAGAGCGCGGTCGGTGGATGCGGCGTCGGCCTTGACGGTGGGTGAGTCCCGGGTCTCCAGGACGATCTGGGTGCCGCCGCGCAGATCGAGGCCGAGGCGGGCGGATTGGGTGAGGGCGATGTAGAGGGACAGCGCGACGGCCGCCAGTGCGACGATCGCCCTCCACAAGGGTGGGCGGGACAAGGGTGCGCGAGACATGCGTACTCCACGATGAGGGCAGGACGGAGGGACGCGTGACCGGCCCTGCGCGGTGTGCGCCGGGTCAGAAGGGTCAGGCGTCGATGACGGTCTGCGTGCTCATCGGTGGGGCGGGCCGCGCGGGGCGGCGGACTCGGCCGGCCTGCGCGGCGGCGCGAGTGCGGTGGCGGGGCCCGTGTCGGGCCCGCCCAGGGCGCGGCGCGGGGCCGTGTCGACGGCCGTACGCGCGGGGCCCGCAGGCTGCGGGCCCGGGATGTGGGCGTCAGGTCGGTGCGTGACCGCGACATGCAGCGCCGGGACGTCGTCCGGTCCTGCCCCTTGTCCGGCGTGCGCCGCCACCGTGTGGTGGGCGAGCGGCCTGTCGGCGGGCATGGGCATGCCCTGCGCCCCGGCCATCGGGACGAACAGCGCGAGGACGGTGACGACCAGGGTCAGCGCGGATGCGGCCAGGCGCGCGGAGCGGCTCTGTTGCGGCACGCGCCCCCATCCCTTCGGTGCTCGTCGGGTGCGCACGGCGTGGCCCCGCCCTGCTGAACGTATGGGGTGCCCGGTCCGTTCCGTGTTCCTCGGCAGTTCTTCGATTGCCGAAGAACTTCAGCAACAGCGCGAAACCCAGCCGGTTCGCCGCCCCAGACTTGCGCCGAGCTGAAAGCTGCGGCCAGGGCTGTCCTCGCAGATGCGGCCACCCAGTGGGAGGAGTGCGGCACATGGGTGTCGGACGGTCCAGCCACGCTCATGGACTCCGCCGAAGCCCTCTCCCGGCGGCGGGATGCCCGCCCAGGCATCGGTCCCGCTACCCGCCAGCCGCTGGAGGGTCCATGCCACCCACACCAAGGCGGACGAGGACAACTGGGTCGGCCTGGTCCAGATTCTGCCCATCGAATCTTGAAACCGCCCATACCTCGGTGTCCGACCACGGTCGTGTCGCGCCGCGCAGCCGCACGCGTGAGGGTGGGGGCAGGTGCACCACGGGTGAGCTCATTGCTCACCGGCAGCTTCGGGCAGCTCACGGTGACGGCCGCGGCTGTCTCCCCGGGTCCTCAGGCGGAGTCGGCGAGTCGCCGTCCTGCTCACGACCTCGACGACAACGGCCAAGCCCACTGCTTGGGGCACTGGCGGTGGGAGGCATCTCTACGATCAGCGGAAGGGACTGTTGTCAGCCTGTGGGACCGAACATTGACTACAAGGCGTTGTTTGCGGCCACGCCCAGTCCATACCTGGTGCTGGACCCGGATCTGGTGATCGTCGGCGTCAACGACGCTTACCTGCGCGCCACCGGTCGCAGCATGCAGGACTTGGTCGGCCAGTACCTGTTCGATGCCTTTCCGGACAATCCGGCGGATGCGGGCGCCGACGGGGTATGGCACCTGGGCGCCTCGCTGCACCGGGTCCTGCAGTCGAGGGAGCCGGACACGATGGCGGTGCAGAAGTACGACATCCCCGTCCCCTCCCGACCGGGGGTGTTCGAGGAGCGGTGGTGGTCGCCGATCAACACCCCCGTTCTCGGGCCGGACGGGCAGGTGGCGTGGATCATCCACCGGGTGGAGGACGTGACCGAGTTCGTCCGCTCCCGCCCGCCCAGCCCGACTGTAGGGCCGCTGGGTAGGCGGGAGGTGATGGAGGCTGAACTGTACGCGCGGGCGCGGGAGCTGCAGCGGCTGAACGAGGAACTGCGCCAGGCGCACGCCCGGGAACGCGAGGTTGCCGTCGCGTTGCAGGAGGCCATGCTGCACTCGCCCGACTTGGACCGGCACCGGAACGTCGCGGTGCGCTACCTGCCCGCGGTTGGGTCGCTGAACGTGTGCGGCGACTGGTACGACGTTGTGGATCTGACCGACGACTCCTTCGGCGTCGCGGTCGGCGACGTCGTCGGTCACGGTCTGGAGGCCGCCGCCGTCATGGGGATGCTCCGCAGCGCGCTGAGCGCCGCCGTCCGGGCCTCGCATGACCCGGCCAAGTCGCTGGAGGTCCTCGGCCTGTACGCGCGCTCGGTCGAAGGCGCGGTGGCCACCACCGCCGTCAATGCCGTGATCGACACCCGCCATCAGCGGATCGCCTACAGCAGCGCCGGTCACCTCCCACCCGTCCTGGTGCACGCCGACGGCACCTGCGACCTGCTGGACCAGGCCACTGACCCTCCGCTGGGCGCCCGCCCCGAACACGTCCCCCGTCCCCAGGCGACCCTGTCCTACACCCCCGGTGACATCCTCGTCCTGTACACCGACGGGCTCATCGAACGCCGCGATGAGGACATCGACGTCGGCCTGCAACGGCTCACCGACGCCCTCTGCGATCATGTCCGCTTGAGCCCCGACCGCCTCGCCGACGCCCTGCTGGCCCGCCTCGGTGTGGCCGGCGGCGCCCTCGACGACATCGCACTGATCGTCGTGCGCCTCTGACAGCGCGCCGAGGCCGCCAGGTCAATCCTGAAGGTCCTGGCGCAACCGCTGCCGCTGCATGACATCGATCACCTGGCGTAACTCAAGTGGCACAACAGGCTCAACAGAATCCGCCAACCCGACCCGTCACCCACTCCTCTCTCCGCAATCCTCAGTCGACCGAGTGAGGATTGCGGAGAGAGGGCGGATTTCGCCGAGGCTCCTTAACCGCCGGGACCTTCAGCGAGGAGTTCAGCCACGCCCGGGCGACGGGCTGCCCTCGGCCACCCACGTCTCCTGTTGCGGGGCAGCCGCCCCGTGACGATGCAGAGCCTGGAGGGCGCAGGGCAGCAGCCGGACATTGGTCGCTGTTTGGCCAGACACCTGGCCAGTATCGGCCGTCGGCGTCTGACGGCGAGTGGGGTGGAGCTTTCACACCCGCGCGTTCCACTCCCACGGCGGGGCAGACCGACGCCCGCTGGCGGGCGCGCGCCGGTTCCCGCTGGAGGGGCGGACTGTCAGATGCGCCAGGTACGGATGCGGTCAGCTGCCTGGTAGACGCTGGTCTTGCCGGCCTGGATGTCGCGGACCAGGTCGACCATGGCGCCGTACGGGGCATCGATGCCTTCCCCGGATGCGTGCATGTAGGCGGCGGTGACCTGGCAGGCGTACAGGCTGTTGCGGTACGGCAGCGGCTGGAGGCGGACCAGGGTGTGCAGCAGGGCGGCGCCGCGCCAGGCGGGGTCGGGTTCGGCGGTGGCCGGTCGGGGGATGCGGGTCTTGTGGCGGGCGACGGCGGCGACGAGGGCGGAGTAGTCGGCGACGCTCAGGTCTTCGGGGACGACTTGGTCCTGGACGTCCAGGAGCCAGGGGACGTCGATGTAGAGCACCATCAGGCGGCTTCGGCTCCCCGCTGGGCTTCTGTGGGGGGCATCTCGTCGGGGAAGGCGTCGTCGAACTCGGCGCGATGCGTCTCGCTCCAGGAGACGGCGTAGCGGACGAACTGCAGGCGCTGCTGCTCCCGCAGAGGCAGGTCGTGGACGAACTGCTTGAGGGACTTGCCCTCGGCGGCCGCGGCAGCGCGGACCGCTTCGAGTTCCTCGTCGGTGAAAGTGATGTTCAAGGACGGCATACCGTGATGGTACCTACTAGGTACCTGATGCGGCCAGGAGTCGGGCAGGGTGCCGTTCATCCAAGTCAGGCGCGGCCCGGCGGCTCGGGGAAAGGCGGGGGCCACGTCGGTCCAGTCACGTCGAAAAGCGCGGCCACGCGACGTTCGTGCTCCGTGTCGAACCGGCCGCTGCGGTGCTCGGTGCGGGGCTTGGCGGACCAGGGGCCGGTCTTGACGGTGTCGCCGTCCACGGTGATCGTCTCGCGGGCGCCTGTGCCATACGTATAGGCGGGTGATCCGCGATTGAGCGGGGTTCCGGTCTGATCAGGCGGCCCCGGACTCTCCGGGAGGTACGGGAACGGATGGAATACGCCCGGCGCAGTGGCGAAACAGTCGCCAAGGCACTTGTGCGACGTGACGTGCCCTGGCCATGACCTCGAACGCTCAACCGGCCAACTCGGACGCTCAGCTGGGCAGGGCCGATCCCTGGTGAGACCGTGCGGGTGACGGCCGCCACGCCGTGACACAGCGACCGGAAGACTGGCGGGTCAGACCGGGTTCAATAGGCTCACCATGGCATCACCCGGATCTTTTGCTCCGGAGGTCTTGTGGCGCGGCGAAGTGACCGCTCCGGGCTGAGCCACGCCAGTCTCGGTCGCGCACCAGTATCAGCGGAGAACATCAGTAGCCGAGTAGAGGTGGTGTCCAGCAGTGGACCAGCGGGTGACGGTGCTCAGCGAGAGCCGGGATGATCCGTTTGCTCTGCACCTGGCCGCCTCGGCGGTGCTCGACGACCGCGGAGCCGTGGTCGGATGGAGCCAGCGGGCGCGGGAGCTGCTCGGCTACCCGGAGACAGCGGTGATAGGCCGTCCGGCGCTCGAAGTCCTGATCGATCCCCGCGACCTGCCGGCCGCAAAGGACGCCGCGGCGACGTGCAGGAGAGCCGGAGGCTGGTTCGGCGTACTGGCTGTGCGGCATTGCAGCGGACGGCTCGTGGAGATGGGGTTCAGGGCACGTGCGCTCCTGCGCGAAGGCGATGTCCGCGAGTGGTTCCTTGTCGGGGCTCCGGCGGCGGAGATCCTCGAGTGGCAGAGGGACCGCGCGGTTCTCGACGGGCTGTTCCGCCGGTGCCCGATCGGCCTTGTCGTGCACAGCCCCGACATGACAGTTCTCCGTGTCAACCGGTCAATCGAACGGTTCACCGGCGTTCCGGCCGCGTCATTCAAAGGAATGCCCACCGGCGCGTTGCTGGTTGCCGAGGACGCGCGCAAGGCCGTGGACCGGGTGCGCCAGGTGATGCAGACGGGGAAATCACTGTTCTTCACCGAGCAGTACACCCGCCTGGAGCAGGATCCGGCACGGGAGCGGGCAGCGTCCGTCTCGGCCTTCCGGCTGGAGGACCCGGGCGGGCGGGTCCTGGGAGTGGCGGAGACCGTCGAGGATGTCACCGAACGCCATCGGGCCCGGCTTCGGCTGGCGCTCATCGCCCAAGCCGGCACCCGCATCGGAACCACGCTCGATGTGGGAGAGACGGCTTGGGAGCTCGCTGATGTGATGGTCCCTCACCTGGCCGACCACGTATCGGTGGACGTGGCGCAACCCGTGACGCGGGGCGAGGAGCCGGCGCAGGGCTCGGAGGAGCCTGTCGTACGGGTGGCGGTGAGCAGCGCACTGGCCCTGCAGCCCGAACTGCTCCACCCGGGTGGGGAGCCGCTCGAGTTCGCACCCGGCACCCCACAAGCAAGGTGCCTGGCCGACGGGCGGGCCGTATTGGAATCGGTTCTTCCGCCTGACTGGTTGTCCAGGGAACCGCGCCAGGGTGACCACGCTCCCGACTTGGGTGTTCATTCCCTGATCGTGGTACCCCTGGCGGCACGGGGCCTGGTGCTGGGCACGATGAGCCTGTGGCGCTCGCGGCGCCCTGACCCGTTCGAAGCAGACGACCTCACACTGGCCCTGGAGATCGCCTCGCGCGCCGCCGTGTGCATCGACAACGCCCGGCGCTACACCCAGCAGCAACGGACCGCGCTCACCCTGCAACGAAGCCTGCTTCCGACGGCAGTTCCCCACCAAATGGCCGTCGAAGTGGCCCGCCGCTACCTCCCCGCCAGAGCGGCCTCGGGGCTGGGTGGCGACTGGTTCGATGTCATCCCCCTGTCCGGGGCCAGGGTCGCGCTCGTCGTCGGCGACGTGGTCGGCCACGGCCTCCACGCCGCAGCCACCATGGGCCGACTACGTACCGCCGTGCAGACCCTTGCCAGCCTGGATCTGGAACCGGACGAGGTTCTCTCCCGCCTGGACGACCTGGTCAACCTGCTGGCAGCCGAGCAAGAAGCAGTCGGTGAGCGGCCCGTGGGCGAGCAGGTCATCGGCGCCACCTGCCTGTACATCGTATACGACCCGGTCTCCCGGCTGTGCTCCGCGGCCCGCGCCGGCCACCCGCCACCGGCGGTGACCACCCCCGACGGACAGGTGAGCCTGCTCGACCTGCCCGCCGGCCCACCGCTCGGCCTGGGCGGCCTGCCGTTCGAGGCCCGGGACATCGAACTGGCCGAGGGAAGCCTGCTCAGCCTGTACACCAACGGACTCATCAGTGAACGGCACGTCGACCTCGACGCGGCTCTGGCACGGCTGTGCGCGGGGCTCAGCCGCCCCGCCGACCCCCTGGAACAGACATGTCAGGCGGTGATCGACTCCCTCGTACCCGCGCACCCCGCCGACGACATCGCCCTGCTCATCGCCCGCACACGGGTGCTCCCACCGCAGAACGTCGCCTCCTGGCGACTTCCGCTGGACGCGACCTCCGCCGCCCAGGCGAGGGCACTGACGACGGCCCAGCTGACCGAATGGGGCCTGGATCAACTCACCTTCACCACCGAGCTCATCGCCAGCGAGTTGGTCACCAACGCCTACCGGTACGCCAGTGGCCCCATGACCCTGCGGCTCATCCGTGAACGATCTCTGATCTGTGAGGTCACCGACACCAGTCACACGTCACCGCACCTGCGCCGGGCACGCACCACTGACGAGGGGGGACGTGGCCTGCTCCTGGTGGCCCAGCTGACCGAGCGCTGGGGCACGCGCTATACCCGCGAGGGGAAGACCGTCTGGACCGAACAGCCACTGCTGGGGCTGTAAATCGTCCGACACCGGTACGCCACGGCGCCGGACGTCGATCGTTGCCGGCAGTCCTCCCTCCGCCGCTTCGAGTTCGAGCACACGTTCCGCCTGTTCAAGCAGACCGCATGGCATCGAGTTCGGGGCAGTGGACCAGGACGGCCTTGAGCCGAAGGTGGTCGATTTCTGGGAGGGGGTCTCGGGGCGTTGGAGGATCCAGCCGACGACGACGCGGGGTGACGGCGGCCGAGCCGTGATCGGGTTGGGAGAAGTCCGCTTCTCCCGGAAGTAGGCGCCGCGAGGCTCTGCTGCCTGGGAAACGTCCAGTGGCGCATCCGTACCCGGAAGGTGGACCTTTGCGGAGACTGCGGGAGGGGCGTACATGGGCTGACCTGCGACGGCTCGGCGCCCTGACGTTGGCAAGCCCTCTATTGGGTCTTGCTCCGCACCCGCCGTCCGCCGGCCTGGCGGCCGTCCGGACCGGCGGACGGGGCAACGTCACGCAGGGACGCCGAGCGGCGGGTGCTCGAGCACGCGGGGCTTGTACTCGACCAGCTGAATGCGGCCGTCGAAGGTGCGGTGCTCGATCATCTCGAGGGCAACGTCCGGATAGCCGTCGTAGATGCGTTCTTCGCCCGTGGCCCCGGTGATCACCGGGAACATCACGACCCGGAAGCGGTCGACGAGTCCGGCTCGTAGCAGGGACCGGCACAGGCTGAGGCTGCCGATAGTGTTGAGGAGCCCGGAGCCACTCGACTTCATGGCGCGGACCGTTTCGATGGCGTCGTCGCGGACGAGCGTGGAGTTGGCCCACGTCAGTGGCTCCTCGAGTGAGGAGGAGAACACCACCTTGGACGCTTGCGTGAGTTCGGCGACGGACGCCTCTTCTTCGGGCCTGAACTCGTCTTGGCCATTGGGGACGTGGCCTGCAGCGAAGCCCGACATGAGGCGGTAGGTGTTCGCTCCCATCAGGTAGGTGGCTTCGGGCTGCTCGCCGAGCCATGCGAGGTACTCCGGGCCCTCGAGGCCCCAGAACCCGGGCCATCCCACTCCGGATGCGTGGCCGTCGAGGGAGGTGATGAAGTCGACGAGAAGCTCCGACATGGCGGTGTCCCTATGAATGTGAGGCGGTCCGGGAGGACCGTGTGGCTGATGGCGGGTTGTCGTTTGTGACTCGAAAGGAATGGCCGCCCGGTCCTCCGGGACGCTCCGACCACTACTCACGAGCTTGGACTGGCTGGCCAGCCACAAACTCATCGGCCGCGCTGTGGAGCAGCGAGAAACCCATGACGCTGCAGCCGAACAGCTCGGCGGGGCGCCACCCGCGGACGGCCCGGGCCAACCGTCACGCTCAGCCGGGCCGAGTGCAACGCTCAGCGGCCAACTGAAACGCTCAGTCACAACAACCGATTACGCACAGGTCCCGGCCCTGGCGACTGGCTCTGTTCGAATTTAGTTCGATACATTGATTTCAGGTCAGGATGGCTGAAAAGTGGGGGAGGGTTGGAGGTGAGCTGTGGGTACTGGAGTGCACCTCCATGTCGCCAGCGGCTACTCCGCCCGCTACGGCGCCTCCCATCCGCATGCTCTCGTGGCCCGGGCGGCTGAGCGTGGCATCGGTACGCTGGCGCTCACCGACCGTGACACCGTCACCGGTGTGGTGAGGTTCGCGAAGGCTGCCATGGCTGCCGGTGTGCGCCCCGTCTTCGGGGTCGACCTGGCCGTCGCCGCCCACGCACCAACGAATGTTGGTCCTCGGCGCCGGACCCCCGTACGCGGTGGGGCTCACGTGGAGCAGGCGCCGCTTCGGGCAACGTTTCTCGCGCAGAGCGCTGCCGGGTGGGGGAGGCTGTGCCGGTTGGTGTCCGCCGCGCACGCCGACAGCTTTGCCGCCGGCAGGCCGCCTACGGCGTCCTGGGAGACGATCACCAGGTACGGGGGAGAGGGGCTGACGGCCCTTCTCGGCCCCGCCTCGGAGCCGGTGAGGGCGCTGTCCGCCGGCCGGCCCGACGTCGCCGAGCGGCGCCTGGCTCCTTGGCGCGAGGTCGTCGGGGACGCGCTGCGGCTGGAGGTCGTGTGCTGGGGTTTGTCTGGTCTCGGTCCGGGATCGGTGCGCCTGGCCGCGCACACCCTCTCGCTGGCAGACCGGCTCGGTGTGACGGCGGTGCTGTCCAACGCGGTCCGCTACGCCGACCCGGCGCAGCACCGGATCGCGGACGTGCTGGACGCGGCCCGCCTGCTGCGCCCGATCGACCGACGCCGGCTGGACTGGGGCGAGCGCTGGCTCAAGGGCCCCGCCGACATGATCACGATAGCCCAGCGGATGACCGCGGCCGCCGGCTCGCCTCCGCGCCGGGCGGAGCGGCTGATCGCCGACACGGTCGCGACCGCAGACGCATGCGTCCTGGACCCCGCACGCGACCTCGGGCTCGGAGGGCCGCACTTTCCCGAGGCCACTGTGGTGGGCGCGCAGTCCGGTCCAGGAGGGGCGATGCGGCTGCTGCGCCAGCGGTGCGAGGCCGGGATGGTCGCCCGCGGCCTGGACCTGGACGAGCGTGCGATGAACCAACTCGACTACGAGCTCGGCATCATCGGCCGTCTCGGGTTCGAGGCGTACTTTCTCGCCGTTGCGCAGGTCGTCGCCGACATCCGGGACATGGGCATTCGAGTCGCCGCCCGGGGCTCCGGCGCAGGCTCCATGGTCAACCACTCCCTCTTCGTCGCTGCAGCCAACCCGCTCGAACACTCGCTGCTCTTCGAGAGGTTCCTCAGCGAGCGGCGCGCCTCCCTGCCGGACATCGACGTTGATGTCGAGTCCGCCCGAAGGCTGGAGGTCTACGACCGCATCATCGAGCGCTTCGGGAAAGAGCGGGTCGCCGTTACCGGCATGCCCGAGACCTACCGTGCCCGCCACGCCCTGCGCGACGCAGGCTTGGCTTTGGGGGTTGCCCCGCAGGTCGTCGACCGGATCGCGAAGTCGTTCCCGCACCTGCCCGCCTGCGACATCCGCGGCGCACTCGCCGAACTCCCCGAGCTGAAGCCGCTCGCCGCCGAGGCGGCCTCCTACGGGCCGCTGTGGGAGCTGGCGGAAGGGCTGGACAAACTGCCGCGCGGAATCGCGATGCACCCCTGCGGTGTCATCCTCTCCAACTCCACGCTGCTCGACCGGCTGCCGGTGCAGCCGACACAGGGCGGCCAGTACCCGATGGTCCAGGCGGACAAGGAGGACGCGGCTTCTCTGGGGGTCGATGCTGTTGCCGTGGGTTCTGTCTCACGTTGATGCTGCTCAGCGACCTAGTAGGTGAGTTTATGCATCACAACACCTGTGG
>NZ_JBSHNE010000030.1:0-78672 GCF_053646035.1 Streptomyces sp. NPDC055287 | reverse complement strand
GCCGCAGAGCCACACCCCCTGAGACCTGTTGCAGTAGGACCCTATGAGAGGGCTTCTGCAACGTCACACCACCCCCACTGAACCCCCAGAGAACGCGGCCCTGACCCGGGGCACGGTCGTGGTGGAGGCTGAGTACCGCAGCGGTTCGCTGGTCACGGCCCGCAGCGCGCAACGGCTGGGACGGTTCACGATGGGCGTGCCCGGCCCCGCCACCAGCGGACTCTCGGCGGGCGTGCACGAACTTCTGCGGGGCGAGGGGGTACTGGTCACCGACGCCGCGGAGGTGGTGGAGCTGGTCGGGGACATCGGCGACCTCGCCCCGGCGCGCCGGGGGCCGGTCCTTCCCAGGGATCTGCTGGATCCGGTCGCGGCTCTCGTACTGGAGTCGCTGCCGGCCCGGGGCTGCCTCGACGCGCGCGGCGTCGCCCGGGGAGCGGGGACCACCCCCGACGACGCGCTCGGCAAGCTGTACGAACTGCACTCCTTGGGGTTCGTCGAACGGCGGGGTGACGGATGGCAGTTGACGCCCGGCGCCGTAGGCCATGCGAACGTGCGGCGAGGCGGTCCTTGACCAGCGGCATTCGGGTGAAAAGGTACTGATGATGACCTTCTCAGCCCTCCTGGACCGCTCTCCGGGGCCGCCGTACACGGTGATGGCCCCGGAGAGTGGCGTGCCTCGCGGCATTCATCTTGAAGGGGGCCATCCCATATCCTGCGCGGACTGCGACACCGCAGTCACGCTACGCTCACGAGGATTCCCGCCCAGACGCAAGATTTCCCCCGACGTCACAGCAGAACGGCTCAAGGCAACGCATGCCCCAGCACACCTCCGGGTCTGACCGCGCGGCAGTGCCACACGCGGCGCGTGGCAGCGTGCGGCCCGCCGCACCCTCGTCGCTCGACGAGTTGTGGCGGTCGTACAAGACCACGGGCGACGAGCGGCTGCGGGAGCAGCTGATCCTGCACTACTCGCCGCTGGTGAAGTACGTCGCGGGGCGGGTGAGTGTCGGGCTGCCGCCCAATGTCGAGCAGGCCGACTTCGTCTCCTCCGGCGTCTTCGGGCTCATCGACGCCATTGAGAAGTTCGACATCGAGCGGTCCATCAAGTTCGAGACGTACGCGATCACCCGCATCCGCGGCGCCATGATCGACGAGCTGCGGGCCCTGGACTGGATCCCGCGCTCGGTGCGGCAGAAGGCCAAGGCGGTCGAACGCGCCTACACGACGCTGGAGGCGCAGCTGCGCCGTACCCCCTCCGAGAGCGAGGTCGCCTCGGAGATGGGCATCCTCCTGGAGGAACTGCACGCTGTTTTCAGCCAGTTGTCGCTGGCGAACGTCGTCGCCCTGGAAGAGCTGCTGCACGCCGGTGGCGAGGGCGGCGACCGGCTCAGTCTGATGGACACGCTCGAGGACACCCACGCCGACAACCCGGTAGAGGTGGCCGAGGACCGGGAGCTGCGCCGGCTGCTGGCCCGCGCCATCAACACGCTGCCCGAGCGTGAGAAGACCGTGGTGACGCTGTACTACTACGAGGGCCTCACCCTCGCCGAGATCGGCAATGTGCTCGGGGTGACCGAGAGCCGCGTCAGCCAGATCCACACCAAATCCGTGCTCCAGCTCAGGGCGAAGCTGGCCGACGCGGGGCGATGACGGCGGCGCTGAATCGTCCCTGCCGCTCCCGTTCCGTCGTCACGGCGGCGCCGCATCCGTAAAGTGGGACCGTGCCAAGGATTCGAGCGGCCTCGGTGGCCGAGCACCGGACGATGCAGCGCGGCGCCCTGCTGGACGCTGCCCGCTCCCTGCTGTCCGAAGGCGGTACGGAAGCGCTGACCTTCCCCGCCCTCGCTGAGCGCACCGGCCTCGCCCGGTCGTCCGTGTACGAGTACTTCCGTTCCCGCGCCTCCGTCGTCGAAGAGCTGTGCGCCGTCGACTTCCCGGTCTGGGCCGCGGAGGTCGAGAGCGCCATGGAGCGGTCCGGAAACCCGGCGGGCAAGGTCGAGGCCTATGTACGCGCGCAGCTCGTCCTCGTCGGCGACCGCCGCCACCGCGCCGTGGTCGCGATCTCCGCGAGCGAGCTCGACGCCGGTGCGCGCGAGAAGATCCGCGCCGCGCACGGTGGTCTGGTGACGATGATCGTCGAGGCGCTCGGCGCACTGGGGCACGAGCAGCCCCGGCTGGCGGCGATGATGCTCCAGGGCGTGGTCGACGCCGCGGTGCGGCGCATCGAGCTCGGTGCGGCGGAGGATTCGGACGTGATCGCGGACACGGCTGTCGCCATGGCGCTGCACGGCGTCCAGGGCAGAGCCTGAGCCGTCGCCCGCTGCGGGCCTGGTCCCCACCCCGCCCTTTCCCGGCCCGGTGCGGCCAGGGGGACGCCGAAGACCGGCAGCAGACGCGGCGGCCCGCGGCGGAGCGACCGGGCCGGTAGCAGTGTCAGAGGGTTCAGGTAGGTCCTGCCTCTGGCCAGGCCCCAGTGGAGGCAGCCGGACTGGCAGTGGAACGGGCCGTTCTGGAGTACGGCCACCACCTGCCCGGCTCTCACCTCGTCGCCCTTCGCGACCAGCGCGCGCACCGGTTCGTACGTCGTCCGCAGCGGCGGCTCGCCCGTGTCCGGCAGGGTGACGGTCAGGACCCCGCGGCCGGCGACCGGACCCGCGAAGGAGACCCGGCCGGAGGCGGCCGCCCGCACCGGCTCGCCCGGCGTGGCGGCGAGATCCGCGCCGCGGTGTCCGGCCGCGTAGGGGGACGGGGGCGGCTCCCAGGCCCGTACGACCAGGGGGCGCCCACCCACCGGCCACACCGCCGTGTCCGGCGGCGCGCCGGCGGTGGCGTCCGTGGAGGGGATGAACATCGCGGTGACCAGGAGCAGTACCAGCACAGTCGTTCGTCGCATCCACAAACCGTCCCGCTACGGGCCGGTCCGTGGGGATCATGGCCCGGATCTGTGGATCGCGGTCCGGTTGTGGACATCGCCGTCACCCGGCACTGCGCAGGTCCCGTACACTTCTTGTGGCGATCCGGGTCACCGGGTCGACTTCGCACGCCCCGCCACCACACCCTCTCTGCGGTCGGTGGCCGCGCCGCTCGGTCCTTCGTGGCACGGCGCATGGGGCGTCAGGCGCGCCCGCAATCCTGCGGACGCGGCAAACCGAGTAACTCAAGGAGTACGGCCATGGCCGTCGTCACGATGCGGGAGCTGCTGGAAAGCGGCGTCCACTTCGGTCACCAGACCCGTCGTTGGAACCCGAAGATGAAGCGCTTCATCTTCACGGAGCGCAACGGCATCTACATCATCGACCTTCTCCAGTCGCTGTCGTACATCGACCGCGCCTACGAGTTCGTCAAGGAGACCGTCGCCCACGGCGGCTCTATCATGTTCGTCGGCACCAAGAAGCAGGCGCAGGAAGCGATCGCCGAGCAGGCGACGCGCGTGGGCATGCCCTACGTCAACCAGCGCTGGCTCGGCGGCATGCTGACCAACTTCTCCACCGTCTACAAGCGCCTTCAGCGTCTGAAGGAGCTCGAGCAGATCGACTTCGAGGATGTGGCCGCGTCGGGCCTCACCAAGAAGGAGCTCCTGGTCCTCTCCCGCGAGAAGACCAAGCTGGAGAAGACCCTCGGCGGTATCCGCGAGATGTCCAAGGTGCCCAGCGCCGTCTGGATCGTGGACACCAAGAAGGAGCACATCGCCGTCGGTGAGGCGCGCAAGCTCCACATCCCGGTCGTCGCGATCCTCGACACCAACTGTGACCCCGACGAGGTCGACTACAAGATCCCGGGCAACGACGACGCGATCCGCTCCGTCACCCTGCTCACCCGCGTGATCGCCGACGCCGTCGCCGAGGGCCTCATCGCCCGTTCCGGCGCCGCCACCGGCGACTCCAAGCCGGGCGAGAAGGCCGCCAGCGAGCCGCTCGCCGAGTGGGAGCGCGACCTGCTCGAGGGCGACAAGAAGGCTGACGAGGCCCCGGCCGCCGACGCCGAGGTGCAGACCTCCGCCGAGACCGAGAAGGTCGCCGACGCGGAGAAGGCCGACGAGGCTGCCGCCCCGGCCGCCCCGGCCGCTGAGGCCGAGCAGGCCTGACACCCGTCACGGTTGACGACGGCGGGGGCGGGGCGTCACAAGCGCCCGCCCCCGCCGCCACCCGTAGATCTTCGTTTCGACTTCGAGAGAGATTCACAGATCATGGCGAACTACACCGCCGCGGACGTCAAGAAGCTCCGTGAGCTCACCGGCGCCGGCATGATGGACTGCAAGAAGGCGCTCGACGAGGCCGAGGGCAACGTCGACAAGGCCGTCGAGGCTCTGCGCATCAAGGGCCAGAAGGGCGTCGCCAAGCGCGAGGGCCGTTCTGCCGAGAACGGCGCCGTCGTCTCCCTCATCTCCGAGGACGAGACCTCCGGCGTCCTGCTCGAGCTGAAGTGCGAGACGGACTTCGTCGCCAAGGGTGACAAGTTCCAGGCCGTCGCCAACGCGCTCGCCGCCCACGTCTCCGCGACGTCCCCGGCCGACCTCCAGGCGCTGCTCGCGTCCGAGATCGAGTCCGGCAAGACCGTCCAGGCGTACGTCGACGAGGCCAACGCCAACCTCGGCGAGAAGATCGTCCTGGACCGCTTCGCGCAGTTCTCCGGCGCCTACGTGACCGCGTACATGCACCGCACCATGCCCGACCTGCCCCCGCAGATCGGTGTCCTGGTCGAGCTGGACAAGGCCGACGCCGACCTGGCCCGTGGCATCGCCCAGCACATCGCCGCCTTCGCCCCGAAGTACCTCGACCGGGACGAGGTCCCCGCCGAGATCGTCGAGGCCGAGCGTCGCGTCGCCGAGGAGACCACGCGCGCCGAGGGCAAGCCCGAGGCCGCGCTCCCGAAGATCGTCGAGGGTCGCGTCAACGGCTTCTTCAAGGAGGCCACCCTCCTCGGCCAGCCGTACGCCCTGGACAACAAGAAGTCCGTCCAGAAGGTTCTGGACGAGGCCGGTGTCACCCTGAAGCGCTTCTCGCGCATCAAGGTCGGCATCTGAGTCTGTTTCAGCGATCGAGCGTGGACCCCGCTAGGGTCTACAGCAGTCGGACGCGCACGTAACGGACGACCGCAGATCTTACGAGGAGGCCATTGCCGCGCACGGGACTCAGCACCCACCGGCAATGGCCTTCTTCGTATGTGCACTAGGAGATCTCCATGACGAATACCCAGAAGAGCGACGACGGCAAAGTGACCGGCCGTTTCATGCTGAAGCTGTCCGGCGAGGCGTTCGCGGGCGGCGGCGGCCTGGGTGTGGACCCTGACGTGGTGCACGCCATCGCGCGGGAGATCGCCGCCGTCGTGCGTGACGGTGCGGAGATCGCGGTCGTCATCGGCGGCGGCAACTTCTTCCGTGGCGCCGAGCTCCAGCAGCGCGGCATGGACCGGGCCCGCTCGGACTACATGGGCATGCTCGGCACGGTCATGAACTGCCTCGCCCTCCAGGACTTCCTGGAGAAGGAAGGCATCGACAGCCGCGTGCAGACCGCCATCACCATGGGCCAGGTCGCCGAGCCCTACATTCCGCTGCGCGCCGTGCGCCATCTGGAGAAGGGCCGGGTCGTCATCTTCGGCGCCGGCATGGGCATGCCCTACTTCTCCACCGACACCACAGCCGCTCAGCGGGCCCTGGAGATCGACGCCGAGGTCATGCTGATGGGCAAGAACGGTGTCGACGGGGTCTACGACTCCGACCCCCGGACCAACTCCGCCGCCGTCAAGTTCGACGCGCTCGAGTACGGCGAGGTCATCACCCGGGACCTCAAGGTCGCCGACATGACGGCGATTACCCTCTGCCGGGACAACAATCTTCCGATCCTCGTCTTCGAGCTGCTCGCCGAGGGCAATATCGCGCGGGCGGTCAAGGGTGAGAAGATCGGCACGCTCGTGAGCGACCGGGGCACCCGGGCCTGACCGGAGGATGGACAAACCCTCTGCCGGTCGGACACCGTGCAGAGAAGACGCGCACATTCACAGACGCAGGTTCACAGGGTCTGTTCATGCAGTTCATGCAGGGCCCGATCGAGACACGCAGGAGCAAGTGGTGATCGAAGAAATCCTCCTCGAGGCCGAGGAGAAAATGGAGAAGGCCGTCGTGGTGGCCAAGGAGGACTTCGCCGCGATCCGCACCGGCCGTGCGCACCCGGCGATGTTCAACAAGATCGTGGCCGACTACTACGGCGCGCTGACGCCGATCAACCAGCTCGCCTCGTTCTCGGTCCCCGAGGCCCGGATGGCGATCGTGACGCCGTTCGACAAGAATGCGCTGCGCAACATCGAGCAGGCGATCCGCGACTCCGACCTGGGCGTCAACCCCAGCAACGACGGCAACATCATCCGGGTGACGTTCCCCGAGTTGACGCAGGACCGCCGCAAGGAGTTCATCAAGGTCGCCAAGACCAAGGCCGAGGACTCCAAGATCTCGATCCGCTCGGTCCGTCGCAAGGCCAAGGAGACCCTCGACAAGCTCGTCAAGGACAAGGAGTCCGGCGAGGACGAGGTCCGCCGTGCGGAGAAGGAGCTCGACGACACCACCGCGAAGTACGCCGCGCAGGTGGACGAGCTGCTGAAGCACAAGGAAGCCGAGCTGCTCGAGGTCTGATGAACGACTCTTCCTGGGGGGCCCCGGCGCGGGGCGACTACGCCGCCGCGTGGGGACCCTCCGACCAGGGGCCTGCCCCGGCGGGTCCTGCTTACGATGCGCATCCGGCCGAGCAGACTCGCCCCATGCCCATCGTGCCGCCCGAGGAGCCCATGCCCACCCCGCCGACGCCCCCGCAGAAGAAGCGTGCGGGGCGTGATCTGCGTGCCGCCATAGGGGTGGGCGTGGCACTCGGCGCGGTCATCATCGCGTCGCTGTTCGTCTGGAAAGCCGCCTTCATCGGCGTGATAACGGTCGCCGTAGTGGTCGGGCTGTGGGAGCTGATCTCGCGGCTGGAAGAGCGCAAGCAGATCAAGGCTCCGCTGGTGCCGCTCGCGGTCGGCGGAGCGGCGATGGTTGTGGCCGGGTACGTCAGGGGCGCCGAGGGCGCGTGGGTCGCCATGGCGCTCACCGCGCTCGCCGTGCTCGTCTGGCGGATGACCGAGCCGCCGGAGGGCTACCTCAAGGACGTCACGGCGGGCGTGTTCGCGGCGTTCTACGTGCCGTTCCTGGCCACGTTCGTCGCGATGATGCTGGCGGCCGACGACGGCGCGCAGCGGGTACTCACCTTCCTGCTGCTGACCGTGGTCAGCGACACCGGGGCGTACGCCGTGGGCTGGCGCTTCGGCAAGCACAAGCTCGCGCCGCGCATCAGCCCGGGCAAGACCCGGGAAGGACTTGGCGGCGCCATCGCCTTCGCGATGGCGGCGGGCGCGGTGTGCATGGAGTTCCTGGTCGACGACGGGACCTGGTGGCAGGGCCTGCTGCTGGGGCTCGCGGTGGCCGCGAGCGCCACGTTGGGCGACCTCGGCGAGTCCATGATCAAGCGGGACCTCGGGATCAAGGACATGGGAACGCTGCTGCCGGGCCACGGCGGCATCATGGACCGGCTCGACTCGCTGCTGCCGACCGCTCCGGTGGTCTGGCTGCTGCTGGTGATCTTCGTAGGGACCGGCTGAACTGCGCTTTTGTGAGTGAAGGGTCCGTCGTCCACAGGGCGGCGGGCCCTTTCCGTATGTCTGCGACACTGGTATGACCATGCCTGTACCTGGAGAACTGGCGGCGATCCGGGAGCGAACGGCCCCTGACCAGCGCGTTTAGTGCTCGTCAGGGGCCGTTCGCGTGCTACTGGGCCGTCTCTGGGCCGTCGGCCCCTTCAGAGGCGGGCAAGAACAGCCCGTCAATGGCGTTCCGGGTCCGTTCCCGGCTCGACGGCATGAGGTGCGCGTACACCCGCAACGTGAGCGCGGGATCGGCGTGCCCCAGGTACTGGCTGACGGCCTTGATGCTCTCGCCGGCCTCCAGCAGCACCGAGGCGTAGAAGTGCCTGAGAGCGTGCATCCCGTGTTCACGGGCGGAGTCGTACTTGCCGTCCCGCGCGCCCGGGATGAGACCGGCCAGCGCAAGAGCGGGCTTCCACTCCTGGATGTTGAAGTTGCTCCGCCAGACGACACCGTTCGCGGTGTTCGTGAACAGAAGGCGGGCCGTCACCTTCGGACCGTCCGGCTTACGCCACGGCAAGGTGACCTCGACCGGCTTGCAGGCGTCCATGTGCGCCCGCAGGGCCTCCGCTACCGAGGACGGCAGCGGCACGTCGCGTTCCTTGTTGCACTTCGGCGGCGCGAACACGGCCTTTCCCTGGATGAGCTTGACTTGCCGGACGACCCTGAGCATGCCCCCCTCGAAGTCGAGCGCGTCCTCTGCGAGTCCCACGATCTCTCCCTGCCGCAACCCGCAGCCCGCCCCGGTGTCCACCATGGTCCGGTAGCGCGCAGGTAGAGCCTTGCGTACTGCCTGGACCTGAGAGGGAAGCCACGGAGTAACCCGCCGACGCTCGACTGTCGGCGGGCGCACGGACTTCGCGGAGCAGGGATTGCGAGGCAGTAGACCGTCGTCCACGGCCGCGCTCAGCACGGCTCGAACGTCGCCGTAGATGTTGCGCGCGTATGCGCCGCTCACGCCCGGGTCGGACTCAAGGGCGCTCACCAGCCCGCGCAGGTGTTCCGGCCGGAAGGAGTCGAGCGGGCGGGACCCGAGGACCGGAAAGGCGTGAAGGCGTAGGCGCTGCTCGGTGCCGATCTGGCTGGACAGGTCGGCGCTGTGCGCCTTGAGCCACGTCTCGGCGTACCCCTTGAACGTCACCCGTGCCGCGCGAGGATCGATGTACTGGCCCCGCGACATGTCGGAGGCGACATTGGCGAGCCAGTTCTCAGCGAGCCGCTTTTGGCGATCCGGAAAGGACTTTGACTTCTCGGTGCCGTCGGGGCCGACGTAGCGGGCGCGGTAGCGGAGTCCGAGCCCATAGCGGTTGGTCTTCACTCGGATGGTCTTGCCGTCGGTGTTGGTCTCGGTCTTGAACCAGCGGTCTTGGATGTGGCCGGCCAAAGGATGCTCCTGTGGGCATGCAGCAGGGGCACGCCCTGTGTCGGTCGTGCCCCTGCTGGTTGGTGGGGTTGTCAGGCGGCGGCGGTGTCGGTGTTGCTCTCGACCCAGGCCCGGACGGCGGCGGGGTCGTAGCGCAGGTACTTGCCGATGCGGATGGCGGGTGGGCCGACGCCCGTCTTGCGCCAGGTGTAGAGCGTTTCGGTGCTCGGCAGGCTGAACATCTCGATGAGGTCGTCGGGGGTGAGGTAGCGGTCAGGGAGGCCGGCGCGCAGGGTTGTCTGCGGGTCGGACTCGGGAGTGCGTTTCGGGGCCACGATGCGACTCCTTGGGGAGGGCGACGGCTGTACCTGTCCTAAGTGCGGATTTCTGCGTCACAGCGTCACCAGCGTCATACGGGCTTATGACCTGCGGCTTTGTGTGACGCGGCGGTGTGGGGGTGCGTCATCGGTGCGTCACGGGATGCGTCATCGGGTGACGCAGATGACGCAGGATGACGCAGAGGCCGCCGTCTGCGTCACGCCTGTAGCTGCAGCTCAGGGGCCGTTTTCCCGTCCGCGTGACGCAGGTGACGCAGCGTCTTCCCTCTTAGGACAAAAGAGGGGGTGTCTGTTGTAGTTCCGTGCGCCTCACAGCGTGAAGAAGGAGCCGCTGCGCGGCGCGACTACCGCGCGGCGTTCCGCCGAACAGCAAGAAGAGCACGGGGCGCCCGGTGCTCTTCTTGCTTGTCCCGGCGAGCGCGCGGTGCTGATCAGAACACGCCCGGCTGCTCGTATGAGGGTGGCGTGGCTGGGCGGGTCATTTCGAGGTAGCGGCCTTCGCGGGTGCGGCCGCTGTCGATGAGGACCCCCCGGGCGGCCAGCGTCGGTTGGAGGCGCTTGAGCCGGTCGGAGAGGACTTTGCCGGTGGTCGGCCAGCCTTTGGGTAGGGGGCGCAGTTCGTCGCCGCTGTAGAGGCGGCTGAGGCAGTGCAGCCACTCGGTGGAGGTCATGCGCTGGTCGCCGCCCGGTTCGATGGTGTCGGCGTGCTGGAGGACGGTCTGCGCGAGGAGGTCGCCCTCGATCACGTCGTCGTTCAGGTCGTCCAGGCTGGCCCGGTAGGCGGTGAGCGCTCCGAGGCCGGTTGCCGCGTCGAGCTGCGCGCACAGGCGGGCGAAGTCGGCCATCCGTAGATCGGTGGGGGTCTCCGCCTCGGCCGCGCGGACCTTGACCGCGAGGTCCAGGAGAGAGCCGAGGACGATGGGCAGCGCCTCTTCGAACTCCGCCCAGAGTTCCGCCTCGGTGCGCCTCATGCGGGGCCGCTCCAGGCGCAGGGGCAGGAGCCGTTCCGCGAGGTCGGGCCGGATGACGCCGACATCAATGCCGGTCAGGAGCAGCGGGCGGCGATAGCGGGCCCGGTGAACGTCCCCGTCGGTGAACAGGGCGCGCTTGACGCTCTCGGCTCCGGTGACGATGCAGCACATGGCGTCGGACAGGTCCGGCGTCATGTGGGAAAGGTTGTCCAGGGCGGTGACCCACCCGGCCGCGACCGCCGCGATCAGGTTCTCCTCGTCCTTCGGGGCCCGGCGCAGGTCGCCGCTCATCCCCTCGATGATCCGCACGAGCATCCGGCCCCCGGTGGACTTGCCCGCCCCTTGGGGGCCAGTGAGGAACGGCGCGGGTACGGGCACGGACGGTCCGAGGCAGCCGATCAGCCAGGCGATGGCCAGGCACTCGGTCTCCGCGGTGGCGAAGTTGCACAGCCGCATCAGGTGGTCGATGCCCTTGCCGTCGGTGTCCTTGGCCGGCAACGGGAGTTCTCCGGTGAGCTGGGTGCGGCGCCAGCACACCTCGCGAGGGTCGGGGGTGAGGATGTCCCATCCGGTGGGGTGGATGCGGGCGGACTGCCCGTCGTTGCGGCCCAGGTCCAGCCACGTCGCCCCGTCGAATCCGGGGGCGACGCGGATGTTGACGGCCTGGGTGTCCTCGGTCAGCGCGAGTGCTTCGATCAAGTCCAACGCCTCCTTGAGCGCGGTTCCGTTGAACATGCCGTGTCCGTCCTTGAACAGGCCCACCATGAGTTCCTGTCGGTGGCTGCCCGTCGTGCCCTGGGAGCGGATCGGGCGGGCCACGGGGTGGCCGTTCTTCTGCGCGTACACGGTCCCCTCGGCGGTACGGAAGTACCGGAAGTGCTCTTGCGCGTAGTCGGTGATGACCTCGCGGGCGGGATTCTTCTCGTCGTCTGCCATGGTCACAGTCCCAACCTGGTGCGGGCGTTGGTCCACGCGTCGGTGCAGTGCCGGAGTGATTCGCCCTTGGTCTGGGCGGCGGCGAACAGCCGCGCCATGTGGGTGTCGGTGAGGCAGCCGCACCGGCCGTGTGTGGACAGCACGGCGAGGAAGGTCCGGTAGACCGTCGCGTGCACCGCACTGCTCGCCTCGGTGATGCGCTGCTCGGCCATGGCGATGCCACGGTCCAGATAGGCGGGTGTGCGGTGGCGGCACTCCCCGCCCCCGACCGGCGCGGGGACGGCGACGGCGTGCTGCGCGGGCCGGACCGGGGATGGCTCCTTGACGACCAGGGCGCGTACGGCGTCCGGCAGCTCGGTCATGGAGCCGGTGCCGGGACCGAGCCACCGGGCGTAGGACATGAGCGACTTGATGTCCACTCCGGGGCGCACGGCGTTGGCCGACCGCACGGTTCCCTGGTAGATCCAGTGCTCGCCGCGCGTGGTCGCCACTGTGCACGTGGGCGGCAAGGTCTCCCGCGCCCACGCTGCGGCTTCGGCGTTGTCCAGGTCCACGACGGTCAGCCCGGTCCCGCCCGGGTGGTACGCGATGGATACGGCTTGCCGCCACGCCGGGGCCCAGGCGGCGGAGGTGATGACGCGGGTGTCGGTGGTTGCGGCGGCCCATCCGTGGCACACGGCCGGGCACTGGCAGGTGCCGGCACTCTTCATGTGTGGCCGCCCGCCGCACGCGCTGTCAGCACAGACGCGGCAGTTTCCGAACGGCAGCTTTCCTGCCCGCAGGGGCAGCACCGGCACACCGGCCGTGGCCAGTGCCAGTGCGGTTCGCAGGTGGTCCCCGTCGGGGTGATTGGTCACGCGCGGGAGCGCGGTCTTGCAGTCAGATGTCATGCTGGGATTTCTCCTGTTTCTGCGAAGGGACGGAGAGCCGGGGCGGTCGCGGTCTTTGGAGAGAGAGCGACCGCCCCGGGCGTATCTACTGGTTCTTGGTCTTGGCCCACCGGGCGTACTGCTGACGGACGTACTGACGCGGGTCGCCGTTCAGACGGTCGGGGGTGACTCCGTCGGCTTCCATCACGTGGCGGGCGGCGTGGGTTGCGAGGTCTGCCGCGTCGTTGGTGTCGCCATCGTGACCGAGTGCGATGCGGTCCAGAACGGCCGCTTTGCGGAGCCAGAACTCTCGCCCGATGTCCTGGCCGAACGGCTTGTCGGTGGCGGCCTGGGCGGTCCAGCCGATCTCGCTGATGATGCTTGGTGCGGTCGCGTACGCCTCTTGCGGTGTCGGCCACGAATCCGAGTGCGGCCGGTGGTCGGCGGTGACGTACAGGCGGTCCTTCTCCGTGCCGCGTGAGGGGTAGCGGCGTACGGGGCCGGTGTCGAACAGGCCGTTGAGGGTGGTCGTGATGCGCTCGGTGTCGGCGGGGTCGCAGATGACGCGGATCTCGAACATGGCTCAGATCTCCTTGGAGTTCTTGATGGCGGGCAGTTGGGGCAGCCCGGCGCGGGTGAGCTGGGCGGGGTCGAAGCCGGGCAGCGCCTCGCGGTGGATGAGGGCCTGGGCGAGTTGCTCCGCGTAGGCGGCGCCGGAGCGGGCGACTTCGATCTGTGCTCCGGCGCGCAGGGCTTCCACGCGCTCGACGTGGCCGTGTTCCTCGCGCCGTTCGGCGGTGTGCCGCTGGTGTGCGAGGTGTTCTCGGCGGTCGGTGCGCCAGTAGCGGGCCGCGATGCCGTACGCCACGGCGGTGGTCAGTGCCCACAGCAGCAGCGGGAGCGGCAGGCCGTCGGCGTATCCGGCGACCCCGGCCAGGGCCAGTGCTCCGGAGCTGGCGAACGCGGTACCGGCGATGACCGGATCACCCGCGCGGCCAGCGGAGGCGAAAGCGCCGGCGGTCGCGGCCCCGGCGGCCAGGACGACCATGAGGGCCGCGTTGCCGACGGAGTGTTCGGCGCCGTTGGCGTTCCAGATCCTGCCGAGGATCAGCACGGTGGTTGTGGCCACGGCGGGGGCCGCTTTGGGGGCGGCGAGGGCGAGCCAGTGGCGGGCGACGAGGGGTTCGTTCACGACCAGCCTCCTAGAGGTTGCCGAGGGCCTCGACGACGGCGGTCGTCAGGTCGTTCATCGGCTGGGAGGCCCCGGTGGAGGCGAGGTAGAAGCCGAACATCATGGCGACGAACGCGGACCCGTAGCCGAGGGACTTGGAGCGGAGCAGGAAGAACAGGACGAGGCCGAACAGGGCGACGAGGGAGACGGTGATGGCCATGGGGTTATCCCTTCGGGGTGAACTTTTTGGTGGGGGTGGGGGTGGCGTCGCGGTAGAGGCGCAGCCACACGTTGTAGAGGTGGCGGCCGACGCGTATGCGCTTGCGCAAGCCCCGGCAGCGGCGGCAGGTCTTGCCGGGGCGGAGGTTGCCGCGCCGGTCTTTCTTGAGCGCGTAGCCGAAGCCCTTGCACTTGCGGCAGTCACCGAACGGCGATGACGCACACAGGCTGGCGTAACCGAGAGTGACGACGAGTAGGCAGGCGCTAGCAAGGAGGTAGAGGGTCATGGAGTGCCTTCCAGGCGGATTTCGGGCGTTTTCGCAGGTGGGGTGCTAGGTACGAGGTCGCTGATCAGAGCCCATGTAGGGTGCTAGCGGAGGTGCTAGACCTAGCAACGGCGGCTGCTAGGTCTAGCACCCGTGCGCGTCAGTCCCCGGACCGGTTTCCGTCACGGAGTGTGATTGCTTTGGTGATGTCGGCGCGGGTGATGCCCCGGCGGGTGGTGCCCTTGCCTTTGTCGCTGGTGCCCCAGACGTCTTGGGCGGTGACGCCGTGTGGCTTGAGGTTCGAGGTGACCGTCTCGGCCTTCCAGCCGCCGTAGACCTCCGGGCGGAGCGTGGCCAGTCGTGCGGCGACCTTCTCGTTCCACACCTTGTCCTCGTCGGCCGGCACCACCTTGAGGATGTCGGCCAGCAGATCGAAGGCGGCCTCACCGCTCTCGGGTTCCTGGCCGATGGCGTGGCCGGTGACGTTGCCGTACTCCTCGCGCATCTTGCGTGCCCGCACGACTACTTGCTCGGCTTTGAGTGCGTCGACGAAGGCGGAGGCGACGATGCGGGGGTCGTCTCCCTCACCGGCCATCCAGCAGATGCCCCGGTCGGCTCGGGAGAACATCGTGGCCCGGTATCCGGCCTTGTAGGCGCCGGTACCGAGGACCATGTCGTTGGCGGTGTGGCCCATGACCTTCAGGCAGAACCGCAGCACTGCGTTGGCGGAGATGCCTGGGGGCAGCGACTTGGCGTCGGGGCGCTGGGTGCCGAACATGCCGACGATGCCCAGAGCCGGGCCCCGCTTGGCGATGTCGGTGCAGATGTCCTCGATCTCCATCCCGTGCTCCGAGTGCTCGAACGACTTCTGGCACTCGTCCAGGCCGACGACGATCGGGTGCAGCCCAAGGGCCTTGTCGCTCGCCAGCTCGGGCGTGACCTTCGACTCCGGGCAGCGCGAGCGAGGCAGGGACTTGATGACCTTCGCCCGCCTGCGCAGTTCCTCCTTCAACTCCCGCAGGGCGTGAAGGGTGTAGAGGATGTCTTCGTCTTCCTCACCGGCCCGGTAGCGGTGGCAGACCGGCTCCAGGGCGCCGAAGTCGCCGGTGCCCTTGAAGTCGAACGCGTACAGCTCGGCGCGCGGGTCGAGGGCTGCGATGAGCAGGAACAGGCGCATCAGGAACGTCTTTCCCATACGCGGGATGGAGCCGACGACCACACTGGCGAACATCAGCGTCACGGTCACGTCGCTCATCCGCTGGTCATTACCGAAGACGACCGGCTTGAACAGGTCCACGCTGCCCGACTTCAACAGCGGCCACTCGGGCTTCGTGGTCTCGTTCATGGGCTTGTCACCCACCCACAGGACCAGCCGCCCCTCATGCTCGGTCGGATCAGCCGAGGGCCACACGCAGCCGACCTTCCGCCGCAGACCAGAGGCGAGCGGCTTGCGGGCCTCCATGATGTCCTCCGGCGTCACACCCCAGGGAAGGTCAAGGTCAGCGCGGTATCCGGGCCCGTCACGGGTGATCTCCGAGGTGAAGTGCATCCCGTTCATGTCGCCACCCTTCTTGATGGCGGCCGACAGCTTCGCGTTGCCGATGTTGTCCAAAGCGCGCAGCACGATCGGCCCCGTGAGCTTCTGGAGTTCGGTCTTGAGCACCGCAGGCCCGATCACCGGCTGATCCTGCGGCGCGCCCCAGAACCCGCACATCAGCACCACAGCCGACGCCAGCACCGCCAGCCAGCCGGGGGCCATGACGTACAGGGTCAGCGCGATCGCGCTGCCGAAGACGAGCGCCACCGTGGTGACGAACACCCTCAGTCGCACGCGTGCGTCCCGCTGACGCGTCAGCTTGAGGTACTCGGCCGTGTTCTCGTGGAACACCTCGTAGGCCCGCAGCGGAGCCGCTTCGGCGTCCCACACCCACCGGTTGGTGTCGCGCACCAGGCGGGCCACGCCGCGCGGGGCGTTCAGGCCCAGTTGGAGGGCGTACCAGGGGGTTCGGATGCCGTGGAAGGCGGTGGAGTAGAACGCGTTACTCGCCGCGCGCTGGGTGGTGGAGACGAACCCAGGCTTCGACAGCAGCCAGCTCGGCAGGATCGGCTTGCGCTTGTAGGTCGTGATGCCCGGGGCGGGCAGGTCGGGCGAGTCGACCGGCCGCAGCCGGGGCGCCTCCTCGTCCTCGTCGTCCTCGACTTTGGCCGGCGGGGAGGGGACAGCGGCTTCGGCCGGTGCCGGGGCAGGTTCGGCGGGGCGTTTGGTGGTGATGTCGAAGACCTCGGCGTCAGGACGCTCAAGCTCCTCGCTCTGGTCAGTGACGTGGATGTCAGACACGGTGGATCTGCTCCCTCTGTCGACTGGAGTGGGAAGGGGCCCGGACGGCGCTTTCGTCGGCCGACCGTCCGGGCCCCGCTGGGCGAAGCTGCTGGTTCAGGCAGCGAGTTGGGGTGCGTCGGCGCAGGTCACGCACATGCCGAGCGAGGTCGGGATGCGATACCCGGCATCCCGCCGGCACTCAGGGCAGATCTGTTGGGTTGCGTTCGCCTTGGCGAGTGCCGCCCACTTCGCGGGCGTCATCGGCCGTACCGGCTTCGCGTGGTCGATGCGGTACAGGTAGGCGACCCGGATGGGGCTCTTGCCCTTGCGCCAGTAGCGGCGCGAGTACCACAGGACCTGTGCGGCGACGTCCTGTCCGCCCGGGCGCAAGCCGCGGGCTCGAAGCTGACGGCGGGTGGCGTAGTCCTCGGGAGCCATCCGCCAGCCGAACGTCGGGATGCCGTAGCGGGTGCCGTCCGGGTCATGGAGACGGCTGGCCATCACGCGGCCGTCGCCTCAGTGCCGCCGCCCTCGGTGCGCTCTTTCTTGAGCGTGTCGCGGAGCATGCGGCCGTTGGCGGACGACGTACGGACCGCCTTGCGGATCGCGTCGGCCGTCAGCTCGGCATCCGACCAGTCCGCCGTGGCCTTGCGGGCCTCGCTCAGCAGTTGGTCGGCGGTCCGGGTCGGTCGGGGCGTGCGGGCCGACTGCGGTACCCGACCGGTCGCCCGACGCGGACCCGACTCCACAGCGGCGACCGCCTTGACCGGAGCCGACTGAGTCGGTTCCGGGACCGCTACCGGCTCGGCCGACTCGACAGCGGCCGGACTGGGGCCAACCGGCTCGGGTTCCGGCTGGACGTCGGCCGACTGGAGCGCGGGCACCTCCCGCACGGCGGGCACCGGTGCGGGGGCCGACTCTTGCAGGTCAGACCCCAACCGATTTATGGCGATCTCCGATGTTTCATCCTGGTATGCGGAGGGCGCCGTGAACATGGCCGCCAGGGCAGCGTCGGCGCCGCTGGTGACGCGCTCGCGCTGGATGTCCAGCAGGCGCACACCCAACGACGCGTCGCCCAACCCGACCTTCCGAGCGAGTTTCCAGGACGTGCGGTCCGACGACTTGCGCACCCATGCCTGCGGGTGGTTCACGGCACGGGCCCGGTGGTAGGCCAGTGCCCGGACCACGGCGGCGGCCTTCGCTTCGGCCTCGATGTCGCGCCCGTCCTGGTGGACGACGATCCGCCGGGCCAGGAAGGCCATGCCTTCCGCCGACACGCACATGCCCATCGGCGTCACCGCGTAGATGACGGTGCGGCCCGGGTCATCGGCGGCCGTCGCGGCCATCGCTGAGGCGGCGGCGGGAAGAGCCCACAGGCCCAGCCGGATGATGGCCGGGGAGGACTGCCCCAGCATCGTCAGCCCGAGCAGCACGAGCGCCAGGACGGCGGTCGCGCCCTCACCGGCCGCGACCGCTCCCAGCGCCGTGCCCTTGCCGTAGGCGCGGCTGATGTTGCTGTATGTCCCAACGCCACCGCCGACACCGGTGGCCAGCATGGGCACGAACGCAGCCGCCAGGACGACCTTCTGTGCCGTGGTCAGCGACTTTCGGGTGGCCATCATGACACCTCCCAGCCGGTGCCCGGACGCCCCTTGCGGCGGCCGTTGACCGTCTCGCGTACCGGGGTCAGACCCTCAGCGACGTACCAGCCGCCCCCGGCCTGCTTCGCCACGTACATCGCCTCATCCGCCCGGCGCATCAGCGCGGGCAGAGTGCCGGCCAAGTCACCGTCGTCGCGGATGGCGCCGATGGAAGCGCCCAGTGCCACCCGCTCGCCCTCGAAGGTGAACGGCTCGCTCAACGTCTCGTGCAGCTCCCCCAGAGCCGACACCAGGTCCACGAAGTGCCCGGCCGTGATCACAGCGGCGAACTCGTCCCCGCCCAGCCGTGCCGCGCATCCACCCATGCGGATCGCCCAGTCGTTCAGGCGCGCGGCGATGACGACCAGCCCGACATCCCCAGCCGCGTGGCCGTGGCTGTCGTTCAGGGCCTTGAAGCCGTCGAGATCAATGACCACCACGGACGTGAGGTCCTTGCGCAGGTCGCGCCCGGCGCGGTCCTCGAACGCCTCACGTCGCATCAGGTTCGTCAGCGGGTCGCGGCGGGCGGCCTCGATGCGGCGCCGCAGCCGCAGGCTGTGCACGGACCATCCGGCCGCGAGCGGAAGGGCTGCGGCCAGAGTTGTCAGGGTCTGGCTCACTGGGCACCCCCGGCAATCTCGGGGTTGACCAGGCCGGTCAGTGCGGCGATCTCGTCACCGGTGAGGACGTCGCGCTCGTTCATGGCGTGCGCCACGGCGGAGATCTCGAACCACAGCCCGTACATCTTGCGCCGGGCCATGCCGCGCACCATGCCCCAGGACTTGCCGCCCTCGGGAGTGTGGTCGCGTCCGAGCTGGTAGCCGAACTGGTTCAGCACGTCGATGGCCAGCTCACGGTCATGGTTCGCCGCACACGCCAGAGCCCGATCCGGCGTCCACAGCCCGTGGGTCAGCAGGTACTGCACATGGGCCAGCTCTCCGGCAGCGCACTGCGCGGCAAAGCGCCACGGCGAGATGCCCTGCGCCAGGTGCGTGGTCGTGCCCGTCACCGCCCAGCCGTCGTCACCGGTCCGCCAGGCGATGACCTCGCTGCTGCTGATGTGCATGCCATACGCCAGGGACAGCACCGCGTGAGCGGCCTCGTGGAAGGCCGTGCCCAACCGCGCCTGCTCGTAGCTCAGCGACGTGTTGACGGCGGGCCGGGGCTTGCCGGTGTGGTCCGCCAGTACCTCGAAGTCCGGGGCCAGGGTCCTCATGCCGCAACCCCCGTCCCAGCGGAACGGCCGGCGGCCCGGGCGGAGCGCAGGAACGGCACGGTGCGGGTGAGCGCGTCGGCGTACAGCGCGTCCCACGCGGCGACCTCGTCCCCGACCTCCCCCTGCGCGGCCAGTTCCGCGATGACCTCCCGGGCCACCGCCTCGCGGGCCGCCCGGTCCTCGGGCGACTCCGGGGTGAGCGGGCCACGGAACAAGTCGCGGTCCAGGCCCAGCGGCAGCTCGTCGAAGCCGAGTGCCAGTTCCTTGAACTCGATGCCGTTCAAAACGTGATGGTTGCCGATGTAGCTACGCATGCGGATCTCTCCTGGCGAAGGGACGGAGGAACCGGGCGCGGTCGCGGTCTTGGAGAGAGGCGACCAGTCCGGTGCAGAGCCTGTTCCGGCTCCCCTCAGCCCCGCCCGTACGAGACGGGCGGGGGAGGCAACCGGCCGCAGAACGAGCGCTGCGGACGCTGGCTAAGCCGCGCGACAAGCGCCGGAGGTACTCCGGGGCTCCCTCGCGCAACGGGTCATGCGGTGACGCTGTGGGCATGGCTGCCGGTGCCGGTCCAGCACGGGCAGCGCCTGCGTATGTAAGCGGGCCATGACGATCTCCGATCACGGAGAAGGGAACGCGAGGGCTTCACCGGCGCCGTGGCCATGGCATTCCGGTCCCGAGCCTCGCTGTATCGGGGCGCCCTATTCGCACTGCTCGGCGCCAGCAGAACGACCGCAAGCCGACCGGAACCCTCACGGGGCTCCAGCACCGGCATCAACCACGGTCGTCGACGGTCATCACCCGGCCGTCGCGGGGACGGGGACGACCCCGTCGAATCTTTCGTCCACTGTTCAGTTCTCAAGGAACAAGCCCTCCCAGCCCGTCGGCGAGCGACAACGTCGCCTTCCCGGGTCTTCCGGCTGGTGCAGGCACCGGGTGATGCAGTACCTCTATTACAGGTACTGCATCGACTTGCGTCAAGTAGCACGTCCGAACTTCGTGGCTTCTAGCCGGGGACTTCCTGGCGCACCATCAGAATCAGTGCAGGTAGGGGGCGTTGGTTACCCCATCCGTGGACAGCTCAGGTTGATCTGGCTACCGTCAAGAGCTCCCTAGACGTCCCATCGGGGGTGGAGATGTCCAACGAGCGTTTGCGTTCAGCTCTTTTGGCACAGGGCATGACGGTGCAAGATCTCGCTGACTCGATCGAGGTGAACCCGAAGACAGTCGAGCGCTGGATCACGCAGGGCAAGGTGCCGTACCGGCGCCATCAGTACGCCACTGCGGCGCTGCTCAAGGTCGACGTGACGACGCTGTGGAGCGATTCCCGTGCCGTCGACAGCGCAACGGACCTGAGCAAGGCGGAGATCGTCACCATCTATCCGCACCGTCACATGGTGCCTGCGGGCCTGTGGCGCGAGCTGTACGCGCGTACAGAAAGGCACCTCGACGTTCTCGTCTACTCCGGACTATGGCTGTCCGAGGACCCGCTGTTCCACGACCTTCTCAAGGCGAAGGTGGAGCGGAACACCCAGGTGCGCATCCTGCTGGGAGACCCCGATTGCCCTGCTGTTAAGCAGAGAGGCATCGACGAAGGGCACCGGATCATGGACGGGAAGATTCGCAACGCCTTGATGAACTACCGCCCGCTCTTCGCGAGTCATCCGGACATCGGCTTCCGGCTGCACGATGCCACGCTCTACAACTCCCTTTTCCGGGCAGATGACGAGATGTTGGTAAACACCCATGTCTACGGCATCGGCGCCTACATGGCCCCGGTGTTCCATCTGCGGCGGCTCCCAGGCGGGGGGCTGTTCGACACGTACGCGAATAGCATCGAGCAGACCTGGGGCGGAGCACGCCAGGTGACAGAACACGACATCAAGGGAGCCTGAACATGGGACGCATCGACTACCTTCACGACCCCGACGCTCCGCCGGCCAATTCCGTCGTGCCGTCCGTTGTTGCGTTCGTGCAGAACGACGCGGGACAGGTTCTGATGATCAAGCGCTCCGACAACGGCCGGTGGGCGCTGCCGGGAGGTGGCCATGATGTTGGCGAGTCCATCAGCGACACCGTGATTCGCGAGGTCTGGGAAGAGACCGGGATCAAGGCGGAAGTCGTCGACATGTCGGGGATCTACACCGACCCCGGCCACGTGATGCTGTACGACGACGGCGAGGCCCGGCAGCAGTTCAGCATCTGCTTTCGCGCGCGGCCGGTCGGTGGTGATGTTCGTACGAGTGACGAGACGACACAGGTCCGCTGGGTCGACCCAGCGGACCTGCCAGAGTTCGACATCCACCCGACCATGCGACTCAGGATTGAGCACGCGATGGACGGGACGCGGACGGTGCCCTACATCGGTTGACGCTGGGCGGTAGCGAGCCGTTCGAGGACCCGTGCCGTGCTCGCCAGAATCTCCGGTTCGGCGCGACGGATGAACGTGCCGATCAGGCTGTCCGGCCCGTAACGCCCGGCGATCTCGTTCACCCGGTCCACCGGATTCGTAGGGCTGCCATCCGGGGTGGTGTTCATGTCGCAGTAGCAGAGCGCGTCATTCAGATGAGAGTGCTCCCTGGGGAACTCGTCCTCCAGCTCCTCGCGCAGTCCGCGTGCCTCCGCTTCCATCCAGGCACACGAGTGATGCGCCACGAGGCGTACGACGCGCTCGTCAGAGTGGGACGTCTCTCGGAGGTGCCGCGCGCCATCCAGCGGGTGAAAGCCGGTCTTAGCGAGGTCCGGCGAGTAGCCGATGTCATGGAGCACTGCGGCGGCCTCCATCAGGTCGGCGTCCGTGCCGAGGATCGGGGCGAGCGTTCGGGCTCGCTCCGCTACCCCCAGCGAGTGCTTCCACCTACGGGGGAGCGGCTTAGCCAGCAGCGATTCAGCGAGGGGGTAGGCCCACTCGGTCAAGCTCGTGGTGCTCACGGCTGTGATCGCTCCTCTTGGTTCGGCAGGGCTCGGACGGTCCGCACCTTCCCTTGGCCTCCCTCTGACAGAAGTCCGGCGACCTCCAGCTTGTCCAAGGCCTTGGCCACCGTGGGCCGTGATACCCCGAACCGTGTCGACAGCGCGGACGCACTTGGGAACGCTTCCCCCACCTTTAGTCCGTCATCCGTGATCACATCGGCGATGCGGTCGGCCAGTGGCCGGCGCTCTGCGTGCTTCCCTTCCCTGAGCACCCTCCAGCGGCCACCGGGTACCGGTTCCGCGACTCCTTCTTCCCGCAGCACGGCGAAGGCTCGGAGTACGACGCCACGGGACACCCCATGGGCGTCCATCAGGTCCGCCAGCTTCGGAAGCTCCGTCATCTCGGGGTTGGACCGAATTTGAATCTTCACCGCCTCAGCGATTTGCAAGAAGGTCCCCCGAGGGCTGGTCTGTTGTGACACTCGCTCTCCCTCTCCATCCACCCGTCGTCTGTCTCAAGCCTTGCACGCTGTGCCTGCTAGGCCGCTGCCCCCGCCAGACCAGCATGTAGCCAATTCTCAGCTCATGGGCCATTCGTTGGCCAGGATGCCTCTAGGGAGCTCGGCCGACTCAGGCGCAGGTCAGGGTGCTGCGTCAACCGAAACGGCAACGTTTCTGAGGACCGTCCCAGTCCGAGCGCGGTAGAAGTTGCCCTACTTCATCAAGGCGCCCGGCTGCGCTCCGCTTCGCCGGGCGCGCTTACCGGCTCTGGCTGCGCCCGCGCTCCTGCCTGCGGCCCACTCGGCGCTGCCGCCGCCGTCGCGCGCCCACACTGGATAGGCCCGGAGGGCATGAGACGAGACCCAATCTGCGAGTCAAAGACATGCCTCCGGCGGGGGCGCTCAGACTCCGGGATGGCCAAGGCGCCGTTGGCGAGTGCCGGCGGATTCGTGGCGAGCGTTGTGGGCTGCCATCCCGACCACCTTCGACCCAGGCAGAGCCGGGCAGTCGCGGCCCAGGGCGTCAAGGTCGTTCGTACAGTGGCGCGCTCCACCTTGACGCCCTGAACCACAATTGCTCCACGGTGTGTGGGTCGAAGGCGGACGGGATGGCAGCTGGGGTGAGTTAGGAGGAGCGTCGTGAAGGAAGCCGTGTCGATGCCACGACAGGCAGCCAGAAAACCAGTGCCACACTGACGCCTGCCGCTGAGTGCGGCTTCGCAGGGGTGGCCTTGTGGGCACCGAGGGAGCCCGCAGCTTAGTGGACCATACAGGTCGAGGGCAGACCGATCCGCGTAGCCAGTCCGCCCCGGTACGCTTCCCAGTGTCGCAACAGTTGGAGGAAATCACATGCGCACCTCGGGGCGTCTCAGCCTGTCTTGGATCAATAAGGATAGGTTCCTCATCGGCGCCCAGGATGGCGGCTACGAGTGGGTCGATCGGGACGACTTCAGGGTGTCCGAGACACGTCTGCTCCGCGATGTCGCGACTGTCGGAGAGGTGCATGACGACGTGCAGCGCGCCGAGGACAACCTGTTGATTACGGGAGACTCCGGGGACGTTCTGAGGTCGCTCACGAGACTGCCAGAATTCGCCGAGAAGTACCGAGGCAAGGTAAAGCTCGCTTACATCGACCCTCCTTTCAACACCGGCGAAGCCTTTGTGAACTATGACGACGGGCTTGAGCATTCCGTATGGCTTGGCCTGATGAGGGACCGCCTCACGATGCTGCGCGACCTTCTAGCCGATGACGGGAGTCTGTGGGTTCATCTTGACGATGCAGAGATGGCCTATTGCCGCGTTCTTCTAGATGAGATTTTCGGCAGAAACTCTTTTGTCGCCACTGTTGTTTGGCAGAAGCGGACGACCCGTGACAACCGGGCTGCCTTCAGCGCTACCCAGGATTATATTTTCGTGTATTCTCCTGCAGGACCTTCGCAGTGGAAAAATGTACGGAACCGGCTCGCTGATCCCGGTGAATTCTCAAACCCGGACAAGGATCCGCGTGGACCCTGGCGCAGTGTCCCCATGTCGGCCCAAGCGGGACATGCGACGGCGAATCAGTTCTACGACATCACGACTCCCACAGGGGTCGTCCACAGCCCGCCCCCTGGCCGAGCTTGGACGTACAGCCGTGAAAGGTTCGAAGGGCTGCGCGAGCAGAACATGATCTATTGGCCCAAGAAGGGTGATGGGAAACCTCGACTAAAGAGGTTCCCCTCCGAGGACGACGGCCTGGTTCCCTTCACACTGTGGCTCGCGTCGGAAGTGGGGAGCAACCCGGAGGGGAAGCGAGAGAGTGCGCGCCTCTTCGGGGACGGCGACGTCTTTGATACTCCGAAGCCGGAACGTTTGCTCCAGCAGATCATTCACGTGGCCAGCGATCCAGGGGATATCGTTCTCGATTGTTTCGGTGGGTCGGGAACCACGGCTGCGGTCGCTCACAAAATGGGCCGCAGATGGGTCACGGCTGAACAGAAAAGCAGGACTGTCGGGAACTTCCTGCGCCCTCGTCTGGAGAAGGTGGTCAACGGCGAGGACCCCGGAGGCGTGACTGTCTCCGTCGGTTGGGAGAAGGGCGGAGGATTCCGCCAGCTCGAAGTCGCCCCCTCCATGTACGAGCGCTTGGGCGGCAGAGTGCTCCTTGCTCCGTGGGTAGATGGGCACGCGTTCGCGGAAGCCGCATGTGCGCAGATCCCCGGTTTCGAGCTTGACCCGGCCGCCGAGACGCCGTTCGTCGGCTACAAGGGGCGACAGCGCCTGGCGGTCGTCGATGGGCTCGTCTCAGAGAGCACGGTCCGGTCGATCGTCGAGGCACTGAGCGAGAGCGAAAGTGTTCTCATCGTAGCCAAGAGTTACCTGCGCGAGGCAGCAAGCCTTCTGGAGAAGCTCAGCCCCGGCTCACGCATCAAGAAGGCTCCCCAGGACTTGTTGGACATGAAGGGACGTGTGCTGCGTTGAGCTGGATCAAATACGATCAGGCGGCGATTGAGGACCTGGCGACCCGCATGGAGCTGCGGGATCCCAACCGTCGTGCCGTGGCCAAGGTCATCGAGGAAATCCAGTCGGGAGGTGGGCGGGAGGTCGTCTGCGATCTGGCAACCGGTGTGGGCAAGACGTACATCTGCAGGGCCCTGATCGACTACCTCGCAGATCAGGGTGTCCGCAACGTCCTGATCGTCACTCCTGGACGGACCATCCAGCGCAAGACCCTCACGAACTTCAAGCCTGGTCACCCGAAGTTCGTGCCGGGCGCCAACTGCGAGCCCATTGTCATCACCCCGGAGAACTATGCGGGTGGTCGGGTCGGCGACGCACTGCATGATCCGGACGCGTTGAAGGTCTTCATTTTCAACGTCCAGTTGCTGACCAAACCGACTGTGAAGACCTCGCGCAGCACATACCTGACCGACGAGTTCATCGGTACCGCCCTGTACGACCACCTGCGCAGCGTGGACGACCTGGTCATCATCGCCGACGAGCACCACGTGTACCGGAACGAAGCTAAGAAGTTTCATGAGGCGGTCCGGGATCTCCATCCGCGTGCGTTGGTGGGCCTGACGGCAACCCCTGACGAGTCGGACCGCAAGGTGCCGGACCGGATCATCTTCCAGTACTCCCTCGCAGAGGCCATCGCGGACCAACTAGTCAAGATCCCTGTCATCGTCTACCGCGAAGACGGGCACACTGACGTTCGGACTCAGTTGGCTGACGCGTGCCATCTGCGCAAGGTCAAGGAGGAGACCACCCGGGAGTGGGCCGAGCGGAATGGGCGGCCTATGGTCAACCCCGTCCTCTTCGTGGTCTGCCAGAGCATCGACGAAGCCACGGAGACCGCCGAAATCCTGGCCGGCCCAGGATTCATCGACGAACCGGGTGCGGTGTTGCAGGTCACCTCCGGCAGTAAGGAGGACGCACTCGAAGCCCTCGCCGGCATCGAGGACGCCGATTCTCCCGTGCGGGCTGTGGTCTCCGTGGACATGCTGAAGGAGGGATGGGACGTCAAGAACATCAGCGTGATCGTCGCACGCCGCACCCTGGCCTCTCAGACCCTCACCGAACAAATCCTCGGCCGCGGCCTTCGCCTTCCTTATGGTGAGCGAGTCGGGTTCTCGATGGTCGACTGCGTTGACATCATTGCCCATGAGTCGTACCGGCGACTTCTCGACTCGAAGGAAGCTCTCCTAGAGCACACCCTTCCGCAAAGGGCAGAGCGCGGTGGCGAATCGGGGAACGGTGCGAGCACTACGATCACCTCGGGTAGCGCAATCCTTCTTCCTCCATACCACGAATCCCAGACCCAGGGCATGCTGGCGTTTACTGCCGAAGCCCCCATCAGCGACGGCGGGTTCGGCACTGAGACGCCCGAGGCTGTTTACCTCGGTATGGCCGACATGGAACTTCGGCTTGCCGAAGCCGGGGTGGAGAAGAAACAGATCCATCAGATCATGAAACCTGTGGAGGATGCGCCTGCCATAGAGTTTCCCAGCAAGCGCCTGTTGGAGAAGCCGGACACCTACAGCTTGTCCTTCGTCAACTCCGCAGCTGTCGCGGAAAAGGGCAAGCAGTTCAAGCATGAAATAGAGGTGGAGTTGAAGCGCAAGGCGCTGAATGCCTCGCGTGGGTTGGACGGCACCGTGACGGTGGAGACACAAGACCAGAAGTCCGCTGTCGCGACCCAGCGAAGCTGGCCGATCTCGAAGGTCAGGGAGGATCTCGAAGAGCGGATTCTCAATCTGCCGCAGCTGAAGCTCACGGCTGACGAGGTCGAGGCTGCACAGAAGATCGTGCATACGTTCCTCGGTGCGGCGATTGAGGTTGACGCGGAGAGCAGCACACCTTGGGAGGAGGCTCGGGCAGAGCTTGCGTTGACGCAGCTGGAGAGGCTCGTGGTCTCCAGCTTCAAACAGAAGCTCGCGACGGTCGAACACGAGATCGTGAAGGTGACTGTCCCGCCTCCTGCCCAGCCGTGGCCGGGGCAGACGATGCCTCAGATGCAGATGACGGACAAGGTGATCCGGGGCATGGGGTACACGCATTGGAGCAGTTCGATTCTTCCCGTCGTTCAATTCGACGCATTGTCCACCGAGGTCAAGCTGGCCAGGTTGATGGATGTCAGCCCTAAGATTGCGTGGTGGCTGCGACTCGAATCGTTGAGCGGTACCTACATTCAGCTCGACAACGGGTCTCGTTACTACCCAGACTTCATCGCCATTGGCCAGGACGGCGCGTACTGGCTCGTCGAGGGCAAGTCCAACGCGGAGGCATCCAGCGAGTCGGTCTTGGCGAAGAAGGCAGCGGCTGAGGCGTGGGCGAAGGAAGTGACCGAACTTGGGCTTGGGACGTGGAAGTACCTCTTCGCCACCGAGGATCACCTGAGTCAGTCGAACAGCTGGGACACTCTTCTGACGGTTACGGGCGCCCGCGGATAGAAAAGACCTAGCTCGTGCAACGTTCTCCGGCACATCTCTTCTCTCGCGGGGGCCTGCCCGCAGGACAGCACCAGCGCTTGGGGCGTTGAAGGTTCGTCCGCCGCTGCTCTCCCAACTGCGGTCTATGCGTGGACTTGCGACGTAAGGCAGCAGGCCCTCAGGTCCCTGAGCTTGTCAAACTCGCCGATCGCACGGGGCCTCCGGAGCCGTTGCAGTACAGCAGCGGAGTGCAGCAACCTTTGCGACCGCAGCCGACCGCCACCAGCCCCCAGCACACGACTGACCAGCCGAGCAAGCTCATCAATCGTCCCGCCCGATAGTTCGCATTGAGGGGGGCGTGGCGCCTGCGCCGCCCAAGGTGGCCAACCTCTGGCCAGGAAGACCGGCGTTGCGGGCGACGCGGCTCGTTTGTCGAGGTCAGTGCATTGTTGAGGCGGTAGGTGGACTGGTCTTGAGGACCGCCCGGGCCGGAGCGCGGTAGACTTTCCTACTCGATCAAGGCGGCTCGCTCATGCTCGCCGCACGCGGCCCCGGCCCACCGCCGACGCCAGACGCTCCCTGTCTCCGCCACTCCGTGGCCCCGGCCCCGGCTCCGCGGCCACGCGGCTAGAGCGAGCAGACCAACAGCTGGGTAGCCAAACCGCTTTGGCTGGGGCGGTCGACTCCGAGGCTTTTAGCCACATCCCCGGTCCGGGCCCGCGCCGAGCAAGACCAGGGGGCCACTCGGACACATTGCGGGCAGGTCCAAAGACTGCCCGAGTTGCCGGGCACGATGCTGCGAGAGCGGACCTTCTCGCGGTAGATGTCCGTGAAAACGCGCTTCACGGTCGCACAAGGTCGCCGAAAAGACTGCGTGCCAACTCAGCGTGTCGACGGCGAACGTCATCGGAGGATTTGCTGTCGGCGCCCATTGATCTCAAACTCTCCTGCCCCGCGCCGGCTGAACTGTCGTCTGCTTGAAGACTTGCCGACAGGGCCCTCCCTGCAGTTGCCTCATCACGATTCTGACTGGCTTCTTTCTCTGCCAATTTCGCTCGCTGGTCTGCTTGGACGACGTTGCTACGCTGCACAGCGGTTCCGAAAAGGGCACCTGCCGCCGCGAAGGCGATCGCCTCTACTGACGCAAAGACCCAGACGATGCGGGTCCACCTTATTTCGCCGGTAGATCCAGCCTGGGTGAGGAGAAATATAGAGAAGCCGAGCCATGCCGCTATTGCGAAAACGGCAACCCATATGGCTGGCCCAGACAAGGACCTTACATTCGTCGCCCCGTCCGCTTCGACTTTGTTGGCAGAAGTGTCAGACATCACAGTCGCCCACCTTTCCGGATTAAGGGGATGGCGCCTCTCCTGCACAGACATTGGTCTAAGCACGTAGTCATAGCGCCATCTGGTGAATGCAAATCGTGCGCGAGCCATGGTACGCCTAATCGCAGATGCATCAGACAAATCCGGTGTTGCAATGTCAGTCTGAGGAAGAGATAGGGTTGGAGTGTCTGTATCCGCACGCGTCAGCAGGCAAAGACAAGAATTGCGGATTCGGGCGAGTTGGCGTTCCTCTGGATTCTCGATATCGCTATTACTCTTTGAAGAGAGGATTGTAGCCAAACGTAGCTCCATCTCGACACCAAGTGTGATTGTTGGCGGCGCGAGATCGGCAGCCTTCAGTAGCCACTCCAACGCCACCGGCTTGTGGCGTGCTTGCCAAGCAGCCTCTGAGGTCAAAACAAGTCCATCTGCGCTGAGTACGCGATCCGCTGCAGTACGGCGGGACCAGGCCGACAGTCGTGCCTGGTCTCTGCCAAGCGCATAGGAATAGCCGATAAGTAGCTGTGTATACGACGCGGCGGCCCAATCAAGGGGTGATCGACCCGCGCGGGCGCGTTCTATGCCCCTGGCTGCTGCGGCGGCTTCTTGAAACCGCCCCGCACTTAAGTAGTCCATGAGTAGCCAGCCCAAAGGGTCACTCGGCTCAACGCGAGGCCGTAGTGCAGAAGCGTGCGGGCGACGCCACGCAATTTGACAACGCTCGGTTCTGCCCATTTGTGGGATGGCCAGCAGGCGACGAGGCGTGAGCCGGCTGCCAACTTCCATACCTATTGGAAGGGCTGTTCTGCTCTGATTCTGAACGGTGAAAGTTGAACTCTCTTCGCCCGTGACAAGCGAGATATCGGCACTTGGCGTTGGAGGGGACGCTGCACCAGGTGACCATGAGTGCACACTCACACCCACTGCAGACGGGCATCCCCTTCTTAGCTCTTGGTTATCGAATCGAGGAATAGGAGTCAGGCTATCGACCTTTAGGGAAACACAAATTGGCTTCTCGTCAAGTACAGAGACCTCCCTTTCGTATCTCCGAAATCCTGGAACCTCAGCGATTACATAAAAATTGGTTTCCTTAGGCACCTCTACTTCTTCCCCAGGCGCGAGCACCACGTTGAGATCGTGTCCGATGATCCTGACGGGAGCAAACGGAACTTGTCGATCTGCAGCGTCGGGCCTGTGCCACTGGAAGGTCACTTTGGGCATCGCTAGTTCACCTTCCTCAGGGGAACTGATGTATCTTGCTCCAATAGGAAAATGACCGGTCCAGTGTTCACGTCGTCCCCCGCCTTTATGCTGTATATGCCAGCTGGCAGCTCTTCTACTTTCTCTGTGCTCGTGATTGTGATATCAATAACCTGGCACCCTCGATTATCGTAGACGGTGATCGAGGTCGGGCCATCGCATTTCTCGGTGTCATTGTAGAATCGAACGCGAAAATTGGGCGGCGGCGGAAGGTGAATTCCGGTCGGTATGTGTCCATCCACGTCAGGCTCCTGCCCCAGAGAGTTTGGGATGGCTCTAAATTCTTCACGCAGTCTGTCCTTTAGTCGATCTGTCGTGATAGTAAACAAGCCGCGTAGTAGAGAGCCAGCTGTCGAGAGCAATGGGAGAAGAGCTTGAGAGAACAGGGTGCCCGCGCTGGCGCTGATAGCGTAGGCGTTCATTCCTGTTCGAGCCGATCTGATTACGGCATAACTGTTTCTGTACGTCTGTGCCGTGCTTGGAATAGGAAGCGTGATGGCACTTTGATGCACGCAGTCATACGGGAGGGCGGCTTCAATAGCTGTGACGGCACAGCAGTCAAAGAAGTAGATATTATCGCTGGCTTGGTTGTAGGCCATTGCCTCGATAATGTTTCCCAGGTCGATACTCTGGGCGCACGGATTAGACTTTTCTTGGTTAGCTCGGCCGAGGAAGACTAGCGGCACGCTGCGTGCTGTGACTATTCCATGACCGCTTATATACAATATTGCTACGTTATTGGGATGGCTATTGCAGTCGCGATACCACTCTGAAATGGCGTCTCGCACGTTATCGAAATTTGCCTCCTCCCACTCATGGGGGAGCACAGGGAGATGGTCTTTCTCGTCGTCTGTGGGGATAAGGAGTAGGCGAACAGTGCGTATAGGTGCAGCTGTGGGATACTTGAGTTCGTCGCTTAGGAACTTTGCAAATTGAGCAGCGCCGAGTGCCGCGCCATCTATGTCGCCCAATGGTAGTTCGTCATGGGGCATCCACCAGTGACTTTTCGGACGGCGAGGGTAGTGGCTCATGCCAATAATCAGAGCGTGCACGCCCGCTCGGGTCTCATATTCGCCAGGTGGGCAACAGTGAGCGAGAAACGTCTCCCCGCATGAATGATGGCACATGATTACATGCCTCCCGAAATGCGTGGCTCAGAAGATAGCTGCGGGGAGACACGGCTTGTGGACACTTGATGCTGATCATTCTCCCTGTAGCCCCCGCCTCCGAGGATTCCCTTCTAGCCTGCGCCGAAAGGTGGGTGCACGCATCTTGAGGACCGCCAATTCTTGTTGAGCGGGCCAACTATCTGCGACTGTTCAGAGCGGCAGTTCAGATAGTTTGCGAGACTTGATCGACGCAATCTCTCCGGCGCTGTTGCAGTGCAGCAGCGAAGTACCGCAACCACCGCGAACAGCCGACCGCCACCGGCCGCAGGACCACCAATGCCCAGCCGGGCAGACCTCAGCGACCGCCTCGGCCGGTAGTTCGCATTGAGGGGGTCGTCGTACGGGCCATCGTGGCCAACCTCTGGCCAGAAAGGCCGGTGATGAGGGCGACCCGGCTCATCTTTCGAGGCCAGTGCGTTGGCAGGACCGTAGGTGGACTGGTCTTGAAAGCCGTTCCCTCAGAGCGGTGGCCCTGGCCGAGCTGGATCCGGCCGACCGAGGTGATCAGCAGCGCGATGGGTGGCGGTCTCTACGGGGTGCTGCCGGGTGGTCGTGCTGGGTCGCCCCGTACTTGTGCGGACGGCCGCCCTGCCACTCGGTCCACCGAGGGTCGTCCATCACTTCGGCAGCGTCCGGCAGGCCAGCTCGGCGTAGAAACTCGACTACGTCGCTGTCACTGCGGGCGAGGCCCGCGACCTGGCCACGGATCGTCACTCGACGACCGCCTGTTCCGGTCGCACGGTGGATGACGATCGGTGCGTCCCTCATAGCCTCAAAGTCCCGCAGCTCGCGATTCAAAGCACTCCGAGCTCTCGGTCTGGTCGGCAGTACGGGCAAGCCGTGATGCCGTCTTCCGTAAGTGCGCGCAGTGCCTGCTCGTGCGTCATCGACTGCGTTCTCTTCCCGCTCATTGCGCAGTCGCCCGTGTGCACCGCGTCGACCTGGGCCCCATGCCCTGTGCGCAGTAGCGAGAGCTTCCACTCAGGCGCTGCCGGCGGAAGCGTGCGAGCAGCGCGGACGGCCAAAGCTTCGCGTGCTTCCAGCTCAGCGATCGTCCGGTCCGTTCGTCCTAGCTGGTACGCCTGCCACTCACGCACTATGCGTAGGCGCTGTAGTCGAGAGAGGTTTTCGGACACGTATTCGATTCTAGCCCTCGGTGTGCGGCCTCGCCCGCTGCTGACCTCTGGTGCGATGGGTACGGTCGCAGGGGCGTGGCCGGGCCGTCTGTGGGCCGTCGGAGGGCCGCCGATGGCGACCGGCAACGACCAATGTTGACCAGCCGGGGGCGAGCTTGGTGCCACCTGAGCAGGCGACGACCGTGAGGACCATAGGCTGTCTGCCACACTGGAAGAACCATGCCTGTACCTGGAGAACTCACTTTCGTCGCGCCGCGCGGAGCCAAGAAGCCCCCGCGGCACCTCGCCGATCTCACGCCCGCCGAGCGCCGCGAGGCCGTGGCCGCCATCGGCGAGAAGCCGTTCCGCGCCAAGCAGCTGTCGCAGCACTACTTCGCGCGGTACGCGCACGACCCGGCGGAGTGGACCGACATCCCCGCCGGCTCGCGCGACAAGCTCCAGGCGGAGCTGCTGCCCGAGCTGATGACCGTGCTGCGCCACATCAGCTGTGACGACGACACCACCCGCAAGACCCTCTGGAAGATGCACGACGGGACGCTCGTCGAATCCGTCCTGATGCGCTATCCGGACCGGGTCACCATGTGCATCTCGTCGCAGGCCGGATGCGGCATGAACTGTCCGTTCTGTGCCACCGGGCAGGCGGGGCTCGACCGCAATCTGTCGACCGCCGAGATCGTGCACCAGATCGTGGACGGCATGCGCGCGCTGCGCGACGGCGAGGTCCCCGGCGGCGCCGCGCGGCTGTCCAACATCGTCTTCATGGGCATGGGCGAGCCGCTCGCCAACTACAAGCGGGTCGTCGGCGCCATCCGCCGGCTCACCGACCCGGAGCCGGACGGTCTCGGGCTGTCGCAGCGCGGCATCACCGTGTCGACCGTGGGCCTCGTGCCGGCCATGCTGCGCTTCTCCGACGAGGGCTTCAAGTGCCGCCTCGCCGTCTCGCTGCACGCCCCGGACGACGAGCTGCGCGACACCCTCGTGCCGGTCAACACGCGCTGGAAGGTGCGAGAGGTGCTGGACGCGGCGTGGGAGTACGCCGAGAAGTCCGGCCGTCGCATCTCCATCGAGTACGCGCTGATCCGCGACATCAACGACCAGGCATGGCGCGGTGACCTGCTGGGACGCCTCCTCAAGGGCAAGCGGGTACACGTCAACCTGATCCCGCTCAACCCGACCCCGGGTTCGAAGTGGACCGCCTCGCGTCCCGAGGACGAGAAGGCGTTCGTCGAGGCGATCGCAGCTCATGGTGTGCCCGTGACCGTACGGGACACCCGTGGCCAGGAGATCGACGGAGCGTGCGGACAGCTGGCGGCCACCGAGCGATAGGCCGGTGAAAGGGTCCGTGTAACGTGGGCCGCACATTTTCATATTCCGACAGGGGAGCGCCACAGCGCTGAGAGTGCGGTACGCCGCAGACCCTCTGAACCTTGCCCAGGTCATTCTGGGTAGGAAGTTCGGTCACTACTCGAGCTGTTGCGCCCTGCCCGTTTTCCCCGGGCAGGGCCGCGTCTCTTCCTGGATGTCCCATCCCAGGAGGAATTCAGTGCACACCACCAAGAAGTTCGCGGCCACCGCGCTGGCCGCCGCGCTCGGCGTCTCGACGCTCGCGGCGTGCGGGGGCGACAAGGACGACGCCGGATCCGGCGACGGCAAGAAGTCCAAGACCGTGACGCTGGTCAGCCACGACTCGTTCGCCGCGTCCGACGCCGTACTGAAGGCGTTCACCAAGGAGACCGGCTACACGGTCAAGGTCCTCAAGAGCGGGGACGCGGGCGCCGCCCTCAACCAGGAGATCCTGACCAAGGGCTCCCCGCGTGGCGACGTCTTCTTCGGTGTCGACAACACGCTCCTGTCGCGGGCCCTGGACAACGGCATCTTCACGCCGTACGAGGCCAAGGGGCTCGGGGCCGTACCGGAAGGCGTTCAGCTCGACGGCGACAAGCACCGCGTCACACCCGTCGACACCGGCGACATCTGCGTCAACTACGACAAGAAGTACTTCGCCGACAAGAAGCTCGCGCCGCCGAAGTCCTTCGACGACCTGATCAAGCCGGAGTACAAGAACCTGCTCGTGACCGAGAACGCCGGGACCTCCTCGCCCGGCCTCGGCTTCCTGCTCGGCACGGTCGGGCAGTACGGCGACGACGGCTGGGAGAGTTACTGGAAGAAGCTCCGGGCCAACGGCGTCAAGGTCGTCGACGGCTGGGAGCAGGCGTACAACGAGGAGTTCTCCGGCTCCGCCGGCGGCAAGAAGGCCAAGGCCGACCGGCCGCTGGTCGTCTCGTACGCCTCCAGCCCGCCCGTCGAGGTGCTGTACGCGGAGCCGCAGCCCAAGGAGGCGCCGACCGGTGTCGCGACCGGCACCTGCTTCCGGCAGACCGAGTTCGCGGGGCTGCTGACCGGCGCGAAGAACGAGGAGGGCGGCAAGGCGCTCATCGACTTCCTCATCGGGAAGAAGTTCCAGGAGGACATGCCGCTGAACATGTTCGTGAACCCGGTGATCAAGGACGCGAAGCTGCCCGAGCTGTTCACCGAGCACGGCGTGGTCGTCGACAAGCCGCAGACCGTGGCCCCCGAGAAGATCGCCGACAACCGTGAGCAGTGGGTCAAGTCGTGGTCCTCGCTCGTCCTGAAGTAGCCAGGAAGGCAACCGGGAACAACGAGAGCACGCGCGGGAGCGCGGTGCGGCTCGGTCTCATGGCCCTGCCCGTCGCGTTCTTCGCGGTGTTCTTCGCCTACCCCGTGGCCGCGATCGTCGGCCGCGGGCTCAAGGTGGACGGCGTCTGGCAGTTCGGCCGGATCGGCGAGGTGCTCGCCGATCCGGACATCCTCGACGCGCTGTGGTTCACGACGTGGCAGGCCCTCGCCTCGACGGGGCTCACGCTGCTGATCGCGCTTCCCGCGGCGTACGCCTTCGCCCGGCTCGACTTTCCCGGCAAGCAGCTGCTGCGCGCCGTGGTCACCGTGCCGTTCGTGCTGCCGACCGTCGTCGTCGGGACCGCGTTCCTGGCGCTGCTCGGGCGGGGCGGGCTGCTGGACGAGCTGTGGGGCGTACGCCTCGACACAAGCGTGTGGGCGATCCTCCTCGCGCACGTCTTCTTCAACTACGCGGTGGTCGTCCGGACGGTGGGCGGCCTCTGGTCGCAGCTCGACCCGCGTCAGGAGGAGGCGGCGCGGGTGCTCGGCGCCGGGCGGTTCGCCGCGTGGCGGCGGGTGACACTGCCGGCGCTGGTGCCGGCCGTGGCCGCCGCGGCGCTGATGGTTTTCCTGTTCACGTTCACCTCCTTCGGCGTCGTGCAGATCCTCGGCGGGCCCGCTTACTCCACCCTGGAGGTGGAGATCTACCGGCAGACCGCGCAGTTCCTTGATCTGCCGACGGCGGCCGTGCTCACGCTGGTGCAGTTCGCGGCGGTGGGCGCGATCCTCGCCGTACACGCGTGGACGGTACGGCGCCGGGAGAGCGCGCTGAAGCTGGTCGATCCGGCGCGGACCGCGCGGCGTCCGCGCGGGGCGGGGCAGTGGGCCCTGCTCGGTGGCGTGCTGGCGACGGTGGTGCTGCTGATCCTGGTGCCGCTCGGGGTGCTCGTCGAGCGGTCGCTGGACGGGCCCGGCGGGTACGGGTTCGGGTACTACCGGGCGCTCCAGTCGGCGGGCGCGAGCGGGGGCACCTTCCTCGTACCGCCGCTGGAAGCCGTGTGGAACTCGCTGGAGTACGCCCTGGCGGCGACCGCGATCGCGCTGGTCGTCGGCGGGCTCGCGGCGGCGGCACTGACCCGGCGGGCGGGGCGGCTGGTGCGCGGCTTCGACGCGCTGCTGATGCTGCCGCTGGGCGTTTCCGCGGTGACGGTGGGCTTCGGTTTCCTCATCACCCTCGACGAGCCGCCGCTGGATCTGCGCACGTCGTGGATTCTGGTGCCGCTGGCGCAGGCGCTGGTGGGTGTGCCGTTCGTCGTACGGACCATGCTGCCCGTACTCCGGGCGGTCGACGAGCGGCTGCGCGAGGCGGCCGCGGTGCTCGGGGCCTCGCCGCTGCGGGCGTGGCGGGAGGTCGACCTGCCGATGGTGCGGCGGGCGCTGCTGGTCGCCGCCGGGTTCGCCTTCGCCGTATCGCTGGGTGAATTCGGCGCGACGGTCTTCATCGCGCGGCCGGACAATCCCACGCTGCCGGTGGCCGTGGCGCGGCTGCTGGGGCGGGCGGGGGACTTGAACTACGGGCAGGCGATGGCTCTGAGCACGATTCTGATGGTGGTGTGCGCGGTGGCGCTGCTGGTTCTCGAACGCATGCGGCCCGACCGATCCGGATCCGGGGAGTTCTGATGTTGCGGCTGGACGGGGCGACCGTGCGGTTCGGGGAGCGGGCGGCGCTCGACGACGTGGACCTGGAGGTCGCCGAGCACGAGATCGTGTGTGTGCTCGGGCCGAGCGGCAGCGGTAAATCCACGCTGCTGCGGGTGGTCGCCGGGCTGCAGACGGCGGACGCCGGGCGGGTGCTGCTCGACGGGCGCGACCAGCGCGGGGTGCCGGTGCACCGGCGCGGGGTCGGGCTGATGTTCCAGGACCATCAGCTGTTCCCGCAGCGGGATGTCGGCGGGAATGTCGCCTTCGGGCTGCGGATGCGGGGCGCGGGCAGGGCCGAACAGGTCCGCCGGGTCGGGGAGCTGCTGGAGATGGTCGGCCTGCCGGGTGCCGGGCGGCGCGCGATCAGCACGCTCTCGGGCGGCGAGCAGCAGCGGGTCGCTCTGGCGCGGGCGCTGGCCCCGGAGCCGAAGCTGCTGATGCTCGACGAGCCGCTGGGGCAGCTGGACCGCGGGCTGCGCGAGCGGCTGGTCGTCGAGCTGCGTCAGCTCTTCGAGCGGCTGGGTACGACCGTACTGGCCGTCACGCACGACCAGGGCGAGGCCTTCGCGCTCGCCGACCGGGTGGTGGTCATGCGGGAGGGGCGGATCGCGCAGACCGGTACGCCGCTGGAGGTCTGGCGGCGGCCGGCCTCCGAGTTCGTCGCGCGCTTCCTCGGGTTCGACAACGTCGTCGCGGCGACGGTCAGCGGCGAGGCGGCCGACACGGTGTGGGGCAAGGTCCCTGTTCCGGCGGGAACGGCGCAGGGGGAGGCGCGGCTCCTGGTACGGCCGGCGGGCGTGAGGCTGGTGCCGGTCTCGGAGGGACTGCCGTGCGCCGTTACGGCGCGGACGTTCCGGGGGCACCATGTCGCCCTGCTGCTGCAGCCGGTGGGGGCGCCGCTGCTGGAAGCGGAGTGCGCGCTGCGGGACGCGCCGGAGGTGGGGGCGCAGGTGGGCATCGCCTTCGCGGCGGAGGAGGTTGTGGTGCTGGGAGCAGGGGCGGGGGCGCGAGGCTGAGGGAGTGGGGTGGGGCTTCACCCCGGATCCCGGTCCTTCAAGCGCCACGGGCTGACACTGGGCGCCGAGGCGGCCGCGGACGACCCCGCGTCGGCCTGCCGACGGGTGGCGAACCGGCCGGCGTCGAGCGCCCGCGCCGCCTCGGGGCACTGTCCAGCCCGTCCGGGGTCGAGGCCCCCGTAGGACTTCAGAGTTGTGTACCCGGGCGGACCAGGCCCAGTTCGTACGCCAGGATTACCGCCTGCGCCCGGTCCCTCAGGCCCATCTTCGTGAACAGCCGGTTGATGTGGGTCTTCACCGTGTGGTCCGTGATCGTCAGCCGTCCGGCGATGTCCGCGTTCGACAGGCCCTGCGCGATCAGGACAAGCACTTCCACCTCCCGTGCCGTCAGGTCCTCGACCGTGCGCACCGGCCGCGCTGAGGCCCGCGCGGAGACCCGTGCCTTGATGAACTGCCCGATCAGCCGCTTGGTGATCTCGGGCGAGAGCAGCGCGTTCCCGGCCGCCACCACCCGCACCGCGTGCAGGAGTTCGGGGAACGTCGCATCCTTGAGCAGGAAGCCGCCCGCCCCCGCGGCCAGCGCCTCGTACACGTATTCGTCCAGACCGAAGGTCGTCAGCATCAGGACCTTCGTCGCGCCGTCCGAGGCCGCGAGGATCTCGCGGGCGGCCTCGATGCCGTTCTTGTGCGGCATCCGGATGTCGAGCAGCGCCAGGTCGGGGCGGGTCTCGGCGGCGACCCTGACCGCCTGCGCGCCGTCCTCGGCCTCGCCCACCACCTCGATGTCGTCCTGGGTGCCGAGCAGGCTCACGAAGCCCGTCCTTACGACCGCCTGATCGTCCGCCACCATCGCCCTGATCACCAAGGCAGCTCCCCCTCCACCAGAAATCCGCCGTCCGGGCCGGGGCCCGCGCTCAGCCGCCCGCCCACCAGCGCCGCCCGCTCGCGCATGCCGGTCAGGCCGTGGCCGGCCGGAACCGGTCCTGTCGGACCCGGTGCGGTGAGTCCCGGGCCGTCGTCGCCTATGCGCAGGGCCAGCCGGTCGGAGCCGTAATCGATCTCCACCACCGTACGGGCGCCCGGCGCGTGCTTGCGCGTGTTGGTCAACGCCTCCTGCACGATGCGGTACGCCGAAAGCTCCCACGCCGCAGGCAGCTCGAGCTGTTCGCCGGTGACCTTGAGCTCCGCCTCGCCGCCCACCGCCCGGTGCTGGTCGAGCAGTTCGGGGAGGTGGGCGAGGGTCGGCTGGGGTGCGGTGAGGGCCGGGCCGTCCTGCTGCGGAGTGCGCAGTACGCCGAGGAGGCGGCGCAGCTCGGCCATCGAGGAGCGGGCGGTGGACGCGATCTGCTGGAAGCCGTCGCGGGCTTCGGGGGTGAGACCCGGGGTGGTGTACGTCGCGCTCTCCGCCTGCACCGCGATCATCGACACCGAGTGGGAGACGATGTCGTGCAGCTCGCGGGCGATCGCCGCCCGTTCCGCCTCGGCGGCCTGTTGTCGCTCCATCGCGATCAACTGGTCGTGCGCCAGAGCGCGTTCGCGCCGGGTTTCCTCCCGGGCCCGTACCGCGTCGCCCATCGAAACGGCCCCCAGCAGCACCACCGAGAGGACGAACGCCTCGGCGAAGAGCCCCAGCGAACCGGGGCCACCGAGGGCCGGGACCGGCAGGTCGTCCTGCCGGGACCAGTCGGCGATGTGCGCCAGGTTCACGGCGAGGGAGCCGAGCACACCGCCCGCGAGGAGGATCGCCGGGTGGTGGACGCGGCGGCGGCCCAGCGTGTAGAAGCCGACGAGTCCGCTGACGATGGTGCAGACGTAGAGGCTGCTGCCCGCCGCGAAGGCGACCAGGCCCGCGGCGACCGTGAGTACGGCGACGGGCGGGCAGGAGCGCCGCCACATGAGCGAGGCGGCGGAGAGCAGCACGCCCACCGCGATCGTCACCGATCCGGGGTAGGCGAACAGCTCCACGACCGCGCAGGCCGTCAGGGCGCCACCGGTGATCCAGGGGTAGGCGGGGCCGGTGATCCACGCGCGAAGGCGCTGCCGGGCGGACGAACTCATACCCCCATTCTTCGGATTGGGCCGGTGGACCGCGTCACCGCACGGGTTGAGCCGGGGGACGGGGGTCATGCCACGGGTTGACGGTGGGGATCGGATTCCCGTTTGACGCCGTGGGACCGGGGGATTTCTAGCGTTGTCCGGCATGAGTGATCTCCGTGTCCCGGTGCGCATACCCTCCGTCCGGCGTGAGCGCGCGCTGTGGGCCGCGTGTGCGGCCGTCGCGCTCGCGCTCGCCGCGCTGTCGGATCTCGCGCCCCACCGGGTCTGGGGCCTGACCGCGGCGCTCGGGTACGGCGTCGCCGCGCTCACCGCCTCCCGGGCGGTGGCCGTCGCCGGCGCGGTGGTGCTGCCGCTCGGCGTACTCCTCGCCACCGGGCTCGCGCAGCTGGAAGTGGCCGTCGTGGAACGCTCGGGGGAACGGCTCGCGGCGACCGGCGGCCCGTACCTCCCCGACCCCTCCGCCGTCGCGGACTTCAACCCGTACCTGCCGGGCATGGCGGTCTTCGGCCTGCTGCCCGGTGACGCCCGCTGGTGGACGGGCGCGGTCTTCGCCGGGGCGCTGGCCGCGGCGGCGGGCCGGTGCGGGAGGACGGCGTTGCTGGTCGCGTGCCCGGTCGTCGCCCTGCCCCTGTGCGTGGGCGGTACGGATCTGCCCGTCGTCGGGCTGATGTGCCTGGGGACCGCGCTCGCCGGACAGGGCCGCGCCCGGCAGGCGGGACTGGTGCTCGGCGTGGTCGCCGCGCTGAAGTGGACGGCCTGGCCCGCGCTTCCGGTCGCCTGCGCGCTGCTGGCCGTACGAGGCGGGAGGCGGCCGGCGGGGCGATTCGCCGGTGTGGCGCTGGGGACCGGGGTGGTGGCCGTCGCGCCGTTCCTCCTCGCGGATCCCGCCGGATTCCACGCCAACGTCGTCGCCTTCCCGCTCGGCCTCGGTACGGCCGCCTCGCCCGCCGCCAGCCCGCTGCCCGGTCACCTCCTCGCCGCGTATGTGCCCGGCGGCACAGTGATCGCCCTGTCGCTGCTCGCGGTGAGCGCCCTGCTGCTGTCCGTCTCCCTGTGCGTACGGCCACCGCTCACCGCCCGGGCCGCCGCGGACCGCCTCGCGCTCGGCCTCGGGCTCGCCATGACCCTGATGCCGGCCACCCGTTTCGGCTACCTCGTCTACCCGCTCGTGCTCTGGGCGCTGCCCCGGTGCGGAGCGCGGCCGGCACCCGTCCCGCGAAAGGCCACGACATGACCCGGACCCTCGTCGTCACCAACGACTTCCCGCCCAGGCTGGGCGGCATAGAAACCTTCGTGCACGCCATGACCAGCCGCTTCCCCGCCGACGAGGTCGTGGTCCACACGTCGTGCGAGCCGGGCTGGGCGGTGTACGACGCGACGCTCCCGTACCCCGTCGTACGCTCGCCCGTGCGGACGCTGCTGCCGACCCGGCGTACCGCCGCCCAATCGGCCGCCATAGCCCGGCGGTACGGCTGCGACCGGGTGTGGTTCGGGGCCGCGGCGCCGCTCGGGCTGATGGCGGAGCGGCTGCGGAGCGAGACCGGGATACGGACCGCCGTCGCCACCACGCACGGCCACGAGGTCTGGTGGGCGCGCACGCCGGGCGCGCGCGAACTGCTGCGGCGGATCGGGGCGCGGGCCGACACGGTGACGTACCTCGGGGCAAGCACCCGCGCCCCGATCGCGGCCGCGATGGGGCCGGGCGCGCGGCTGGAGCGGCTTGTCCCGGGCGTCGAGACCGTCGCCTTCCGGCCCGGTCTCGATGCCGCGCCGGTGCGCGAGCGGTACGGCCTCGGGGACCGGCCGGTGATCCTCTGTGCCTCACGGCTCGTCGTCCGCAAGGGGCAGGACACACTGATCAGGGCGCTGGGGAGGGTGCGCCGCGAGGTGCCGGGCGCCGTGCTGCTGCTGGTGGGGGGCGGCCCGTACGAGCGCCGGTTGCGCCGGCTGGCCGCCGCGTACGAGGTCGAGGACTCCGTCGTCTTCGCGGGCGGCCACCCGCACGACGCCATGCCGTCCTTCTACGCCGCCGCCGATGTCTTCGCGATGCCGTGCCGCACGCGAAGGCGGGGACTGGAGGTGGAGGGACTCGGGATCGTGTTTCTGGAGGCCGCGGCGTGCGGGCTCCCGGTCCTCGTGGGCGACTCGGGCGGTGCGCCGGATGCCGTACGGGACGGGGAGACGGGGTACGTCGTCGACGGGAGGTCCGGTGCGGCGGTCGCCGAGCGGCTGGTACGGATGCTCGCCGATCCCCTTCTCGCCCGGGCGATGGGCGAGAAGGGGCGGGAGCTGGTGCGTACGGAGTGGAGCTGGGACCGGTCGTACGAGCGGCTCGTCGCGCTACTCGGAGGCGAGCCGGGCCAGCGCCGCCGGGGCCTCTTCGACGGTGTCGACCAGGGCGATGCGTGACTCCATCGGGCGGCCCTCGGCCAGGGACTGGAGAAGAGGCCAGGTGGGGAGCTTCTCGGTCCAGTGGGCGCGGTTGACGAGGACCATGGGGGTCGGTTCGCCGCGCGACTCGTAGTAGTTGGGGGTCGCGTTGTCGAAGATCTCCTGGACCGTGCCGGCCGCGCCGGGCAGGAAGACGACGCCGCCGTTGCAGCGGGCGAGCAGGCCGTCCTCGCGGGTGGCGTTGGCGAAGTACTTGGCGATGTGTCCGGCGAAGGGATTCGGGGGCTCGTGGCCGTAGAACCAGGTGGGGATGCCGACGGAGTCGCCGCCGGACGGCCAGCGGTCGCGTACGTCGAAGGCGGCACGCGCCCAGTCGGTGATCGAGGGGGTGAAGGACGGGGTCTTGGCGAGGAGTTCGAGTGCCTCGTCGAGTGCGGCGTCGTCCTCGAGCGGAGCCATGTACGCGCCGAGGTTCGCCGCCTCCATCGCGCCGGGGCCGCCGCCCGTCGCCACGGTCAGACCGCTGCGGGCGAGGGTGCGGCCGAGGCGGGCGGCGCCCTCGTAGGCGCGCGTGCCGCGGGCCATCGCGTGGCCACCCATGACGCCGACCACGCGGGCGCCGACGAGGTGTTCGTCGAGGGCGTCGGAGACGGCGTCGTCGTGGATGGAGCGGAGCATCGACGCGAATATGTCGCCGTCGGCCTTGGTGCGCTGGAACCAGGCGTAGGCCAGGGCGTCGGGAGTGGCGTCGTACCCCTGCTCCAGGTGCTCGAACAGCGCGCCTGCGGTGTAGAGGAGCCCCCGGTACGGGTCGAAGGGCAGGTCGGGGACGGGCGGGAAGACGAGCGCGCCGTCCGCGCGGACCTTGGCGAGGCCGTCGGGGTCCATGGGGCAGCCGAGGAACACGGCGCCGGATGTGGCGACGGCGAGGAGGTCGGGGGTGCGGGCCGTCAGGTCGACGGCCTGAACGCGGTAGCCGCCGAGGGAGCCGCGCGCGACGGCTTCGTCGAACTCGGCGAGGGTTTCGATCTCGCGGTCGTGGGCGGGGTCGTGGGCGCGTTCCGTGAGTTGAGGCACGCGAAGATGCTAGGCGGTACGCGGTGCGGTGCGGGGCGCAGGTCCGACCCCACTTCTGCCGCTTCGCCTTGACGCGGGGGAGGCACGCTCCGAGGCCCGGCGCCCCGGGGGCCGGCCGCGCCGCGTCGCCGTGCGGCGGTGCGACGGTCCCGGCCGGGCGGGCTGGTGTCGGCGTGCGGGCGGCGGGTCGGGCTTGAAGGCGAGGGCCGGGCCGTCCAGAGCCGTCAAGCCTGGGGTCCCCCAGCCCCGTCGGCATGTCGAGGCGTCAGCTCGTCAGAGGGAAAGCCGCCAGCGCCGCCAGGGCGACCGTCACCGGAGCGAAGACCGTGAGGACCGCTGCCGCCCTCAGGGCCGCTGCCGTACGGAGCGTCTGGGCCGGGGCGCCCAGGCCCACCAGCGCCTCCGTGGTCGTGGCGCGGGACTGCTTCGCCTCCAGGGCCGCCGTCAGCAGCGTGGCGACCGCGCAGGTCATCACCAGCCCGGCGCCCAGGCCGGTCAGGGGGCCGAAGGGGACGGGGGACGAACCGGCGTCGTGCAGTCGCGCCGCCGCGATCGCCGCCGATGCCACCGCGCACACCACGCCCAGGGGGCGGCCGACGCGGCGGGCTTCGCCCATCAGGACCCGGCCGGCCAGCAGCCGTACCGCGCCGGGGCGTACGGACTGGAGCAGGCGCCCCGAGAGGTACGTCAGACCGGGGCCGGCCAGGGCCAGGCCGACGGCGGTGAGCGCCCAGCCCGTCAGGACTCCGGCCGGTAGGACGTCCAGCCGGCCCGGCAGCGGGAGCGCCGCGCCGGGCTTGCCGCGGCTCGCGTAGGTCTCGACGGCGAGGCCCGCGGCGACCAGGGCCACGCCCCAGGGCAGGCCCGTCGGGGGACCGGGGGCGGAGGGCTCGTCGTCCGGGTGCTTCGGGGTGCGCGGGCGCAGCACGAGGGCGCACACCGTCGCCGCCGCGACCGGTACCAGGGCCAGCAAGGTCAGAACGGCGGCCAGCGGCAACGGCTGCCCGGAGGCCAGCAGCTCCGCCCCCGCACCGTCGAACGGCAGGCCGGAGAGGTCGCCGCGCAGGTGCAGGAAGAAGAGGAGGGCGAGCGCGCTGCCCAGGGTGCACGACACCGCCGTGGAGACCGCGGCGAGCGCCGCCAGGCGTACCGGGCCCAGGCCGGCCGCGGAGAGCCCGGCGCGCGGCGCCCGCGGATCGGTACGGGCCACCGCCACCGCGAAGTAGACCGTGGCCGCCAGCGGGGGCAGGCACCAGAGCAGGCGCCGCACCGAGCCCGCGGACTGCTCGGGGTGGCCCAGCGCGTACCCCAGGGTGCACAGGAGCAGGAAACCTACGCCGCCCGACGCCGCCGCGACCAGCAGACGGCGCAGCAGGACCAGCGGGTGGGTGCCGCGGGCTAGACGGAGAGCGAGCACGCGGCCCGGCCTTCCGTACCATCGGCGCCGTCCGGTTGTACGGCGCCGACGCGGCGCCCGTCGAGCAGCGACACGGTGCGGTCCGCGAGCGTCGCCACGTCCACGTCGTGGGTCGCGAGGAGCACGGTGATCCGGTGCGAGCGGGCCGCGGTGGTGAGCGTACGCAGGACCTGGGCCCGGTCGGTGCGGTGCAGCGGCGCTGTCGGCTCGTCCGCGAAGAGCACCGTGGGGGCGGTGACGAGGGCGCGAGCGATGGCGACCCGCTGGCGCTGGGACTGCAGGAGCGCGGCCGGGCGCTTGCGGGCGATCATGCCGATGTCGAGCCGCTCCAGCCACTCCATGGCGGCCTTCTTCGCCGCGCGGTGCGAGGTGCCGTGCAGGAGGAGGGGGAGTGCGGCGTTCTCCCAGGCCTTCAGCTCCGGTACGAGTCTCGGCTCGGGGTCGATCCAGCCGAACCGGTCGCCGCGCAGCCGCTCGCGCAGCGGGAGACTCATGGTGTGCACGGGCGTGCTGTTGAACCAGACTTCGCCCTGCTGGGGAACGAGCTGGCCGGAGAGGCACCGCAGAAGGGTTGTCTTACCGCTGCCGCGCGGACCGCTGACGGCGAGGATCTCACCCTCGCGCACACCGAGCGAGACGCCGGTGAGGGCGGGGGATCCGCTGTGGGAGTAGTGCAGGGAGCGTGCCCACAGCACATCGTTGTCGGGCGGGGCCACCATGGCGTACACCTCACGTCTTGAGTGTCACGGCACGTCTTGAGTGTCACAGCAGTTGTCCCGTCCCCCGGATGGGGGAACGAAGTCGGGGCCGATCGGTCACTGCACCGTAAGGACGTGAGACGGGGTGGCGTGGCAAGCGCGCGGCCCGGATACGTCCGTTCTCACTCGAACGGGTGTATCCGGGCCGCGATTGGGTCATACGATCAGAGCAAGCCCGGATCTCGGCCGGAAGACCTTGACCGGTGGCTCCGGATCAGAGCTTGGTCCAGGCCTCCGTGAGCACCTGGCGCAGGATCCCCTCGATCTCGTCGAAGGTCTCCTGGTTGGAGATCAGCGGCGGCGCGAGCTGGACGACCGGGTCGCCACGGTCGTCGGCGCGGCAGTACAGACCGTTCTCGAAGAGGGCCTTGGAGAGGAAGCCGTAGAGCACGCGCTCCGTCTCCTCGTCCGTGAAGGTCTCCTTCGTGGCCTTGTCCTTCACGAGCTCGATGCCGTAGAAGAAGCCGTTGCCGCGTACGTCGCCGACGATCGGCAGGTCGAGCAGCTTCTTCAGCGTCGAGTGGAACGCGTCCTCGTTGTCGAGAACGTGCTGGTTGAGACCCTCGCGCTCGAAGATGTCGAGGTTCGCGCAGCCGACCGCAGCGGAGACCGGGTGGCCACCGAACGTGTAGCCGTGCAGGAAGGTGTTGTCACCCTTGTAGAACGGCTCGGCCAGACGGTCCGAGATGATGCACGCGCCAATCGGGGAGTAACCCGACGTCATGCCCTTGGCGCAGGTGATCATGTCCGGCACGTAGTCGAACTTGTCGCAGGCGAACATCGTGCCGAGGCGGCCGAAGGCGCAGATGACCTCGTCCGAGACGAGCAGCACGTCGTACTTGTCGCAGATCTCGCGGACCCGCTGGAAGTACCCGGGCGGCGGCGGGAAGCAGCCACCGGCGTTCTGCACCGGCTCCAGGAAGACGGCGGCGACCGTCTCGGGGCCCTCGAAGAGGATCTCCTGCTCGATCTGGTCGGCGGCCCAGCGGCCGAAGGCGACCGGGTCGTCGCCGTGGATCGACGCGCGGTAGATGTTGGTGTTCGGGACCTTGTGCGCACCCGGTACGAGCGGCTCGAAGGGGGCCTTCAGGGCCGGCAGGCCGGTGATGGACAGGGCGCCCTGCGGGGTGCCGTGGTAGGCCACCGCGCGGGATATCACCTTGTACTTCGTGTGGTTGCCGGTGAGCTTGTGGTACTGCTTCGCCAGCTTCCACGCGGTCTCGACGGCCTCGCCGCCACCGGTGGTGAAGAAGACCTTGTTCAGGTCGCCCGGCGCGTAGTTCGCGAGGCGCTCGGCCAGCTCCACGGCCTTGGGGTGCGCGTACGACCAGATCGGGAAGAAGGCGAGCTCCTGCGCCTGCTTGTACGCGGTCTCGGCAAGCTCGTGACGGCCGTGGCCGGCGTTGACCACGAACAGGCCGGAGAGACCGTCGAGGTACTTCTTGCCCTTGTCGTCGTAGATGTAGGTGCCCTCACCACGCACGATGGTGGGCACGGGTGCGTTCTCGTAGGACGACATGCGGGTGAAGTGCATCCACAGGTGGTCGTACGCGGTCTTGGAGAGGTCCTGGCTCACGACTATCGGGTTCCCCACATATAGGTCTGCTTCTTCAGCTTGAGGTAGACGAAGCTTTCGGTGGACCGCACGCCGGGGAGCGAGCGGATCCTCTTGTTGATCACTTCGAGCAGGTGGTCGTCGTCCTCGCAGACGATCTCCACCATGAGGTCGAAGGAGCCCGCGGTCATCACCACGTACTCGCATTCGGCCATGGCCGTCAGCGCTTCCGCGACGGGATCGAGGTCGCCCTCGACGTTGATGCCGACCATGGCCTGACGTCGCAGGCCCACGGTGAGCGGGTCGGTGACGGCGACGATCTGCATCACGCCCTGGTCGAGCAGCTTCTGTACGCGCTGGCGTACCGCCGCCTCGGAGAGGCCGACGGCCTTGCCGATGGAGGCGTAGGGACGGCGTCCGTCCTCCTGGAGCTGCTCGATGATCGCCAGAGACACGGCATCGACCGTTGGGGACGAGCCGTTCCCGGTTCTGGAATCTGCGCTTCTACTGGCCACGTCCTCACTGTGCACGACGTCTCGACTGTTCCGCAACCCCAAACCGATGAAATTCGTTGTTTGAAGCATCGGATCTTGCTGAATCCGAAGTTCCCGGCAGGCGGGTATGTCGAAAGCGACACCTGAGCGACTAGGGTGGGGATCTCAGTAATCGGACATCCGACAAGGGAGGGGTGGCTGTGACCACCGAACTGCGCCGCCTGCGCAACTACATCGACGGAGAGTTCCGCGAAGCCGCCGACGGGCGGACCATCGACGTGGTCAACCCGGCCACCGGCGACGTGTACGCCACCTCGCCGCTCTCCGGCCAGGAGGACGTCGACGCCGCCATGGCGGCCGCCGCCGCGGCTTTCCCGGCCTGGCGCGACACCACGCCCGCGGAGCGCCAGAAGGCGCTGCTCAAGATCGCGGACGCCTTCGAGGAGCGCGCCGAGGAGCTCATCGCGGCCGAGTCCGAGAACACCGGCAAGCCGCTCGGTCTCACGCGGACCGAGGAACTGCCGCCCATGGTCGACCAGATCCGCTTCTTCGCGGGTGCGGCCCGGCTGCTCGAAGGCCGCTCGGCCGGCGAGTACATGGAGGGTCTGACCTCCATCATCCGCCGCGAGCCGGTCGGCGTCTGCGCGCAGGTCGCGCCGTGGAACTACCCGATGATGATGGCCGTCTGGAAGTTCGCCCCGGCGCTCGCCGCGGGCAACACCGTGGTCCTGAAGCCGTCGGACACCACGCCCGCCTCGACGGTCCTCATGGCCGAGATCATCGGCAGCATCGTCCCCAAGGGCGTCTTCAACGTCGTCTGCGGCGACCGTGACACCGGCCGCGCGATGGTCGAGCACCCGGTCCCGGCGATGGCCTCCATCACCGGTTCCGTACGGGCCGGCATGCAGGTCGCCGAGTCCGCCTCCAAGGACGTCAAGCGCGTCCACCTGGAGCTGGGCGGCAAGGCGCCGGTCGTCGTCTTCGACGACACCGACATCGCCAAGGCCGTCGAGGACATCTCGGTCGCGGGCTTCTTCAACGCCGGCCAGGACTGTACGGCCGCGACGCGCGTGCTCGTACAGGAGTCGATCCACGACGAGTTCGTGACCGCGCTGTCGAAGGCCGCCGCCGACACGAAGACCGGGCAGCCGGACGACGAGGACGTGCTCTACGGCCCGCTCAACAACGCCAACCAGCTCAAGCAGGTCAGCGGCTTCATCGACCGCCTCCCGGCGCACGCCAAGGTCGAGGCGGGCGGCCAGCAGGTCGGCGACAAGGGTTACTTCTACGCCCCGACCGTCGTCTCCGGCCTCAAGCAGGACGACGAGATCATCCAGAACGAGGTCTTCGGCCCCGTCATCACCGTCCAGTCCTTCACGGACGAGGCGCAGGCCCTCGAGTGGGCCAACGGCGTCGAGTACGCGCTGGCTTCCTCCGTGTGGACCAAGGACCACGCGCGGGCGATGCGCATGTCCAAGAACCTCGACTTCGGCTGTGTGTGGATCAACACCCACATCCCGCTGGTCGCGGAGATGCCGCACGGTGGCTTCAAGAAGTCCGGTTACGGCAAGGACCTCTCGGCGTACGGCTTCGAGGACTACACGCGCATCAAGCACGTGATGACCTCGATCGAGGGCTGATCAGGACGCTGTTCCACGAGGGCGGGCAATAGACAGACTGTCTATTGCCCGCCTTTCGTGCGCGGGACGAGAGTGGGGGCCATGAGTGATCTTGGTCGTGTGTCGCGTCGTACGCTGCTCCGCGGATTCGGTACGGCGGGCGCGCTGGGCGCACTCGCCGGGTGCGGGGTGCCCGCCGCGTACGTCGAACCGGGCGACCGGGCCGCCGCCGACGACCGGTCGGCGCGCGACCACAGCCTTCAGTTCGCCAACTGGCCGCTCTACATCGACACCGACGACGAGAACGCGTCGCGGCGGCCCACGCTCGACGCCTTCACGGAGCGGACCGGGATCGCCGTCCGCTACACCGAGGAGATCAACGACAACGACGAGTTCTTCGGGAAGATCAGCCCCGCGCTGATGAACCACCAGGAGACCGGCCGCGACCTCATCGTCATCAGCGACTGGATGGCCGCCCGGTTCGTACGCCTGGGCTGGGTCCAGGAGATGGACCGGGCGAAGCAGCCGAACGTCGCCAAGTACCTTGACCCGCAACTGCGTACGCCCGCCTTCGATGAGGGGCGGCTGCACTCCGTGCCCTGGCAGTCGGGGATCACCGGCATCGCGTACAACCGCAGGAAGCTCGGGCACGACATCCGCTCCACCTCCCAGCTGTGGGCGGACGACCTGCGCGGCAGGGTGACGCTCTTCTCGGGGCTCGACGAGAGCTTCGCCCTGCTGATGCAGGGCAACGGCGCCGATGTCACGCGCTGGACCGCCGACGACTTCCACGCGATGTGCGAGCAGGTGGAGAAGCTCGTGCGGCGCAGGCACATCAGGCGCTTCACCGGCAACGACTACATCAAGGACCTGGCCGGCGGCGACGTACTGGCGTGCCAGGCGTACTCCGGCGACGTCATCCAGCTCAAGGCGGACAACCCGGACATCGAGTTCGTGGTGCCGCAGGAGGGGGCGGAGCTGTGGGCGGAGAGCCTGATGATCCCCAACCTCGCCCGGCACAAGCGCAATGCGGAGAAGCTCGTCGACCACTACTACGATCCCGAGGTCGCGGCCGAACTCGCGGCCTGGGTCAACTACGTCTGCCCGGTTCCGGCGGCGCGCGACATCCTGGCCTCCGCGAAGGACGAGGAGACCGCCGCGCTCGCCGAGGACCCGCTGATCTTCCCCGACGACGCGATGCGCGAGCGGCTCGCGATCGCGCGGGACATCACGGCGGAGGAGCGGGTGGGCTTCGCGAAGCGTTGGAACGCGATCGTCGGGCTGTAGGGGCCGGTGTAAGGAGCAGGTAAACACGGGCGTACGCTGCGGGCATGAACGAGGCGAACGTCCTTCTGCGGCGCATACGTGTGTGGCTGGTCTTCTTCATCGTCGCTCTCGTGCTCAGCGGGCTGACGGCCTTCCCGCTCGTCACCGAACTCCACTGGCTGGAGAGCCTGCTGAAGTCCTCCGCCTCCCCGGTGCCCGAGCACTTCCCCGCGCTGATGGGCTGGATCGAGCGCGTCCGGGAGGGTCTCGACGCCACCGATGCCGCCTACCCCTTCGTCCTGTACGGGACGGACTGGCTGGCCTTCGCGCACCTCGTCATCGCCGTCGCGTTCTACGGCCCGTACCGCGATCCGGTGCGCAACATCTGGGTCGTCGAGTTCGGGATGATCGCCTGCGCCGGGATCGTCCCGCTCGCGCTGATCTGCGGACCGGTCCGGGGCATCCCCCTCTGGTGGTCGCTCATCGACATCTCCTTCGGGGTGTTCGGCGTCATCCCTCTCTACGTCGTACGGCGGAAGATCAAGCAACTGGAGTCGCTCACCGCGCCGGTGAGCTTCGCGGTACCGGCCGCGGTCTGAGCGGGCGGCGGTCCCAGCCGGTAGCTGTCCGAGCCGGCGGCGCAGCGCCGCCACCGTGCCACCTGCCCGCCGTCAGGGCTTGCGGGCCACCGCGCCGAACTGGGCCACCTCCGGCGCCCCCTCGTCGCCGCGCCAGCGCGCGCACGAGACGATGCCGGGCTCCAGGAGCTCCAGTCCCTCGAAGAACGACGCGAACTCGGCGCGGTCGCGCGCCACGATCGGCGGCGTCGCGTTCTCGTTCCAGAAGCGCATCGCAGCGGCGTTGCCCTGCCCGCCCAGTTCGAGGGTGGGGTGGGTCAGTACCAGGTGGCTGCCGGACGGTACGGCGTCCATCAGTTCCCGTACGACCGACCTCGCCTTTCCGGTGTCCTGGACGAAGTTGAGGATGCCCAGCATCATCACCGCGACCGGCTGCCCGAGGTCCAGCGTCGCCGCCGCGGCGCTCAGGATCTCGCCGGGCGCGTGGGCGTCCGCGTCGACGTACTCGGTGACGCCGCCGGGGGTGCCGGTGAGCAGGGCGCGGGCGTGGGTGAGCACGATGGGGTCGTTGTCGACGTACACGACGCGCGCTTCGGGTGCGACGCGCTGGGCGACCTCGTGGGTGTTGTCGGCCGTGGGCAGTCCGGTGCCGATGTCCAGGAACTGGCGCACCCCCGCGTCCGCCGCCAGGTGGCGCACCGACCGCTTCAGGAACGCCCGGTCCGCGCGCGCCACTTCACCGATGCTGGGATACATACCGGTGACCTGGTCGCCCACCGCACGGTCGACGGGGTAGTTGTCCTTGCCGCCGAGCCAGTAGTTCCAGACGCGGGCGTTGTGCGCGATGTCCGTGCGGATTCTGTCCATCCGGCCATCATGCCGGAACTCAAGTCGCGTGAGACTGGGCCTTCTTGAGGAGTGTGTGCAGGACGTCGACGCGGTTGGTGGTGATGGAGTCGACGCCGTGGCCGATCAGGCGGCGCATCGTACGCCCGGTGTCCGCGGTCCAGGCGGAGACCAGCAGCCCGTCCCGGTGCACCCGGTCCGTGAGGTCGCGGCCGACCAGGCCGAAGCGGTAGTTGAGCCACCGGGGCTTCACCGCGTCGAGCAGCGTAGGGCGGGGCGGGGTGAGGGTCGTCCAGGTCATGGCGATCTCGGCGCCGGGGTCGGTGGCGCGTATGTCGAGCATGGCGGAGGTGCCGCCGCAGTAGTACGCGCGCCCGGCGGCTCCGCACTCGTGGACGACGCCGACCACGGTGCGTACCGATTCGGCCGTGGCGCCCGGCAGGTCGATCATCACGCGGTGGTCGCCGAGGGAGCCCAGGGCCTCGCGCAGGGTGGGGATCCCGTCGCCGGTGAGCTCGCGCAGGTCCTTCTCGGTGAGGTGGGCGAGCAGCCGCTCGTGACCCCAGAGCCGCTTGAGCGAGTCGTCGTGGAGCAGGACGGGGACGCCGTCGCGGGTCAGCCGGACGTCGATCTCGACGGCGTCCGCGCCCCGCTCCAGGGCGGAGCGGAGCGAGGCCAGGGTGTTCTCACGGACCCGGTACGGGTCGCCGCGGTGGGCCACGGCAGTGACGGTGCGCATGGCCCCATTGTGCGGGCGGGTACCGGACGGGCGGGTGCGGGACGGGCGGGGGTCAGAAACGCGTCCGCGTCATCGCGCGAGCCAGTCCGCCGTGTACGCGTCGATCTCGTCGGTGATCCGCGCTTTGCCCACCGGGTCGAGGAACGAGGCCTCCACGGCGTTCTTGGCGAGGCCGGCGACACCGCGCTCGTCGAGGCCGAGCAGCCGGGCAGCTACGGCGTACTCGCTGTTGAGGTCGGTGCCGAACATCGGCGGGTCGTCGCTGTTGATCGTGACCAGGACGCCCGCGTCCACCATCTCCCTGACCGGGTGCTCGTCCAGCGTGGCCACCGCGCGGGTCGCGATGTTGGAGGTCGGGCAGACCTCGAGCGGGATGCGGTGCTCGGCGAGGTGGGCCAGCAGCCGCGGATCCTGGACGGCGCTGGTGCCGTGGCCGATGCGCTCGGCGCGCAGGTCGTTCAGCGCGTCCCAGACGGTCTGGGGCCCGGTCGTCTCACCGGCGTGCGGGACCGAGTGCAGACCGGCCGCGATCGCGCGGTCGAAGTACGGCTTGAACTGGGGGCGCGGTACGCCGATCTCGGGGCCGCCGAGCCCGAACGACACCAGACCCTCGGGCCGCAGGTCCACGGCCAGCCGCGTCGTCTCCTCCGCCGCTTCGAGGCCGGCCTCGCCGGGGATGTCGAAGCACCAGCGGAGTACGGTGCCGAGCTCGGTCTCGGCCGCCTTGCGGGCGTCCTCGATGGCCTCCATGAAGGCCTTCTCGTCGATGCCGCGGCGGGTGGAGCTGAACGGCGTGATGGTCAGCTCGGCGTACCGGATGTTCTGCCTGGCCATGTCGCGGGCGACCTCGAAGGTCAGCAGCCGGACGTCCTCCGGGGTGCGGATCAGGTCCACGACGGAGAGATAGACGTCGACGAAGTGCGCGAAGTCGGTGAACGAGAAGTAGTCGACCAACGCCTCGGGGTCGGTCGGGACCTTCGAGTCGGGGTGCCGGGCGGCCAGTTCGGCGACGATGCGCGGGGAGGCGGATCCGACGTGGTGCACATGCAGTTCGGCCTTGGGCAGCCCCGCGATGAAGTGGTGCAGATCGGTCATCGGATCCTCCGGTGTACGGGCAGGTGGAGCGGGTTCGAGGATCATCGTAGGCGGGCGGTACGGGCCGGAACGCAGGCCGTAGCATGGCGGAATAACGATGGGGGAGGCACATGTCAGACAACGCACAGCAGCCCTCGGGCCCGCCGCCCGAGCAGCCGCGCGACCCATGGGCTCCGCCCGAGCAGTCGGCGCAGAAGGTGCCCCTGGACAAGCCGGAGGCCGCGCGGCCTCCGGTGCACGACCAGCAGACGGTCACCTCGGTGCCGCTCGCCGAACCGGCACCGGGCTTCGGGCCGGGCACGGGAACGGGCGCGGCTCCCGGCCAGGGCGCGGTGCCGCCGCCGCCCGCCGCACCGGTGGGCCAGGGCGGTCCGGCGCAGTCGGCGCCCGGCACCTACGGCTACCCGGCGTACGGGGCCCCGCAGGCCCAGGCTCCGTACAGCACCGGCGGCTACCCCGGTTATCCCGGATACGGCGGCCCGGCCGCCTGGACCGGACAGCAGGCCCCGGCGCCGGCCAATGGTTACGGCATCACCGCCATGGTGCTCGGCATCATCGCCGTCACGTTCTTCTGCGCGTACGGACTCGGGATCATCCTCGGCATCCTGGCGCTGATCTTCGGCATCCTGGGCCGCAAGCGGGTCCAGCGCGGCGAGGCGACGAACAGCGGCATGGCGCTGGCCGGGATCATCCTCGGTGTCATCGGCTTCGTGCTCAGCTCGGCGTTCATCGGGTTCATCGTGTGGGCGATCGTCCAGTCGGAGAACGACAAGGACCTCGACTCCGAGTACGACCCGTACGCGAACTCCTCACTGGTGGTCGAAGCCCCCGTTCGCGGCTAGGCGCCGCGAGCCCCCTCCCCGCACCGGGGCGCTGCCCGGACCCCGGTCCGCGGCCGCCGGACGGGCCGGCCTCTCCACCCCGGAGAGGCCGGCCCGTCCGGCGTTCCAGGGCCCGTCGGCAGGCCCTCCGAGCCCCCGGGCCCGCCCCGCCCCGCCTGCGGTTTCGCCCTGCGGGGCGGTCCTGCCACGCCGGGTGTGCGCATGCCACGGACACTCCGTACGGTATTTCCGGCTCGCCTCGACACATGGTCGACCGATTCCGTCGCGTAACCAAAAGGCAACAACGGAATCCCTTGTTGGTGATCAGTCCCTCTGTCAGGATCGGCACTCAAATCCAGCTGGAGCTACGGAGTGCGTCATGGTCAACCGTTTCCCGGTGCAGGACCGATTCGCGGACGGTGCGCAGTACATCGGCGGACAGCTGCGGGCAGGCACCTCGGGACGTACCCACGCCGTCGTGGACCCCGCGACCGGCGAGAAGGTGTACGAGTACGAGCTCGCGTCCACCGCCGATGTCGACGCGGCGGTCGCCGCCGCCCGTGACGCCTTCCCCGGCTGGTCCGCCGCCACCCCGGCGGAACGCTCCGAGGCGATGCACCGCTTCGCCGCCGTGCTCGCCGAGCAGGCCGAGGACTTCGCGTACGTCGAGTCGCTCCAGTGCGGCAAGCCGATCAAGCTGTCGACCGAGTTCGACGTGCCCGGGAGTGTCGACAACACCGCCTTCTTCGCGGGCGCGGCCCGCCACCTGGAGGGCAAGTCGGCCGGCGAGTACTCCGGGGACCACACCTCGTACGTACGCCGCGAGCCGATCGGCGTCGTAGGCTCCATCGCCCCCTGGAACTACCCCCTCCAGATGGCCGCCTGGAAGGTCCTGCCGGCCATCGCGGCGGGCAACACCATCGTCCTGAAGCCCGCCGAGATCACCCCCCTGACGTCGGTCATGTTCGCGCAGGCGGCCAAGGAGGCCGGCATCCCGGACGGTGTCGTCAACATCGTCACGGGCGCGGGCAAGGACGTGGGCGAGCACCTCGTCGGGCACCCGGACGTGGTCATGACCTCCTTCACCGGGTCGACCGCCGTCGGCAAGCGCGTCGCGGAGATCGCCACCTCCACGGTCAAGCGCCTCCACCTCGAACTCGGCGGCAAGGCCCCCTTCGTGGTCTTCGACGACGCGGACCTCGAAGCCGCCGTGAACGGCGCGGTGGCCGGCTCGCTCATCAACACCGGGCAGGACTGCACGGCCGCGACCCGCGCCTACGTCCAGCGCCCGCTCTACGACGCCTTCGTCGCGGGCGTCGCCGAGGTGATGGACAGCGTGCGGGTCGGTGATCCCTTCGACCCGTCCACCGACCTCGGGCCGCTCATCAGCCACGCCCAGCGCGACCGGGTCGCCGGATTCGTCGAGCGGGCCCGTGCGTACGCCCGGGTCGTGGCCGGCGGCGAGGCGCCCGGCGGAGACCTCGCCGAGGGCGCGTACTACCGGCCCACGCTCGTCGTCGACGCCCCGCAGGACAGCGAGATCGTCCAGGCCGAGATCTTCGGCCCGGTCCTGGTCGTGCTGCCCTTCGACACCGACGAGGAAGGCATCGCGCTGGCGAACGACACGCCGTACGGACTCGCCGCCTCCGCCTGGACCCGGGACGTGTTCCGCGCGAACCGTGCCACCCGCGAGATCAAGGCGGGCTGTGTGTGGGTCAACGACCACATCCCGATCATCAGCGAGATGCCGCACGGCGGATACAAGGCCAGCGGCTTCGGCAAGGACATGTCGGCGTACTCCTTCGAGGAGTACACGCAGGTCAAGCATGTGATGTACGACAACACCGCGGTCGCCCGCAAGGACTGGCACCGCACGATCTTCGGGGACCGATAGAGCTACGCCGCACGACCAGCGGCCATACCCACCCGGAAGGGCACTTGCGCATGGAGCAGTACGAGCCTGACAGCCTGTCCGCGGCCCAAGTGGCCGCCATGCGGCGCAGCGCGACGAGCGGCAGGGGCGCCCTCACCCGCCGTTCGCTGCTGCGCGCCTCAGGCATGGGCGCGCTCGCGGTCGGCGGCCTGGGAACCCTCAGCGCCTGCGGCATCCCGCCCGCCAAGCGGGAAGGCGACGCCCCGGCGTCCGACGACCACTCGGCCGAGGAGAAGCGGATCAGCTTCTCCAACTGGACCGAGTACATGGACGTCAGCGAGGACGAGAAGAGCCGGCCCACCCTGGAGGCGTTCACCAAGCGCACCGGGATCACGGTCAAGTACACCGAGGACATCAACGACAACGTCGAGTTCTTCGGGAAGATCAAGCCGCAGCTCGCAGCCGGTCAGGACACCGGACGCGACTTGATCTGCGTCACCGACTGGCTGGCCGCCCGGCTCATCCGGCTCGGCTGGGCGCAGAAGCTCGACCCGGCGAACCTGCCGCACGCGTTCGCCAACCTCTCCCCGCAGTTCCGCACCCCCGACTGGGACCCGGGCCGCGCCTACTCGTACCCCTGGACCGGCATCTCCACGGTCATCGCCTACAACTCCAAGGCGACGGGCGGCAAGAAGATCGAAACCGTCACGCAGATGCTGGAGGACCCCGCGCTCAAGGGCAAGGTCGGCTTCCTCTCCGAGATGCGCGACTCCATCGGGATGACCCTCCTCGACATGGGCAAGGACCCGGGGAAGTTCACCGACGACGACTTCGACGCCACCGTCGCCCGGATCCAGAAGGCCGTCGACAAGAAGCAGATCCGCCGCTTCACCGGCAACGACTACACCTCGGACCTGAGCAAGGGCGACCTCGCGGCCTGTCTCGCCTGGGCCGGTGACGTCATCCAGCTCCAGGCCGACAACCCGGACATCAAGTACGTCATCCCAGAGGCCGGTTACATCACCTCCAGCGACAACCTGCTGGTCCCGGCCAAGGCGCGGCACAAGGGCAACGCCGAGAAGCTCATCGACTACTACTACGAGCCGCCCGTCGCCGCCGAGCTCGCCGCGTACATCAACTACGTCTGCCCGGTCGAGGGCGTGCGCGACGAGCTGGCCAGGATCGACGAGTCGATGGCCTCCAACACGCTGATCCTTCCGGACAAGGCGATGGCCGCCAAGTCCCACGCCTTCCGCTCGCTCAGCAGCAAGGAAGAGACGGCGTACGAAGAGAAGTTCGCCAAGCTCATCGGCGCCTGAGCCGCTGTCCTCTCCCGCCCCCTCTCAACACCCTGGGACCACACCCCATGACGCAGAAGACAGAAGGCGGCGACGTCCGCCTCTCCGGGATCAGCAAGACCTACGGCTCCTTCACAGCCGTACACCCGCTCGACCTCACCATTCCGCAGGGCTCCTTCTTCGCCCTGCTCGGCGCGTCCGGCTGCGGCAAGACCACCACCCTGCGGATGATCGCCGGCCTGGAGGACCCGAGCACCGGCACGGTCTTCCTCGGCGACAAGGACGTCACCGACCTCCAGCCGTACAAGCGGCCGGTCAACACCGTCTTCCAGAGCTACGCGCTCTTCCCGCACCTGAACGTCGCCGAGAACATCGCCTTCGGCCTGCGCCGGCGCGGCATCAAGTCGTACAAGAAGCAGGTCGACGACATGCTCGACCTCGTCCAGCTCGGCGCCTTCGCCGGACGCAAGCCCCACCAGCTCTCCGGCGGCCAGCAGCAGCGCGTCGCCGTCGCCCGCGCGCTCATCAACCACCCGCAGGTGCTGCTCCTCGACGAGCCGCTCGGCGCGCTCGACCTCAAGCTGCGCCGCCAGATGCAGCTGGAGCTCAAGCGCATCCAGACCGAGGTCGGCATCACCTTCGTCCACGTCACCCACGACCAGGAGGAGGCCATGACCATGGCCGACCAGGTCGCGGTGATGAACGGCGGCCGCGTCGAGCAGCTCGGCGCCCCCGCCGACCTGTACGAGAACCCGAAGACGACGTTCGTCGCCAACTTCCTCGGTACGTCCAACCTCATCGAGGCCGAGGTCGTCGAGACCTCGGGCGACGACACCGTGGTCACCTGCGGCGGCTCCAAGCTCCGCCTGCCCGGCGGACGGTGCGCGTCGCAGCCGCGCAGCGGCGGCAAGCTGCTCGTCGGCGTACGCCCGGAGAAGGTCTCGGTCGCGCACGCGGACGACGCGGGCTCGGTCGCGGACGGCCGCAACAAGATCACCGGCCGGATCGTCGCCTCCAGCTTCATCGGCGTCTCCACGCAGTACATCGTCGACAGCCCGGCGTGTTCGGACTTCGAGGTGTACGTCCAGAACATCGAGCGCGACGCCCGGCTGGTCCCGGGCGCCGAGGTCGTCCTGCACTGGAACCCGGCCCACACCTTCGGCCTGGACGCCGATCAGGACATCGACGCGGGCGTGGAGACGGTGGAGGAGAGCGCGTGAGCGTCACCGACGCGCCGCCCCTGGCGCCCTCACCGGTGGAGCCGCCCGCCCTGCGCAAGGCATCCACCCGCAAGCGGCTCGTACCGTACTGGCTGCTGCTGCCCGGCATCCTGTGGCTGATCGTCTTCTTCGCGCTGCCGATGGTCTACCAGGCGTCGACCTCGGTGCAGACCGGCTCGCTGGAGCAGGGCTTCAAGGTCACCTGGCACTTCCAGACGTACTGGGACGCGCTGACGGACTACTACCCCCAGTTCATCCGGTCGCTGCTGTACGCCGGTACCGCCACCCTGCTGTGCCTGCTGCTCGGCTACCCCCTCGCGTACATGATCGCCTTCAAGGCGGGCCGCTGGCGCAACCTGGTCCTGGTGCTGGTCATCGCGCCGTTCTTCACCAGCTTCCTGATCCGTACGCTCGCGTGGAAGACGATCCTCGCGGACGGCGGCCCGGTGGTGGACGTGCTCAACACCCTGCACGTCCTCGACGTCACCAGCTGGCTCGGCTGGACCGAGGGCAGCCGTGTCCTGGCCACGCCGATGGCCGTGGTCTGCGGCCTGACGTACAACTTCCTGCCCTTCATGATCCTGCCGCTCTACACCTCGCTCGAGCGCATCGACGGCAGGCTGCACGAGGCGGCCGGCGACCTGTACGCCACCCCCGCGACCACCTTCCGCAAGGTGACCTTCCCGCTCTCGATGCCGGGTGTCGTCTCCGGCACGCTGCTCACCTTCATCCCGGCGAGCGGCGACTACGTCAACGCGGAACTGCTCGGCTCGACCGACACGAAAATGGTCGGCAGCGTCATCCAGTCGCAATTCCTGCGGGTGCTCGACTATCCGACGGCGGCCGCGCTGTCCTTCATCCTGATGGCGATCGTGCTGGGCATGGTCACCGTGTACATCCGCAAGTCCGGGACGGAGGATCTGGTCTGATGCCTTTGATTCGCTGGATACGGCGCAATCTCGTCGTCATCGCGGGGCTGCTGACGCTCGCTTACATGATCCTGCCGAACATCGTCGTGATGGTGTTCTCCTTCAACAATCCGAAGGGGCGCTTCAACTACGCCTGGCAGGAATTCTCGCTGGACGCGTGGAAGGACCCGTGCGGAGTCGCCGACCTGTGCGGCTCGCTGTCCCTCTCGCTCCAGATCGCCGCCTGGGCCACGGTCGGCGCGACCGTGCTCGGCACGATGATCGCCTTCGCGCTGGTCCGCTACCGCTTCCGGGCGCGGGGCGCGATCAACTCGCTGATCTTCCTGCCGATGGCCATGCCCGAGGTCGTCATGGCCGCCTCGCTGCTGACGCTCTTCCTCAACATGGGCGCCCCGCTGGGCTTCTGGACCGTCCTCATCGCGCACATCATGTTCTGCCTGAGCTTCGTGGTGACGGCGGTCAAGGCGCGCGTGATGTCGATGGACCCACGTCTCGAGGAGGCCGCGCGCGATCTCTACGCGGGCCCCGTGCAGACCTTCGTGCGGGTGACCCTGCCGATCGCCGCACCCGGAATCGCGGCCGGAGCGCTGCTCGCCTTCGCGCTCTCCTTCGACGATTTCATCATCACCAATTTCAACGCGGGCTCGACCGTCACCTTCCCCATGTTCGTGTGGGGATCGGCGCAGCGCGGCACACCCGTACAGATCAACGTCATCGGCACGGCGATGTTCGTCATCGCGGTACTGATGGTTCTCGGCGGCCAGTTTCTCGCGAGCCGTCGAAAGAACAACGCACAGCCCCAGTAAGCCCTGAAGGAGTTGGAAACCATGGCCCCAGTTGCCATGCGTAGTGCTGCACAATCCCTTTCCGGCGCCAAGCCGGTGTCGTTCTGGCTGGACGATCCCGAAAGGCCCGCACCACAGCCCGCCCTCACCGGTGACGAGCGCTGCGATCTGCTCGTCGTCGGCGGCGGATACAGCGGACTGTGGACCGCGCTCCTTGCCAAGGAGCGCGACCCGGGGCGGGACGTCGTACTGATCGAGGGCCACGAGGTGGGCTGGGCCGCCTCGGGCCGCAACGGCGGATTCTGCGCCGCCTCCCTCACCCACGGCCTGAGCAACGGCATCTCCCGCTGGCCCGGCGAGCTGGCCAGGCTGGAGGAGCTCGGCGAGCGCAACCTCGACGCCATCGAGGCGGCGGTGGCGGCGTACGGCATCGACTGCGACTTCGAGCGCACCGGTGAGATCGACGTCGCCACCGAGCCGCACCAGCTCGAAGAGCTGCGCGAGATGTACGCGGAGGCGGAGAAGCTCGGCTTCGCCGGCCATCTCGAACTCCTCGACCGGGACGCGGTACGCGCCGAGGTCGACTCGCCGACCTTCATCGGCGGCCTGTTCGACCGGCGCGGCGTCGCCATGCTGCACCCCGCGAAGCTGGCGTGGGGACTCAAGCAGGCCTGTCTCGGTCTCGGCGTACGGATCTACGAGCACACCCGGGGCCTGGACCTGGTGTCGGCCGGCGCCGGGATGGCCGTCCGTACGCCGTACGGCCGGGTCTCGGCCCGCCGGGTCGCACTCGGCACGAACATCTTCCCGTCACTGGTCAAGCGGGTACGCCCGTACACCGTCCCGGTCTACGACTACGCGCTGATGACCGAGCCGCTCACCGACGAGCAGCTTGCCTCGATCGGCTGGAAGAACCGACAGGGGCTCGGCGACAGCGCCAATCAGTTCCACTACTTTCGTCTGAGCGCCGACAACCGCATCCTGTGGGGCGGTTACGACGCCATCTACCCCTTCGGCGGCAGGCTGAGCGCCGAGATGGACCACCGCCCGGAGACCTACCTCAAGCTGGCCGGCCACTTCTTCCGCTGCTTCCCGCAGCTGGAGGGCGTGAACTTCAGCCACGCGTGGGGCGGCGCGATCGACACGTGCTCGCGCTTCTCGGCCTTCTTCGGCACGGCGCACGCGGGCAAGGTCGCGTACGCCGCCGGGTACACCGGTCTCGGCGTCGGCTCCACGCGCTTCGGTGCCGACGTGATGCTCGACCTCCTCGCGGGCGAGCGGACCGAGCGCACCGAGCTGGAGATGGTGCGCAGCAAGCCGCTGCCGTTCCCGCCGGAACCTTTCGCCTGGGCGGGCATCGGCATCACCAAGTGGTCGCTGGCCCGGTCGGACGAAAACGGCGGGCACCGCAATCTGTGGCTCAAGGCCATGGACAAGCTGGGGCTCGGCTTCGACAGCTGAGACCCGGCTCACACCAACGAGGTGACCGAACCCGCGTAATACCCCGGGCCCAGCCCCCTCTCCCTTCGTATACGCACTGGCTGCGCACGCGAATGGAGGCCGGACAACATGACTGGCTCGGGGGCTGAAACCGCGGTGGACTGGCTCGTATCGGTGGCATCGGATCCCGACGCCTGCCGGTGGGAATGGGAGCGCAACCCCCTGGGGGTCGCTCTCCTTCCCGCCGGCAGGCGCTGGGACGTCCTGATCCTGCCGGGCGAGCTCGGCTACCCCACGCTCGACATCCTGACCCGTCTCATCGACCGCCCGGGTCCCGTGCTCGCCGACTTCGGCGATTCCCGCATGGGCTTCTTCGTGCCACCGGGCACGGTCGGCCACTGGATCGGTACGGGCGTACGCGGCGCGGGCCGCGGCACCTGGATCGTCGTCCCCTACCCGGGCCGGGCGGCCGGCGGAGTCCGGTGGCTGGTCCTGCCGGACGGCACGGGCACGCTCACCGATCCGGCGCTGCTGGAGCTCGCGATGCACGAGGCGGCCGCCGGTATCGCGCGGGAAGGCGATGGCTGAGCAGAAGAAGCACGACGCACAGGCACCAGCTGCCGACGACGTCCAGCGGCCAGTGGTAGCCGCGCAGGACGAGGCCGGCGCCGGTCGCGAGGGTGAGTACGAGCGCGACGGCCGGTGGCCACCAGCGGTGGCGGCGTACGTACGCCAGGAGGAGCAGTGCCGCGCCGCAGTACGCGACGGCGGCGGTCGCCGTGTGCCCGGACGGGTAGTAGCCGGTCTCCCGGGTGAGGGGGCCGGTACGGGCGATCCAGGATTTGAGCGGGACGACGAGGGCGGGCACAGCCGCCATGGAGAGGACGGCGGCCGAGGCGCGGGGGAGGGCGCCGCGGCCGCCGCACCACAGCGTGTACGCGACGGCGGCGGCCAGCACCGGGAGCGCCACCGCCATGTTGCCGAGGTCGGCGAGGAATTCCGTGAGTCCGGTCGGGCCGTGGCCCACGACGGCCCGGCCGAGGCGCTCGTCGGCGCGGCGCAGGGGGCCGGCGGCAGCGACCTGCCAGGTGACGAGCGCGAAGAGAAGCCCGGAAAGAAGCCCTGAGAGGGCGAAGGGGCCGAAGAGGAAAGCCGGCTGCCCCGGAACAGGGGGGGTAGTTCCGAGGCAGCCGCCTGGACCGGGCTGCCGCGCGCCCCGGGGGGTGTGGGGCGGGCGGCGATCCGATCGGTGAGGAGTTCCGGAGCTCGAGGCTCCAGCCATGTGCGCGAAGGCACGACCAGGGCGGGGCAGGGGGTGCCTCGACCTGGAACCGCCCGCAGTCCCCTGCGAGCGGGGTGTTTCTCTCATCTGCAGAAACCGTACGGCAGAGGGTGGGGGACCGACAGGCGGATCTCCATCCCGCCATTGGCCCCCCACCCTTTCTTCACAGGTCACACGCCGGCGAAGGCCGCCTCGATGATGTCCAGACCCTCGTTGAGCAGGTCCTCGCCGATGACGATCGGCGGCAGGAAGCGCAGCACGTTGCCGTAGGTGCCGCAGGTGAGGACCAGCAGACCCTCGGCGTGGCACGCCTTGGCGAGGGCGCCGGCGGCGGCCGCGTTCGGCTCCTTGGTGTCCCGGTCCGTCACGAGCTCGATGGCGATCATGGCGCCGCGGCCGCGGATGTCACCGATGATGTCGAACTTCTCCGCCATGGTGGCCAGGCGGCCCTTCATGACCTCCTCGATGCGCTTGGCCTTCGCGTTGAGGTCGAGTTCCTTCATCGTCTCGATGGAGCCGAGCGCACCGGCGCAGGCCACCGGGTTTCCGCCGTACGTGCCGCCCAGGCCGCCACCGTGCGGGGCGTCCATGATCTCGGCGCGGCCGGTCACGGCGGCGAGCGGCAGACCGCCCGCGATGCCCTTGGCGGTCGTGATCAGGTCGGGGACGATGCCCTCGTCCTCACACGCGAACCACTGGCCGGTGCGGCAGAAGCCGGACTGGATCTCGTCGGCGACGAAGACGATGCCGTTGTCGTTGGCGAACTTCACGATCGCGGGCAGGAAGCCCTTGGCCGGCTCGATGAAGCCGCCCTCGCCGAGCACCGGCTCGATGATGATCGCGGCGACGTTGTCGGCGCCGACCTGCTTGCTGATCTGGTCGATGGCCTGGGCCGCCGCCTCGGGGCCGCAGTTCTCCTCGCCGGTCGGCCAGCGGTAGCCGTAGGCGACCGGGACGCGGTAGACCTCGGGGGCGAACGGGCCGAAGCCGTTCTTGTACGGCATGTTCTTCGAGGTCAGTGCCATCGTGAGGTTGGTGCGACCGTGGTAGCCGTGGTCGAACACGACGACGGCCTGGCGCTTGGTGTACGCACGGGCGATCTTGACGGCGTTCTCGACGGCCTCCGCGCCGGAGTTGAACAGCGCGGACTTCTTGGCGTGGTCGCCCGGGGTCAGTTCGGCGAGCGCCTCACAGACCTCGACGTAGCCCTCGTACGGCGTGACCATGAAACAGGTGTGGGTGAAGTCCTGGAGCTGCGCGGAGGCGCGGCGTACGACGGCCTCGGCGGACGCGCCGACCGAGGTCACGGCGATACCGGAGCCGAAGTCGATCAGACGGTTGCCGTCGACGTCCTCGATGATGCCGCCACCCGCGCGCGCGGTGAAGACGGGCAGCACGGAGCCCACGCCGCCGGCGACCGTGGCGGTGCGCCGGGCCTGCAGCTCTGCCGACTTCGGGCCGGGAATCGCGGTGACGACGCGGCGCTCCTGCGGGATTGCGGTCATGGGGGGCTCCTGGGGGTATTCCGGACGCTTCTTTACTTCGCAGGCTAGGGGTGGGGGGTGGGGGGTGGCATGTTCCGTTCGGGAGAAGTGCGGTCGTGTCCTTGTCCGTGGCGGACATAGCCGGGGGTTCTGCCCCCGGTCCCGGGCAGGGGGCGGCGCCGCGGGCGACATCGCCCGTCACCGGGCGCGGGGCGGACAACTGCCCTGCCCCGGGCACTAGATTGAGGCCCTGCGCACAGGCTGGTCAGGGGACGAGGGGCAGGGCAGCACATGGACACCGAGGGCACAGGCACACCCGAAGCACGCGCCACCCGGTCCAGCGCCGTACCGCGTCCGGCCGGCCCGCCCCCTTCCGCACCCCCCGCCGTACCACCGGCCCCCACCCACGCCCCCGCCACCGGCCCCACCCTCACCGAATGGCTGCGCACACCGCGCAACGCCGACGGCCCCGGTGTCTGGTCGTACGGCCACGTCCCGCGCCCCGCCGAGGAGCCCGAGGTCATCCCCGGGCGCCAGCTCGTCAGCGGGGCCCTGATCTCGCTGCTCACCGCACTGCTCATCTGGTCGCTCTGCTGGAACGGCTACATCAGCTTCTGGCTGTGGCCGCTCTTCTGGTTCACCCCCGCGTCGTGGCGCGAGGACGGCGGCAATATGGCCTTCGTCTGGGTCTCGTACCTCTACTACGGCCTCTTCGCCCTCCTGCTCGCCGTCGCCTTCGGCCGCATGGGCCGCTGGGCCGAGGTCGTACGCCGCTTCCTCCTCCCCAAGCCCCCCGCCGCCGGACCCGTGCCCGATCCCCGCACCGAACCCGGCTCCGCCGCCGACCCCGCCGAGTGGCCCGAGCTGCGTGGCGCCGGACAGGCCGAGGCCGCCGCCAGGCTCGCGGAGGAGGCCAGATCGGGGCGCATGAACGACGTGGACTACGCCCGGATCCGCCGCGCCTGGCAGTCCGTCCGGGCCGACCCCTCCCGCCTCAGTGCCTTCACCGACACCGTCCTGCGCAACGGCGCAGCCGCCTGCACCCACCCCTCCGGCGCCCGCGACCTGCCCGTCCGCGCCGCCGCGCACGACCTGTGCGCCCGCCAGGTCAGGCTCGGCACCGTCCACCCCGGCGAACGCAATCCGTACGGCCGGCGCGGTACCGGCCTGGCCCTCGACCCGGAGCTGCTCGGCACCTCCCTCGTCGCCGTCGGCCCGCCCGGCACCGGCAAGTCCCGGGCCCTCGTACGGCCCGTCGTCGAATCGCTGGCCCTCCTGGCGCTCGCCGGCCAGGCCGCCGTCATCGCCGTCGGGGCGGCCGGCGCGCAGCTCGGCCCGGACGAGGCGTACGACGTCGTCGTCAAGCTCGGCGACCCCGGCTCCGTGTACGACCTCGACCTGTACGGCGGCACCACCGACCCGGACGAGGCCGCCGCCGTACTCGCCGAGGGCTTCGTCGGCGATCTCCCCGACGTCGACAGCCGTCGCGCCGCCACCGCCCTCGCCCAGCTCCTCGGCCCGTACCGCGCCGCCTACGGCCGCTTCCCCTCCGTACCCGAACTGCGGGAGCTCCTCGACGGCGTACCGGCCGCGCTCGGCGCGCTGCGCGAGGCACTCGACGACGGCTCGCAGCACGCCCTCCAGCGCGAACTCGACGCGCGGGCACGGCAGTCGGGGACGCCGGGTGACCCCGGCATCGCTCTCGCCGACCGGGTGGCGCTGCTCGACCGGCCCGCGTTCGCGTCGTTCTTCGACACGAGCGGGAAGGCCCGGCCCTTCTCGCTGCGGTCCCTGGAGCACCCGCTTCGGGTCCGCATCGACCTGCCCGAGCGCGGTCACGCCGAGGCGTCCCGGCTGCTCGCGCGGCTCGTCCTCGCCCAGTTCACGGCGAGCGCCGCGCACCGCGCCGACCGGTCGCTCTTCGCCTGCCTGGTGCTGGACGACGCCACCCGCACCCTCACCGCGGAGACCGTGCGGGGCATCCAGCGACTGCGCTCCGCCCACGCCGGCGCTGTGATCACGCTGCGGTCGCTCGACGACGTACCGGAGAACCTGCACGCGGCGCTGCTCGGCGCCGTCGGGTGCCGGATGGCCTTCTCGGGTGTCACCACGTGGGACGGGAAGCGGTTCGCCGAGGCGTGGGGCACCGAGTGGGTCGAGACGCGCGATGTGACCAGCCGGACCGTCTTCGCCGACCAGCCGCTCACCCGGGCCTTCCACGTCTTCCGGCGGATCGTCACCGGCAAGGCCGTGACGACGGACGCGATCACGGTGCGCAAGGTCGAACGCGAGCGGTGGTCCGCCTCGGACCTGGCCCATTCGGTGCCCGCCGGGCACGCCGTGCTGTCGTTGACGACGGTGCGGGGGGAGCACGCCCCGCCGCTGCTCGTGGACCTGCGGAGCTGACCGGCGACTGACCGGCGGCTGCCTCGCGGCCGAGTGGCGTGGTGCCGGGTACTCGTACGTCCTGGCAGAATCGATATGAGCCGTTCATACGCGACGGCGAAAATCCTCCGTCCTAAGGTCTGACCGTCCATGCCCCCCACCCTCGCCTCGCTGGTCCACCACTCGGCGCTCAAGCTCACCGTGCGCGCCGGGGAGGACCGGCTGGACACTCCGGTGCGCTGGGCCCACGTCAGTGAGCTCCCCGACCCCGTGCCCTACATGGAGGGCGGCGAGCTGCTGCTCGTCACCGCGGTGAAGCTGGAGGCCGAGGACCCGGACGTGATGCGCCGGTACGTGCGGCGGCTGGCCGGGGCGGGCGTCGTGGGGCTCGGCTTCGCCGTCGGCGTCCACTACGACGACATCCCGCAGGCACTCGTCGACGCGGCCACGGAGGAGGGCCTGCCGCTGCTGGAAGTGCCGCGCCGTACGCCCTTCCTCGCCATCAGCAAGGCCGTATCCGCCGCCAACGCGGCCGACCAGTACCGCGCCGTGACCGCCGGTTTCGAGGCGCAGCGCGAACTGACGAAGGCGGCGCTGTCCGGCGACGGTCCCGGAGATCTGCTCGCCCGCCTCGCGGCGCACGTGAACGGGTGGGCCGCGCTGTACGACGTCTCCGGCGCGGTCGTCGTCGCGGCGCCCGACTGGGCCGCGCGCCGGGCCGCCCGGCTCACCGCCGACGTCGAACGGCTGCGGGAGCGGCCCGCGCCCGCCAGCTCCGTGGTGGGCGGTGGTGGAGCGGACAGCGACGCCGAGGCGGACGACCGGGTCGAGCTGCAATCCCTGGGCGCCGGGCGCCGCGTACGGGGCGTACTCGCGGTCGGGACCGGGGCTCCGCTGGGGACGGCCGAGCGGTACGCCGTTCACTCGGCCATCGCGCTGCTGACGCTGACGACGGAGCGGTCGCGGTCCCTGCAGGCCGCCGAACAGCGGCTCGGAGCGGCGGTGCTGCGGATGCTGCTGGCCGGTGAGCCGGACCACGCGCGGGCCGTCGCCGGCGACCTGTACGGGGCGCTGCTGGACGCCCCCTTCCGACTCCTCATCGCCGAGCCGACGGCCTCGGAGGTGGCGGAGGGCGCGCCCGCCGTGGGCACCGACCCCCTCCATGCGCTCGCCGACGCGATGGAGTCGGCAGCGATGCGGGCGGGCGAGCCGGTGCTCGTGGTGCCCGACGGCGACCGGCTGGTGGTGCTCGCCGCGGACGGCGGTGACGCGGTGGCGGCGTGCCTCGCGTACACGGAGGCACGGCGCGGCGACGCGGCGCGGCCGCACGAGCCGGCGGGCGAGGACGAACTGGTGGTCGGCCTTTCGGCGCCGGCCGGCCCGATCGCGGCGGTCGGGGCGTACAAGCAGGCCGAACAGGCGCTCTCGGTCGCGCGGCGGCGGGGACGGACGCTGGTCGAGCACGAGGAGCTGGCGGCGGGTTCGGTGATGCAGCTGCTGGCGGACGACGCGGTGAGGTCCTTCGCCGACGGGACGCTGCGGGCCCTGCACGAGCACGACGCGAAGGGCCGGGGCGACCTGATCGCGTCCCTGCGGGCGTGGCTGTCGCGCCACGGCCAGTGGGACGCGGCGGCGGCGGACCTGGGAGTCCACCGGCACACGCTGCGGTACCGGATGCGGCGGGTCGAGGAGATCCTGGGCCGGTCGCTGGACGACGCGGACGTGCGGATGGAGCTGTGGCTGGCGCTTAAGGCGACAGCGGGCTCGGGCTCGGGCGCGGGCTGACGCCGACGGGGCTTACGCCGACGGACGGTTGCGGTATCCGAATCCAGCCCCTCCGGCGTGCGAGGAGCTGGGTCCGGGGCTGAGCCCCGGTTCCGGGAAGGCGGCTGGGGGAAAACGCTGCCCCGCATACGCCCCTGCGCCCCGTACCGACCCGCCCGGCCAGGGGGCGCTAACCGGTCGTCCTCCAAACCGGCGTCTCCGCCGCGCGCAGCACTCCACCTCGGACAAACGACCTCCGGCGTCCGCACCCCTACCGTGGGGGGACATCAGCACCCCACTCCCTCGGAAGGGCCGGAAACGATATGACTTCCACCCACGCCTTCTGGCTCGCCGGCCGCCAGGCCACCGGCGAGGACGCGTTCGACGTCACGTCCCCCTGGGACGGCCGACTCGTCGGCACGGTGAGCATCCCCACCGACGCGCAGGTCGAAGAGGCCGTCGCGGCCGCGTACGCCGTGGAGGCCGAGTTCGCGGCCACCCCCGCGCACGTCCGCGCCGCCGCCCTCGACCACGTCAGCAAGCGTCTCGTCGAGCGCACCGAAGAGATCGCGCAGCTGATCTCCGCGGAGAACGGCAAGCCGATCAAGTGGGCTCGCGGTGAAGTCGGCCGCGCCGTTTCCGTGTTCCGGTTCGCCGCCGAGGAAGCCCGCCGTTTCAACGGCGGCGAGGCCCAGCGCCTCGACACCGACGCCGGCGGCGTCGGCCGCCTCGCCCTGACGCGCCGCTTCCCCCGCGGCACCGTCCTCGGCATCGCGCCCTTCAACTTCCCGCTGAACCTGTGCGCGCACAAGGTCGCCCCGGCCATCGCCGTCGGCGCCCCGATCATCCTCAAGCCCGCGCCCGCGACGCCGCTGTCCGGCCTGATCCTGGGTGAGCTGCTCGCCGAGACCGACCTGCCGGCCGGTTCGTGGTCCGTGCTGCCGGTCGCCAACGACAAGATGCCCGAGCTGGTGCAGGACGAGCGGCTGCCCGTCATCTCCTTCACCGGGTCCGAGAAGGTCGGCTACGCGATCATGGACTCGGTGCCGCGCAAGCACTGCACCCTGGAGCTCGGCGGCAACGGCGCGGCCGTCGTCCTCGCCGACTGGGCCTCGGACGAGGACCTGGACTGGGCCGCGACCCGCATCGCGACCTTCTCCAACTACCAGGCCGGCCAGTCCTGCATCTCCGTGCAGCGCGTGATCGCCGACGCCTCCGTGTACGAGCGTCTCGTGCCGAGGATCGTCGCCGCCGTCGAGGCCCAGGTGACCGGTGACCCGAACGACGCCGGCACCGACGTCGGCCCGCTGGTCAGCGAGGACGCCGCCAAGCGCGTCGAGGCATGGGTCGACGAGGCCGTCAAGGCGGGCGCGAGCCTGCTCACGGGGGGCAAGCGCGAGGGTGCTTCGTACGCCCCGACCGTTCTCGCCGACGTACCGGCCGACACCACGATCTCCTGCGAGGAGGTCTTCGGCCCGGTCCTGACGGTGCGCAAGGTGGAGGGCGAGGCCGAGGCGTTCGCCGCGGTCAACGACTCCAAGTACGGCCTCCAGGCGGGCGTGTTCACCCACGACCTCCAGACCGCCTTCCGCGCCCACCGCGCGCTCGAGGTCGGCGGCGTGATCGTCGGCGACGTCCCCTCGTACCGCGCGGACCAGATGCCGTACGGCGGCGTCAAGCAGTCCGGCGTCGGCCGCGAGGGTGTGCGGTTCGCGATGGACGACTACACGTACGAGCGGGTCATGGTCCTCACGGGCCTCGCCCTCTGACCTCGTACGACACCTGAGCCACGGCCGGAGCCCACTGTGCGGGGGCTCCGGCCGTTTCCTTGTGCCGCGCGCCGGGCCCTGCGCCGATCGGTGCGCCAGGGGTGGTGGGGATGCCGGATATCGGGTAGATACGGTCGGGTAGAACCGGTCGGTAATGCGGCCGGACCCCGACTCGCGGCGAGGTGAGCTCCTCATGTCCGCACAACCGACCCAGCAGCCCAAGGTCTCCGAGCGTGAAGCACGGCAGGTCGCCGAGGCGGCGCGCGAAAAGGACTGGCGGAAGCCGAGTTTCGCCAAGGAACTCTTCCTCGGCCGCCTGCGCATGGACCTCATCCACCCGCATCCGATGCCGCCGCCCCCGGACGCGGCGCGCGGCGAGGCGTTTCTCGACAAGCTCCGGGTCTTCTGCGAGACGAAGATCGACGGCGCGCAGATCGAGCGGGACGCGAAGATCCCCGACGAGGTGATCAACGGGCTCAAGGAGCTCGGCGCGCTCGGCATGAAGATCGACATCAAGTACGGCGGCCTCGGCCTCACCCAGGTGTACTACAACAAGGCTCTGGCGCTCGTCGGCTCGGCGAGCCCCGCCATCGGCGCGCTCCTGTCGGCGCATCAGTCGATCGGCGTACCGCAGCCGCTCAAGATTTTCGGCACGCAGGAGCAGAAGGACGCCTTCCTCCCGCGGCTGGCCCGCACCGACATCTCCGCGTTCCTCCTCACCGAGCCGGACGTGGGCTCGGACCCGGCCCGGCTGGCGACGACGGCCGTGCCGGTCGGCGACTCGTACGTCCTGGACGGTGTGAAGCTCTGGACGACCAACGGAGTGGTCGCCGATCTGCTGGTCGTCATGGCGCGCGTACCCAAGTCGCAGGGCCACAAGGGCGGCATCACGGCCTTCGTGGTGGAGGCGGGCTCCCCGGGCATCACCGTCGAGAACCGCAACGCGTTCATGGGGCTGCGCGGCCTGGAGAACGGTGTCACCCGCTTCCACCAGGTACGGGTCCCCGCCGAGAACCGCATCGGCCCCGAGGGCGCCGGCCTCAAGATCGCCCTCACCACACTCAACACCGGCCGTCTGTCCCTGCCCGCGATGTGCGTGGGCGCGGGCAAGTGGAGCCTCAAGATCGCCCGCGAGTGGTCGTCGGTGCGCGAGCAGTGGGGCAAGCCGGTCGCCCTCCACGAGGCGGTGGGCGCGAAGATCTCCTTCATCGCCGCCACGACCTTCGCTCTCGAAGCGGTCGTGGACCTCTCCTCGCAGATGGCCGACGAGGACCGTAACGACATCCGCATCGAGGCCGCCCTCGCCAAGCTGTACGGCAGCGAGATGGGCTGCCTGATGGCCGACGAACTGGTCCAGATCCGTGGCGGCCGGGGCTTCGAGACGGCGGACTCCCTGGCGGCGCGGGGCGAGCGGGCCGTCCCCGCCGAGCAGATGCTGCGGGACCTGCGCATCAACCGGATCTTCGAGGGCTCGACCGAGATCATGCACCTGCTGATCGCGCGCGAGGCGGTCGACGCCCACCTGAAGGTGGCGGGCGACATCATCGACCCCGACAAGCCGCTCTCGGCGAAGGCGAAGGCGGGGGCGAACGCGGCGGGCTTCTACGCCAAGTGGCTCCCGAAGCTGGTGACCGGTCCCGGTCAGCTCCCGCGCTCGTACGCCGAATTCCACCCGTCCGGACACGCGGACCTCTCGGTCCACCTCCGCTACGCCGAACGCGCGGCACGCAAGCTCGCTCGCTCCACCTTCTACGCGATGTCGCGCTGGCAGGGCCGCATGGAGACCAAGCAGGGCTTCCTCGGCCGGATCGTCGACATCGGCGCGGAGCTCTTCGCGATGAGCGCGACCTGCGTACGCGCCGAACTCCTGCGTACGACGGGGCAGCACGGCCGCGAGGCGTACCAACTGGCCGACGTCTTCTGCCGCCAGTCCCGCATTCGCACCGACGAACTCTTCAACCGCCTGTGGACCAACACCGACGACCTCGACAACAAGGTCGTCAAGGGCGTCCTGTCCGGCACGTACACCTGGCTGGAGTCCGGCATCGTCGACCCGAGCGGCGAGGGCCCCTGGATCGCCGAGGCCGCCCACGGCCCCTCACAACGGGAGAACGTCCACCGCCCGGTCCGCTGAGGGGGCGGCTCGCTCGAAGCCCGGTGGGGCGACGGCCGGTGGGCCGCCGCCCCACCGGGCGGGCGGCCGGGTGCGCCGGCCCCCGCACGGCTGTCCAAGGGGCGAAACAGTCCCCGGCTCACAGCCGCGCGCGCGGCAGGATGGTGCCCGTGACCGTCGTAGACATCCCCGGCTCCAAGTCCGTGACCGCGCGCGCCCTGTTTCTCGCCGCCGCGGCCGCCGGAACCACCACGCTCCTTCGCCCCCTGCGCTCGGACGACACCGAGGGGTTCGCCGAAGGGCTCGGCCGGCTCGGGTACCGGCTGGAGTGCGGGCCGGACGCCTGGCGCGTCGAGGGGCGCCCGACGGGACCGGCCGTGAGCGAGGCCGACGTCTACTGCCGCGACGGCGCCACCACCGCCCGCTTCCTGCCCACGCTCGCCGCGGCCGGCGCGTCCGGTAGGTACCGTTTCGACGCGTCGCCGCAGATGCGCCGTCGCCCCCTCGCCCCCCTCACCGATGCGCTGCGCACGCTCGGCGTGGACCTGCGCCACGAGGAGGCCGAGGGACACCACCCGCTGCGCATCGCCGCCGCCGGCATCAAGGGCGGCGAAGTGACCCTGGACGCGGGGGAGTCGTCGCAGTACCTGACCGCGCTCCTGATGCTCGGACCGCTCACCGCCGAGGGACTGCGTATCACCGTCACCGACCTCGTCTCGGCGCCGTACGTCGAGATCACGCTCGCGATGATGCGCCGCTTCGGCGCCGAAGTGACGTGCGAGGGCCGCACGTTCACCGTCCCGCCCGGCGGCTACCGCGCCACGACGTACGCCGTCGAGCCCGACGCCTCCACCGCCAGCTACTTCTTCGCGGCGGCGGCGCTCTCGCCCGGCCGCGAGGTCACGGTCCAGGGGCTCGGCACCGGCGCGCTCCAGGGGGACCTGCGCTTCGTCGACGTACTGGAGCGGATGGGCGCGGAGGTCCGTATCACCGCCGACAGCACGACCGTCCGGGGCACCGGCCCCCTCACCGGCCTCACGGTCAACATGCGCGACATCTCCGACACCATGCCGACGCTGGCGGCGATCGCGCCGTACGCCGTCGGCCCGGTCCGCATCGAGGACGTGGCGAACACGCGCGTGAAGGAGTGCGACCGGCTGGAGGCGTGCGCGGAGAACCTGCGCCGGATGGGCATCACGGTAGCCACCGGCCCCGACTGGATCGAAATCCGGCCGGGCGCGCCCCGCCCCGCCGAGATCGCGACGCACGGCGACCACCGCATGGCGATGTCCTTCGCCGTCACGTCACTGCGCACCGCCCCCGGCGTCACCTTCGACGACCCCGGCTGCGTACGGAAGACCTTCCCGGCCTTCCACGAGGCGTTCGCGGCGCTGCGGCGAGCCTGGTAGCCCCTCGACGAGCGCCCGCCGCGGGGCGCGGCGGCACGCTCAGCCGCAGGAGATGACGAGCCGCGGCCTCAGCCCCCGGACACCGGGCCCCGAGAGCCGGACCTTCGCGGCGTGCGGCGGGCCGAAGAACGTGACGTGCACGTTCTCATAGCGCCGGATGCCCTCCAGCATGACGGGGAGGCACTCCTCCACGGGGCCCGAAGCCGCCGGAACCGAGAACTCCTGCCCCACTCGCGCGACTCCGCCCACACACCGCACCACGCAGACGGCCGCACCGGGCGCGGACTCCTCAACCGTATGGATCTGCAGCTCACTTCGGGGGCGCGTCACACGCCGACGCTTCCGTCGATCGCCTCGCGGAGGAAGTCGGCGTGACCGTTGTGGCGGGCGTACTCGTGGATCATGTGCAGCATCACCAGCCGAATCGACACGTCCTTGCCCGTCCTCGCCCAGCGGCCCGTCACGTCCAGCGACGCCGCCTCCCGCTCGACGCGCCGCGCGTGCTCGACCTCCGTACGCCAGACCTCGAACGCCTGCGACCGCGTGGCGGAGGTCGCGTCGTACGCCACCTGGAAGTCGCCCTCGTCGGACCACACGAGCGGTATGTCCTCGCCGCTGATGACCCGCCGGAACCACGCCCGCTCCACCTCCGCCATGTGCCGCACCAGACCCAGCAGCGACAGCGTCGACGGCGGCACCGACTGCCGGCGCAGGTCCTCGTCGGTCAGCCCCTCGCACTTCATGACGAGCGTCGCTCGGTGGAAGTCCAGCATGGAGCGCAGCGTCTCGCGTTCCCCCGCGACGACGAACGGGTCGATGCGTTCGGTGGTCAAGGCAGGCTCCTTCTCGTACGGGCGGATGAGCGGCCGGGGCGGCGGCTGTGGCGCGAGCCGCAGCCATGCACCACAATCGTGCATTCACCCACGTGTCAACAGAACCAGGGGTCACGCATGTTCGGGGCGGAAAAGCGAAACAGCCGACGGTGTGGGGCGGCCCTCGCAGTGGGCGGGCTTCTGCTCGCGGGGACTGTGGCGTGCGGCGGCAGCGACGCCGGCCAGGACGACAAGAAGGCCGGCAAGAGCGAAGCCACCGCTTCCGCCGGCGGCCCCAAGGCGCTCACCGAGGCGCAGCTCACCGCCGCCTCCTTCACCGACGGCGAGACGGTCGGCAAGTACACCGCGTCCGAGTTCACCCTCGGCGCGCCCCACGGCGACGACTACACAGCCGCCCCCGCCGTCTGCCAGCCCCTCGTGAGCCTCGCAGCCGATGTCACCGACTACGACCTGAAGAGCGAGGTCAGCCGCCGGGTCGACGTCCCGGACGACATGCTCGGCCTCTCCGTCGCCGTGCAGCTCCGCTCCTACGGACGCGGCCACGCCGCCCGCGTCATGAAGGACCTCGCCAAGGCCGGCCAGGAGTGCGCCGACGGCTTCACCGAGGTGCGGGCCATCGCCAAGGGCAAGTACCTCAAGGTCGAGCCCGTCGAGGCGCCCGAGTTCGGCGCCGGGGCGGACGAGGCCAGGGCGTACCACTTCACGATTCTCGACGTGAAGGGGAAGCTCAAGCTGCACGACTACCTCACGGTCGTACGGTCCGGCTCGGCCACGCTCTCCTTCCGCGCCGACATCCTCGGCACCAAGGACATCGGCGGAGTGCCCGAGGAGATCACCGACGCCCAGTGGGAGAAGTTCCGCGCGGCGGCCCGCTGAGTCCGAAGGGACGCGCACGCGGATGCCCGGCCGTTGCGTCAGCGGCGAAACGAAAGGGACGCGCTGTCCACCCGGTGAGCCATTGCGGCAACAATGGGGGGCATGAGCGACAGCCCAGCCCCCCTCGCCGACCCGCACATCGCCTTCGACCCGTCCGAAGGCCGCCGGGACATCGTCGTCCTCGGCTCCACCGGGTCCATCGGAACCCAGGCCATCGACCTGGTACTCCGCAATCCCGACCGCTTCCGCGTCACCGCGCTCTCCGCGGCCGGCGGCCGGGTCGGACTGCTCGCCGAGCAGGCGCGGCAACTGCGCGTGCGCAGCGTCGCGGTCGCCCGCGAGGACGCCGTCCCCGCCCTTCGCGAGGCACTGAAGGCGCAGTACGGCAGCGGGGAGCCCCTCCCGGAGATCCTGGCCGGGCCCGACGCGGCCACCCAGATCGCGGCTTCCCCGTGCCACACGGTGCTCAACGGCATCACCGGATCCATCGGCCTCGCCCCGACCCTCGCCGCCCTCGAAGCGGGCCGCACCCTCGCGCTCGCTAACAAGGAGTCGCTGATTGTCGGCGGCCCGCTGGTGAAGGCGCTCGCCAAGCCCGGCCAGATCATCCCGGTCGACTCCGAGCACGCCGCGCTCTTCCAGGCCCTCGCCGGCGGCACGCGCGCCGATGTCCGCAAGCTCGTCGTCACCGCGTCCGGCGGCCCCTTCCGCGGGCGCACGAAGGCCGAACTGGCCGACGTCACCCGCGAGGACGCACTGGCGCACCCCACCTGGGCGATGGGCCCGGTGATCACGGTCAACTCGGCCACCCTGGTCAACAAGGGGCTGGAGGTCATCGAGGCGCACCTCCTCTACGACATTCCGTTCGACCGCATCGAGGTCGTCGTCCACCCCCAGTCGTACGTTCACTCCATGGTGGAGTTCACCGACGGCTCGACGCTCGCCCAGGCGACACCGCCCGACATGCGCGGCCCGATCGCCATCGGCATCGGATGGCCCGAGCGTGTCCCGGACGCCGCCCCCTCCTTCGACTGGTCGAAGGCGTCGACGTGGGAGTTCTTCCCGCTCGACAACGACGCGTTCCCCTCCGTGGGACTCGCCCGTCATGTCGGTACGCTCGCGGGCACGGCCCCGGCGGTGTTCAATGCCGCGAACGAGGAGTGCGTCGACGCGTTTCTCGCGGGACGGCTGCCGTTCACAGGAATCGTGGATACGGTCGCCGAAGTCGTGGCCGAGCATGGCACCCCCCGTACGGGAACCTCGCTCACGGTCGCGGACGTCCTGGAAGCCGAGACCTGGGCACGAGCCCGGGCCCGTGAAATCGCAGTACAGGCAACAGCGGAGGCTCGCGCATGACGACGATCCTGTTGACGGTCCTCGGGATAGTCATCTTCTTTGCCGGGCTGCTGATCTCCATCGCCTGGCACGAACTCGGTCACCTCTCGACCGCCAAGCTCTTCGGCGTCCGCGTGCCGCAATACATGGTCGGCTTCGGCCCCACCATCTGGTCACGGCACAAGGGTGAGACGGAGTACGGCGTCAAGGCGATCCCGCTCGGCGGCTACATCCGTATGATCGGGATGTTCCCGCCGGGTGCCGACGGCAAGATCGAGGCCAGGTCGACGTCGCCGTGGCGCGGCATGATCGAGGACGCCCGTTCGGCGGCGTACGAGGAACTCCAGCCCGGCGACGAAACCCGGCTCTTCTACACGCGCAAGCCGTGGAAGCGCGTGATCGTGATGTTCGCCGGCCCCTTCATGAACCTGATTCTCGCCGTGGCGATCTTCCTCGGCGTGTTCATGACGATCGGCCTGAACCAGCAGACCACCACGGTTGACACCGTCGTCCCCTGTGTCGTCGCGCAGAGCGAGAACCGCGACTGCAGGAAGGGCGACCCCGCGTCGCCGGCCAAGGCGGCGGGCCTGGAGAAGGGCGACAAGATCGTCGCCTTCGACGGGGAGCCCGTCAAGGACTGGGCCGCCCTCTCGGACCGCATCCGCGAGACGATCGGCCCCGCCTCCATCACGGTGGAGCGCGACGGCCGTGAGCAGGTCCTCCAGGCGAACCTGATCGCCAACAAGGTGGCCAAGAAGGACGCCCAGGGCCAGCCCGTCGCCGATGAGTACGTCAAGGCCGGCTACCTCGGCTTCGGCCCCGGAATGGCCGTCACGCCACTGTCCTTCACCGACTCGCTGGACCGGATGGGCGTCATGATCGAGTCCGGTGTCGACTCGCTCATCGCCCTGCCGTCCAAGGTCCCCGACCTGTGGAACGCGACGTTCAACGGCGAGGAGCGCAAGGCCGACTCCCCGATGGGCGTGGTCGGCGCGGCTCGCGTGGGCGGCGAGATCCTCGGGCTCGGGCTGCCCATGGAGAACACCGTCGGGATGATGCTGTTCCTCATCGCGGGCTTCAACCTCTCCCTCTTCCTCTTCAACATGCTGCCGCTTCTGCCGCTCGACGGCGGGCACATCGCGGGGGCTCTGTGGGAGTCGCTGAGGCGCAATGTGGCGAAGGTCTTCCGGCGGCCCGACCCGGGTCCCTTCGACGTCGCCAAGCTGATGCCCGTCGCGTACGTCGTCGCCGGGATCTTCATCTGTTTCACCGCACTGGTGCTGGTGGCGGACGTGGTGAACCCCGTCCGAATCTCCTGACACGTGCGGCTCACCGGCAGCCCACCATGGGGTGGACTTGTCGACGTGGTGTGCTCCGGGCTTTCGTGGTGACGTAACCTCGAAGTCCGGAGCCCGCCGATCTCGGGACCATGATCCACACCTTGGGGTTGCACAGCAGATGACTGCAATTTCTCTCGGAATGCCCTCCGTTCCGACGAAGCTCGCCGACCGTAGGGTCAGCCGCAAGATCCAGGTCGGATCGGTGGCGGTCGGCGGGGACGCACCCGTCTCGGTGCAGTCGATGACGACGACCAGGACGTCCGACGTCGGTGCGACGCTGCA
>NZ_JBSHNE010000029.1:63889-79656 GCF_053646035.1 Streptomyces sp. NPDC055287 | reverse complement strand
CCAACGTCATCTTCCGCAAGCAGATCGCCGAGGCCGAGGACCCCGAGGCCATGCGTGCCCGCATGGTCAAGGAGTACAAGGCCGAGCTGATGCACGCCTACTACGCCGCGGAGCGCGGCCTGGTCGACGACGTGATCGACCCGGCCGAGACGCGCGAGGTGCTGATCGCCTCCCTCGCCATGCTCCGCACCAAGCACGCAGACCTGCCGTCACGCAAGCACGGCAACCCCCCGCAGTAATCCTGCGACGAACCCGAGGAAGACGGAGCACCAGATGAGTGAATCCTTGCTGCGCGTCGAGAAGGGCCACGCCGAGCCCGAGGAGCTGGCCGCGATCACCGCGATCCTGATGGCCCGCGCCGCGAACCGTTCCGACGGCGCCCCGGCCCATCACGGCCGCTCCACCGCCGGCTGGCGCCGCCTGGAGCGCACCCCGGGCTTCCGCGCCCCGCACAGCTGGCAGGGCTGAGCCCCCGCTCTTTCGCAGCACGTACGACGAAGGCCCCCGTCCACTCCTCGGAGTGGCGGGGGCCTTTCTCGTCACTGCGCCGTCCCTGCCTACCGCAGCCGCGCCATCAGGGCGTGCTCGACGAGCGTGATCAGCGCGCTCTTGGCGTCCGCGCGGTGGCGGGCGTCGGTGGTGAGGATCGGGGTGTCGGGGCCGATCTGCAGCGCCTCGCGCACCTCGTCCGGGTTGTACGGCTGGTGTCCGTCGAAGCCGTTGAGGGCGATGACGAACGGCAGTCCGCTGTTCTCGAAGTAGTCGACGGCGGGGAAGCAGTCGGCGAGCCTCCTCGTGTCGACCAGGACGACAGCGCCGATGGCGCCGCGTACGAGGTCGTCCCACATGAACCAGAAGCGGTCCTGACCGGGCGTACCGAAGAGGTACAGGATCAGGTCCTGGTCCAGGGTGATACGGCCGAAGTCCATGGCCACCGTGGTGGTGGTCTTGTCTCCGGTGTGGGTGAGGTCGTCGATGCCCGCCGATGCGGACGTCATGACGGCCTCGGTGCGCAGCGGGTTGATCTCCGAGACGGCTCCGACGAACGTGGTCTTGCCCACGCCGAAGCCGCCCGCCACCACGATCTTCGCGGAGGTTGTGGAGCGGGCTGCTCCGCTGCTAGAGCTTGCGAAGTCCACTGAGCACCCTTTCGAGCAGTGTCACGTCTGGCTGACCGCCGGCGGACTCGTCGCCGCCGGGCTGGTGAATGGCTACAAGTCCGGCCTCGGCCAGGTCGGCGACGAGGATCCGGGCCACCCCGAGGGGGATGGTGAGAAGTGCCGAGATCTCGGCGACCGACTTGATCTCCCGGCACAGATGGCAGATCCGCTGGTGCTCGGGCAGCTGCCCTTGCAGACGTGACGGGTCCGCCGTGGTGCTGACCAGCGCCTCGATGGCGAGCTGGTAACGCGGCCTGGTGCGGCCGCCCGTCATGGCGTAAGGCCGGACCAGCGGGTTGTGGTTCGCCTGCGAAGCCGCGGGCGCGGGGGCCCGCCGTGCCTGCGCCGGCTGGACGCGCGGCTGCGGTTGCCGCTGCTGCGGCGGCTGCTGCTCGTACGACTGCGACCGGCTCGGCGCGGAGGGGAAGTTGAACCTGTTGTGCGAGGTGTCACCCTGATTCTGACCCTGGCCGTAAGGCCAGTTGGCCGAAGAACCGTCCGGGGGTGTTGCCACGTTTCCTCCTCCGACTGCCGGGCGCCCGATAGCTGTGGTGCCGCGTTCCCGAACATTAAAGCCCGTGGACACCAAAGCGCACTCTCTGTCTGTTAGTTGAGAAGACTTCCTTGCAGCTCGGCACGCAGGTCCGGAGTGAGGACACTGCCGGCCCTGTCCACCAGGAGAGCCATCTCGTAGCCCACGAGACCGATGTCGGCCTCCGGGTGGGCGAGTACGGCCAGCGAGGAACCGTCCGAGATCGACATGAGGAAGAGGAAGCCGCGCTCCATCTCCACCACGGTCTGGTTGACCGCGCCGCCCTCGAAGATCCGGGAGGCACCCGCGGTCAGCGAGGTCAGGCCGGAGGCCACCGCTGCCAGCTGGTCGGCGCGGTCCCGGGGGAAGCCTTCGGACATCGCCAGCAGGAGTCCGTCGGCGGAGACCACCACCGTGTGGGACACCCCGGGGGTGTTGTCCACGAAGTTGGTGATCAACCAGTTCAGATTCTGCGCCGCCTGGCTCATCGGGCTCACACTAACGCTCCTGGTTGTAGGTGTTGCCATGGCCACTGTTCTGATCGTAGGTGGCCGCCGTGTTCGTGTCCGTTCCCGCATTGCGACCCTGCTGGACACCGCGGCGCAGGTTGCTCAACCTGCCCCGTACGTCCTCGGGAGCGCGGGAGACCTGGGGGCCGCCCTGCGGGGTCTGCTCCGCGGTTCCCTCGACCAGGTTGGCCTTGGGCACCCGCCGGGGAAGACCGGAGGAGGTCACTCCGCCTGCCTTGGGCTCACGGAGCTTCTCCGCCCGCTGCCAGCGCTCGTCGTTCGACGAACGCCAGTCATCGGGTCCGGTGCTGCCCTTCCCGTCCCCGTTCAGCTGCGGCGCGTCGTGCTGCGGCTGCTGGGCGACGACCGGCTGCTGCTGCGCTGCTTCCTGTCCCACGGACTGCCCGGCCGACTCCCCGCCGGGCTGCCAGTGCTGCTGGCCGCCACGCCGCGGGAGGCCGGCATCGGTCATCGCGTGGCCGGGGGCCGGGGCGGAACCGGGACGGTCGAAGCCTACGCGCTCCGGGTCGCTCGCGGGAGCGCCGGGCGCAGATTCCGCTTCCGACCCGAACGCCGGTTCGTAGGCGCCCTGGTAGGAACCCTGGTCCTGCCAGTTCCCCTGGTGGGAGGGGGAATCGTACGTGTCTTCGTACGTCGCCTGCGGGGCCGACTGGTCCTGGTACTCGGCGTCCGGATAGGTCTGGTACGACGGGTAGTCGTCGAACCCGCCCTGGTCGTACGCCGGCTGCTGGGGCTGCTCGTACTGCTGCTGCTGGGGGTCCTCGTACGACTGCTGCTGGTCGTCGTACGACGCCTGCTGCATCTCGTCACGGAACAGCGGGCGGTCGCCGGTGGCCTGGGCCTCCAGCTGCGCACGCCGCTCCTCACGCATCAGCGAACGGCCGACCGGGTCCAGCTGCGCGTCCTCGGCCTCGTTGTTGTAGCGCGAGTCGTCGAAGCCCAGCTCGGCCGCGGTGCGCATCGGAGCGCTCTCGTACGACTGCTGCTCGGGAATGATCGAGGAGACGGTGAAGTCGTCGTGCGGGAGCGCTTCGCCGCCGCCACCGTGGGTGATGGCGTCCGGGAGCATGACCAGCGACGTCGTACCGGCCTGCTCGCCCGAGGGGCGCAGCTGGACGCGGATGCTGTGCCGGTCCGCGAGGCGGCCGACCACGAACAGGCCCATGCGCTGCGAGACGGCGGCGTCGACCGTCGGCGGGTTCGCCAGCTTGTGGTTGATGTCCGCGAAGTCCTCGGCGGTGAGGCCGATTCCCTTGTCGTGGATCTCGACCATGACGCGGCCGTCGGGCAGCCGGGTCGCGGTCACGCGCACCTTCGTCTGCGGCGAGGAGAACGTGGTGGCGTTCTCCAGGAGCTCGGCGAGCAGGTGCACAAGGTCGGTCACGGCCTGGCCGTGGATCTCCGACTCCGGTACGCCGCTCAGCTCGATGCGCTCGTAGCTCTCCACCTCGGAGGAGGCGGCGCGCAGGACGTCGACCAGCGGAACCGGCTGGTTCCAGCGGCGGCCCGGCTCCTCGCCGGCGAGGACCAGGAGGTTCTCGCCGTTGCGGCGCATACGGGTCGCCAGGTGGTCCAGCTTGAAGAGGTTCTCCAGCTGGTCCGGGTCGGCCTCGTTGTTCTCGAGGTCGGTGATCAGCGTCAGCTGGCCCTCGATGAGGGACTGGTTGCGGCGCGAGAGGTTGGTGAAGATCGCGTTGACGTTGCCACGGAGCATGGCCTGCTCGGCCGCGAGCCGGACAGCCTCGCGGTGCACCTGGTCGAAGGCGCGGGCGACCTCGCCGATCTCGTCGTGCGACGTGATCGGGATCGGCTCCACACGGGTGTCGACGCGGCCCGGCTCCGTACGGGAGAGCTGGTCGACCAGCATCGGCAGGCGCTGCTCGGCGATACCGAAGGCGGCGGTGCGCAGCTGGCGCATGGCGTTACTCATCTGGCGGGCCATGAGACCGGCCAGGATGACCGAGGTGAGCAGCGCGATGACGACGATCAGACCGTTGACGATGGCGTCGGTCTTGGCGTCGGAGGAGATCGTCGCGGCCTCCTCCACCGCCTTGTCCACAAGGTCGTTCTCGATCTCGGTGTAGCCGTCGAACTTGGCGGTCGCGGCGGCCATCCAGACCTCGGGCGTGACGCCCTTCGCCTTCAGGCCCGAAGGCTTGCCCTGGCCGATCTCCTCGGCCATGCCGTCGAGGATCGAGCCGCCCTTGCTCGGCGGAGCCTTGAAGGGGACGCCGGCCTGCTGGGCCTGCTGCTTGGCGGCGGCGAGCTTCTTGGCGCCGTCCTCCGCCTTGCCCTTCATGATGCGCTCGAGCTTGTCGGTGTCCTCCTGCGTACCGCCGGAGACGTACTCGCCGAGGGCGATCTGCTCCAGGTAGTTGTACGAGTTGAACGCGACCGTCTGCTTCGCGAGCTTCTCCGGGTCGCCGCTCGGGCGGACCAGGAGGTGCACGCCGATGGAACGCTGGAGCGACGTGGCGGCCTTGGCGAGCTGGACGGCGTAGACCGTACGGCCGTAGGCGGTGATGTTGCCGGTGCCGAGACCCAGCTCGTTCGACAGCTCCATCAGGTAGTGGTGGATCTGGACGTAACCCTCTTCGGTCTTCACCGGGTCGAGGGCCTCGCTGTACGCGGCCTTGCGGAGCGCGGCGAGCTTCGGCTCCTCCTTGGCGAAGAGGCCGAGACGGCGCTCGAGGCCCTGCTTCTTAGGGATGTCCGTGGAGGCCTCCGCGAAGTTCTTCGCGGCCTCGTCGGTCAGGGCGTACGCCTGGGTGACCTCGGAGCTCGTGCGCTTGCCCCGGAGGAGCGGGGCGGCCGTCAGGTCACGCTCGTTGAGCAGCGCCTGGCCGTACTCGGAAGCGGCGCGGACGAGAACCGCGGTCTTCTCGGCGTCCTGTGCTTCCTGCCAGGTGTCGACCGAGGCCTTGACCTGGAAGCCGCCCATGACGAGGCCGACCAGCACGGGTATGAGCAGGATCGCGTTCAGCCGGGTGGGCACACGCCAGTTGCGCGGCGAGAACCGGCTGCTGCTGCCACTGCCCTTGCCGCCGCTGCCCGCGGGGGCTGCGACAGCGGGCGAGGCCGCGTGGGACGTCGCTGTGCGGGGCGGCGGGGTGAAGTTGCCCCGCGCGCCCTGCTGCTGTGCGGAGCTCGTCTTGCTACGCCTCACTCGACCAACAACCTCTCGGCGCCGGCACCTACGTTGTGCCGTTTTTTCGTTCAGGGCCGTACTACTCGGGAGTTCGACGAATTCCAGCATGCGGAGTGGCTGCGTTCCAAACAGCGGGAACCGGCCATTCCGAGTGGTGTAAGCCTCAGATAAAACGGTCAAAAAGAGCGAGCCCCGCCAAATGGCGAGGCCAATGTGAGCGCAGCGGCACCGCGCGAACGCGTGCGGTGGCCATGCCCGGTCAATTCTCTTTCGAAACGTTATGAACAGAGGGGCGGAGAGTGTCAAAGGACACAGTCCGCCCCCTAACCCGCTACGACAACTGGTGTATGCGAGGGACTACTTGAGACGTGCCATCAGCGCGTGCTCCACGAGCGTGATCAGACCGCTCTTGGCGTCGGCCCGATGGCGGGCGTCGGTGGTGATGATCGGGGTACCGGGGCCGATCTGCAGGGCCTCGCGCACCTCGTCGGGGGTGTACGGCTGGTGCCCCTCGAAGCCGTTGAGGGCGATGACGAACGGCAGTCCGCTGTTCTCGAAGTAGTCGACCGCGGGGAAGCAGTCGGCGAGGCGGCGGGTGTCCACCAGCACCACGGCGCCGATCGCGCCGCGTACGAGGTCGTCCCACATGAACCAGAAGCGGTCCTGACCGGGCGTACCGAAGAGGTACAGGATCAGGTCCTGGTCCAGGGTGATACGGCCGAAGTCCATGGCTACGGTCGTCGTCGTCTTGCCACCGGTGTGCGTGAGGTCGTCGATACCGGCGCTCGCGCTGGTCATGACGGCCTCGGTGCGCAGCGGGTCGATCTCGGAGACGGCGCCCACGAACGTCGTCTTGCCGACGCCGAAGCCACCCGCCACCACGATCTTCGCGGAGGTTGTGGAGCGGGCCGTTCCGCCGCTAGAGCTTCCGAAGTCCACTGAGCACCCTTTCCAGCAGCGTTACATCCGGCGTGCCGCCGGCCTCTCCATTGCCCGGCTGGTGGATCGCCACCATGCCGGCCTCCGCCAGGTCGGCGACGAGGATCCGCGCGACACCGAGTGGCATCGACAGCAGCGCCGAAACCTCGGCCACCGACTTGACCTCGCGGCACAGGTGGCAGATCCGCTGGTGCTCGGGCAGCAGGGAGGAGAGGTGCGCAGGGTCGGCAGTGGTGCTGACCAGCGCTTCGATGGCGAGCTGATAGCGGGGCCGGGTCCGGCCGCCGGTCATCGCGTACGGACGTACCAGCGGCTGGTCGCCTTCCTGATCGTACGACGCGTCGAGGCGCGCTCCGTACGGATCACGAGAGGCGGGGGGCGGGGTCATGGATCGATCCTCCGGGCATGACAGCAGTGGATGGGCCTGCCGTCTGACGGGGCCGGGGTGGGGGGCTTCTGCGCGGCCTGACGGTTTGTTTCTCGGCAATACCTGAGGGTGCGCTGCCTAGTGGAGAAGGCTTCCCTGAAGCTCCGCACGGAGGTCAGGGGTGAGCACGCTGCCGGCCCGGTCGACCAGCAGCGCCATTTCGTAACCGACGAGGCCGATGTCGCAGTCGGGGTGTGCGAGTACGGCGAGGGAGGAGCCGTCGGAGACGGACATGAGGAAGAGGAAACCGCGCTCCATCTCGACGACGGTCTGGGTCACAGCCCCGCCCTCGAAAATCCGGGAAGCCCCCGCGGTCAGCGAGGTCAGGCCGGAGGCCACGGCGGCCAGCTGGTCGGCGCGGTCACGCGGGAAGCCTTCGGACATCGCCAGAAGGAGTCCATCGGCGGAGACCACCACCGTGTGGGACACCCCTGGGGTGTTGTCCACGAAGTTGGTGATCAACCAGTTCAGATTCTGCGCCGCCTGGCTCATCGGACTCAACTAACGCTCCTGCTGGTGAGTGGGGTCAATGTTGAAACTCCCGGTCGACGAGCCGCTGCCGGCCTGCCGACCCTGCTGGATACCCCGACGAAGATTGGTCAGTCGGCCGCGTACGTCGTCTGGCGCACGCGAAACCTGCGGACCGGTCTGGTGGTTCTGCTGCTGCGCGGTTCCGGGCACCAGATTGGCGCGCGGGACGCGACGCGGCAGACCCGAGGTCGTGACACCGCCGGCTGCGGGCTTCTTGACCCGCTCGGCCTGCTTTACGAGTTCGTCGTTCGGCGAGGTGCGCCAGGCGGCGCCGTTGGTGGCGTTCGTACCGTTGGTGGTGCTGCTCGCGGCACCCGTGTCACGCGCCTGGGCGCGCTGCGGCATGGGAGGGGTGGCGGCGTGCGCGGCAGACGACTGCTGCGCGGACCGCCCGGACTGCTGGTGGGGCTGCTGGGGTGCGGCGGGCGCCTGCTGTTCGCCCTGCTGCTGCTGGAACCAGTTCGACTCGAGCGTGTCGAAGAGCGGCGTACGTCCGTCCCCGGGACCGGAGGCGGGCGGCAGCTCGTGCTGCTGCGGCTGCGGGGGCAGGCTCGCGGCGGGCTGACGCGGCGCGCCGCCACCGGGGTTGCCGGCGTTGTCGCGTCCGTGCCTGCGCGGCGCCGGGGCGAGGGCCTGCGGCCCGCCCTGGTTCTGACCGCCCTGGTTCTGGCCTGCCGGGGGGCGGCCCTGGCCCGGACGGCGGCCCTGGCCCTGCTGGACCGGCCCGCCGTAGGCGCCGGCCGGGTTGGCCTGCTGCGGGGCGCCGAAGTCCGGCCGGGGGAGCTGCGCCGTGGACGCGGGGTCCAGGGGGCCGGGCAGCTCGGGCCGCTGGTACTGGCCGGTCTGGCCGCTGCCCTGCGGAACGTTGCCGTGCGGGGCGTTGTTCTGCGGGGCGTTGGACGTGGGCCTGGCGAACTGGCCCGCGGAGGCGGAGTCCTGCGGACCGCGCTTTCCGGGGCGCTCGTACTGACCGGTGGACGCCGGGCCCACCGGACCGCGGACGTCGGAGCGCTCGAACACGCCGCCCGAGGCGGGCGCCGGCGCGTCCGGCGTCGCGGGCGCGTCGAAGTTCGGCCGCTGGAACTCCGCGGTGGCGCCGGAGCCCTGCCGGGAAGCCGCGTCCGCCTCTTCGTGGCCGCGCGGCTGGTCGTTGCCCCAGCTGGTGGTCTGCGGGCGCGCCGGACGCTGCTGGCCCGGGTTGCCGCCGGGCAGCTCGGCGCGGGCGCCGCCCCGGTTCGGCTGCTGCGGACGGCCCTGGTCGCCCTGGGCCGGGCCGCCGTTCTTCTGGAAGGCGTTGGGGCGTACGTCGGGACGCTCGTGGTTGCCGGCCTGGCGGCCGCCGCCGAAGGCACCGCCGAGCCCGCCGCCGGACTGCTGACCCTGCGCGGGGGCGCTGTCGCGTCCGGGCAGCGCCGCACGCGAACCGGAGCCCGTGACCTGACCACGCGCGCCGCCGGGACCGGCGGGCAGCCGCCCGGCCGGAGCGGGGCCGCCGCCGAGCGCACCGGGACCGGCCGCCATACGGCCGCCGGGACCGGAGGGCACCTGCGGCTGAGCGGCGGCGCCGGTCTTCGCCGGAGCCTTCTTGCCACCCTGGGCGACATCGACCGGCAGCATGACCAGCGCGGTCGTACCACCGGAGTCGGAGGGGCGCAGCTGGATACGGATGCCGTGTCGCAGGGACAGGCGGCCGACCACGAACAGACCCATGCGGCGCGAGACCGAGACGTCCACGGTGGGCGGCGAGGCGAGCCGCTCGTTGATCGCCGCGAGGTCCTCGGGGGAGAGGCCGATACCGGTGTCGTGGATCTCGACGAGCACACGCCCGTCGGGGAGCGCGTGACCGGTGACGCGGACCTTGGTCTGCGGGGAGGAGAAGGAGGTCGCGTTCTCGAGCAGCTCGGCGAGCAGGTGCACGAGGTCGTTGACCACGCGGCCGGCGACCTCGGTGCCGGGCACCGAGGAGAGCTCGATGCGCTCGTACTGCTCCACCTCGGAGGCGGCGGCACGGAGCACGTCGACGAGCGGCACCGGCCGGGTCCAGCGGCGGCCGGGCTCTTCACCGGCGAGAACGAGCAGGTTCTCACCGTTACGGCGCATGCGGGTCGCGAGGTGGTCGAGCTTGAAGAGCGAGGACAGCTGGTCGGGGTCGGCCTCGCGCGACTCCAGCTCGGAGATGAGCGAGAGCTGACGCTGGATGAGACCCTGCGAACGCCGCGACAGGTTGGTGAACATCGCGTTGACGTTGCCTCGCAGCAGCGCCTGCTCGGCGGCCAGACGGACCGCCTCGCGGTGCACGTCGTCGAATGCCGCGGCCACCTGGCCGATCTCGTCGCGCGAGTGCACACCGACGGACTCCACGGACGTGTCGACGTCCTGCGGGTCGGCCTCGGACAGCTGCTTGACGAGCTCGGGGAGACGGTCCTGGGCGACGCGGGTCGCGGTGTCCTGGAGGCGGCGCAGCGAGCGGATCATGGAGCGGGCCACGACGAACGCGCCGACGAGGGAGACGCCGAGGACGAGCAGGATCAGTACACCGTTGAGGATGGCGTCCTGCTGCGACTCGTTGCGCAGCTCGCGGGCCTTCTGCTCCATCTCGTTGAGGAGCGTGGCCTCGATGCGCTTCATCGCGTCGATCTTGGTGGTGTCCGCGTCGACCCAGTCCATGTACGAACGCTCGGGCTCGGACTTGAGCCTGCCCGGCGTCGAGAGCACCCGGCTCGCGTACTTGTCGGCGGCCGCGATGGTGACCTCGCCGTTGTCGAGCGCGGAGGTCAGCTCTTCGTTGTCACCGACGTAGACCTGGTCGAACTGCTTGAGCGCGGCCTCCTCGCTGTCCATCGCGGACTTGGCGTAGAGGCGGTCGTTCTCGGTGAGCGTGCCGCTCTCGCGGTCGTTCGCCGGCAGGGAGGCGGCGATGATCGCGCGCTGGATGGACGCGTACTCCTTGGCGGCGGAGAACGCGGACAGCGCACGCGTCCGCTTGATCATCTCCGGGTTGGAGGTGGCCTGCGCCATGTCCTGGGAGAGGCTCAGCAGCGAGTCGATCAGCTGGTTGTAGTTGTTGACCGTCTGCGAGTTGGTCGTCTTCTTCTGGTACGCGCCTTCGCGGATCTGGCGGATCGAGTTCAGCCGCATCGCGATCTGGTAGAGGCTGCCCTCGATGCTCTCGAGGCTCTCGTCACCGTTCGGCTCGATGTGCTGGGTGCCCGCGATGAACGCGTCCTTGGCCCGGTCCGTCTTCTCCCGGGGACCCTTGACCTTGAAGTCGGCGGGGCTGGTGCCGTTGGCGAGCGGACCGGCCGACTTGTCGCGCTCCTCCTGGAGCGCCTGGGCGAGCTCGGTCGCCTGCTTGGTCATGTCGGTCAGCAGCTGCATGTGCTCCAGCTGCTCCATGTCGTTCATGGACTCGTTGATGCGCAGACCACCGAGGGTGGTCGCCGCGACCACCGGCAGGGCCAGCAGGGAGACCAGACGGGTGCTGATGCGCCAGTTGCGCAGGGCTATTCGTGAGCCCGTGGAAGTGGGCTCCTTGGCTTTCGCCGGAGCCGCCTGCTCACCACCGCCCTTGACCCCGTTGCGTGCGGCACGATCGCCGCCGCCGGCCGTGGCCGACGCGTGGTTTTGGGCGTGCTGGGGCGAGGATCCGCGGTCGGTCCCGCGCGGCTCCTGCTCCGCCGCAGCGCTGCCATCCCTCTTGAAACGTCCCTGCACTAGCGTCGCAACCTCTGGACCAGGCGTTCCTCCGGGTGAACGGCGGAACGGTGTCGAGTCGTGGGGCACCGAGCGGCCCCATGGGTGGTCGTGAGTGACCGGCGCTTCTCCCCTTCCCGCCGCCACTCGGCGCTGCGTTGCGCCCTGCGCGCCGGCTGGAATCTCGCGGCGGTCCGGGGAATTCCAGCACAGTGCCGGATCTCCAACAAGGCCCGCGTGTCGGCCCGTGGCCGGAGTGACACCGCGTGAGTGGTGGGTTACCAGGTGTAGAGGGAGTTCAGGCTTAAAAGGGGCAAAAGTGATCGAGTCGCTTAGGGGTAGGGGGTGTCCCAGTCCTGATGATCAGGAGCGGAATGATGCTTTCAGTGGCACAATGTCCGTTTCCTCTCCCCCTGGACCTCGCCCGGAATGGTCGATTTGCCCACCATCTCGTGAGGAAACTCACACGTCTTTCCTGAGTGCTTCACATCTTTGGCGGGGATCCGGATGTTTAGCCTGACGCTTTACAGGGATGGCGAATCCGACAATCACCGCGCCCAGGCGGCGCCCGTACCGACAAGGCCCGAACAGCAGATGAAGACCATGACCGTGTCGACGTTTCGCAGCACCGCAAACCCCCGCCGCACCACGCTGGTGCATCTGGAGGACGCCGCGGACCTGCGGGACGCCGAGCGGCCCGAGCACCCCGTCGACCTCCCCTCCGAGACGGCCAACCCGCGCCGGACCATCCTCATGGAAGCCCCCGCGGCGTAGGCAGGCACGGCGGCGATTCGGGAGGTCGGACGCCCCGGCCGCGTTAGCCTGGGGCGTCAGTCTCCAGCCAGCCAGCAAGTAAGGGGCGGCAGCATCCCGTGCGTATCGCCAGGTTCTCCATCGACGGCAATGTGGCCTTCGGCGCGGTCAACGCGGCCGCCGGCGAACGCGGACCCGACGACCTCGTCCTCGACATCATCAAGGGCATCCCGTACGCCGACTTCGAGCTCTCCGGCGTCAAGGTCCCGCTGAGCAAGGTGCGCCTCCTGCCGCCCGTGCTCCCCAGCAAGGTCGTGGCCATCGGCCGCAACTACGCTGAGCACGCGGCGGAGCTCGGCAACGAGGTGCCCGGCGTACCCATCACCTTCTTCAAGCCCTCCACCTCGGTGATCGGTCCGGGCGACGACATCGCGTACCCCTCCTTCTCCAGCGAGCTGCACCACGAGGCCGAACTGGCCGTGGTCATCGGCCGCATGTGCCGCGAGGTCCCGCGCGAGCGCGTCAAGGACGTCATCCTCGGCTACACCTGCGCCAACGACGTCACCGCACGCGACGTCCAGCAGCGCGAGAAGCAGTGGGCCAGGGCCAAGGGCTTCGACACCTCGTGCCCGCTCGGCCCGTGGGTGGAGACCGACATCGACCCCGGTGACCTCGCCATCCAGTGCACGGTCAACGGCGAACAGCGCCAGCTGGGTCGTACGAGCGACATGGTCCGCTCCGTCGAGGACCTGATCGTGCACATCTCCGAGGCCATGACGCTGCTCCCGGGCGACGTCATCCTCACGGGGACCCCGGCCGGAGTCGGACCCCTGAACGTCGGCGACGAAGTCGCCGTCACCATCGAAGGCATCGGCACTCTCACCAACAAGGTGATCAAGCGTGGCTAGCGCACCCGTACGTGTACGTTTCTGTCCCTCGCCGACCGGCAACCCCCACGTGGGCCTGGTCCGCACCGCCCTGTTCAACTGGGCCTTCGCCCGGCACAACGGCGGCACGATGGTCTTCCGCATCGAGGACACCGACGCCGCCCGCGACTCCGAGGAGTCGTACAACCAGCTGCTCGACTCGCTGCGCTGGCTGGGCCTCGACTGGGACGAGGGGCCCGAGGTGGGCGGCCCGCACGCCCCGTACCGCCAGTCCCAGCGGATGGACATCTACAAGGACGTCGCCCAGAAGCTGATGGCGGGCGGGTACGCGTACGAGTGCTTCTGCACCGCCCTGGAGCTGGAGGTCCGCCGCGACGCGGCCCGCGCCGCCGGCAAGCCCTCGGGTTACGACGGCACCTGCCGCAACCTCAGCGCCGACCGGATCGAGCGGTACAAGGCCGAGGGCCGTGAGGCCATCGTCCGCTTCCGGATGCCCGACGAGCCGATCACCTTCACGGACCTCGTCCGCGGTGAGCTGACGTTCAACCCGGACAACGTCCCGGACTACGGCATCGTCCGCGCCAACGGCGCCCCGCTCTACACGCTCGTCAACCCCGTCGACGACGCGCTGATGGAGATCACCCACGTCCTGCGCGGCGAAGACCTGCTGTCCTCCACCCCGCGCCAGATCGCGCTCTACAAGGCGCTGATCGAGCTGGGCATCGCCAAGGAGATCCCGCAGTTCGGGCACCTCCCGTACGTCATGGGCGAGGGCAACAAGAAGCTCTCCAAGCGCGACCCGGAGGCCTCGCTCAACCTCTACCGCGAGCGCGGTTTCCTCCGGGAGGGCCTGCTGAACTACCTGTCCCTCCTGGGCTGGTCGATCGCCGAGGACCGCGACATCTTCACGATCGAGGAGATGGTGGCGGCCTTCGACATCAAGGACGTCAACGCCAACCCGGCGCGCTTCGACCTGAAGAAGTGCGAGCACATCAACGCCGAGCACCTGCGCAAGCTCTCCGTGGAGGAGTTCACGGCGGCGTGCGAGCCGTGGCTGAAGGCGCCGTACGCGAACTGGAAGCCGGAATCGTTCGACCGCGCGGCCTTCGAGCGGATCGCCCCGCACGCCCAGACCCGCGTGACGGTCCTGTCCGACATCACCGCCAACGTCGACTTCCTGTTCCTCGACGAGCCGGTCGAGGACGAGACGTCCTGGGCGAAGGCGATGAAGGGTGAGCCCGTACCGCTGCTCACCACCGCCCGCGCCAAGCTCGAAGCGGCCGACTGGACCAGCCCCGAGGCCCTCAAGGAGGCCGTCCTGGCCGCCGGCGAGGAGCACGGCCTGAAGCTCGGCAAGGCCCAGGCCCCGGTCCGCGTCGCGGTCACCGGCCGCACGGTCGGCCTGCCGCTCTTCGAGTCCCTGGAGATCCTGGGCAAGGAGAAGACCCTGGCCCGCATCGACGCGGCGCTGGCGAAGCTGGCGGGCTGAGCGCCCCGACACGCCGACGAGGCCCGGACCTCATGAGGGTCCGGGCCTCGTGGCGTCCGGGCGCGGGACGGTTCAGCCCTCGGCGACGATCGCCCGCGCGGCGGCGACCCTCTTCTCGTGCGGCCCGCGCAGCCTCCGGAGCACGACGGCGTCCTTGGCGATCGTCGTTTCCTGAGGCCGGGACTCCACCGCGAGCCAGGTCTCGGGCAGCCCGGTGTCGTTCTTGCGGGCGACATCGGCCCGGGCGATCGCCTCCTCGTCCGTCACCGGCCCCTTGCCGAATTCCTCACCTCGAACAGATCGAGCGGCCGATATTCGAGTCGCCGCCGCGCCGACCTCGAGGTAGTCGCAGTCCTTCCGGAAGTCCTTGACGGCCTGCCCGAGGCAGCCTTTCACCAGAATTCGCCTTCCCTTGTATCCGACGGGTCCGGACTTCTTCTCGGCGCCTCGCGTTCCGTACAGAACGAGGATTTCGCCCCGGCCGAGTCCGGGAAGCGCGCAGCCCCGCGCCAGTGGGACATGCGGCAGTTCTGGCCGATCAGGCCGACGCCCAGCGAGGCGATCTCGTTGTACGTCTGGAGGGCGACCTGCATGTTGCCGTCGCAGAAAGAGGCGGCGTTGCTCTTCACCGGCCGGCCCTGACCGGCTCGCATGCTCATTGCCACAGATAAGCCAAGAGAATTCCCCGAGGGTCAGAAATGGAACTCTGAGTTCCAATGGGAATGCAGGGTTCCGGCCGCGTCGGGCGTCCCTCGCGCGTACGTTGGGCCCCATGGCCATCCGCGCCGTCCTGTGGGACGTCGACGACACCCTCTTCGACTACGCCCGCGCCGACACCGCCGCCCTGGGCGCCCATCTCGCCGTCGAGGGACTGCTCGACCGCTACCGCACCGTCGAGGACGCGCTGGCGCGATGGAAGGAGCTCACGGCCTTCCACTGGCGCCGCTTCGAGGACGGCGGGCGCACCTTCGAGGATCAGCGCCGGGACCGGGTGCGCGACTTCCTCGCGGCCCCCGTGCTCACCGACGCCGAGGCGGACGCCTGGTTCGGGCGGTACGTCGCGCACTACGAGGCCGCGTGGGAGCTCTTTCCCGACGCCGTCCCGGTGCTCGACCTGCTCGCGGGTGACTACCGTCACGCTGTCCTGTCGAACTCCAGCATCCACAACCAGGACCGCAAGCTGCGCGTCCTCGGCGTACGCGACCGCTTCGAGGTGCTGCTGTGCGCCGCCGAGCTGGGCTGCTCCAAGCCCGCCGTCGAGGCGTTCCACGCCGCCTGCGATGCCCTCGGCCTGCCTCCGTGCGAGGTCGCGTACGTCGGTGACCAGCCCGACATCGACGCCCGGGGTGCCGTCGACGCGGGACTCATGGGCATCTGGCTCGACCGCGGCGGACTGGGCGGCCGTCCGGAGCTGGTCAGGATCACCGGGCTTGAGCAGCTACCTGGGCTGTTGCGGGGCGATACCCGTTTTGGAGCGCCGTCCACCTTCGGGTAATGTTCCTTCTGCGCCGCCCGAGAGGGCCGAAAGGTCCGGCCGGGAAGCGCAAACCAAACAAACCCCCACCAGGGGGTTGCGTTTTGGTGGGCTATGGTGTAATTGGCAGCACGAGGGTTTCTGGTTCCCTTAGTCTAGGTTCGAGTCCTGGTAGCCCAGCTCGCAGGAGCTGTCGTAGTACAT
>NZ_JBSHNE010000029.1:0-63791 GCF_053646035.1 Streptomyces sp. NPDC055287 | reverse complement strand
GCTATGGTGTAATTGGCAGCACGAGGGTTTCTGGTTCCCTTAGTCTAGGTTCGAGTCCTGGTAGCCCAGCTCGCAGGAGCTGTCGTAGTACATGCAGCAGTCTGCAAGGCCCCCGTTGTGTAGCGGCCTAGCACGCCGCCCTCTCAAGGCGGTAGCGCCGGTTCGAATCCGGTCGGGGGTACGTCGAAGAAGGCCTTCCGCATCGCGGGGGGCCTTTTCGCGTGGGCGACGGGTACGCCGGGCCGCGCATCGAAGCCTCCGCGTCTGTCGCCGAGGAGCGGCGGACTGGGACCTCTTGCCCTGAAAGCGGTGGAGCAGGTCGGGGGAGACATCCAACTCGATCTGTCCGGGCCGGAGTTCCTCGGATCACACCGGTCGGCGGCTGGGACGAGTCCGCCGGCCTGTGACCGGTAACCGGCCAGCCCCGGAGGGGCTGGAGATCGCCGCTGAGCGGGAAAGTTCCGCGCAGCGGGCACATCCAGCCCCTCCGGGGCTTGAGGGCATACCCACAGGGCGTCCGGGGTTCCGGGGGCTGGCCCCGGCTCAGCCGCCCGAGCGCCGCAGCGCCTCCGAGAGGCGCGCTGCCGAGTCGATGACCGCCTGGGCGTGCATGCGACCCGGGTGGCGGGTCAGCCGCTCGATGGGTCCGGATACCGAGACGGCCGCGACCACGCGGTTGGACGGTCCGCGCACGGGCGCCGACACCGACGCCACGCCCGGCTCGCGCTCGCCGATCGACTGGGCCCAGCCCCGGCGGCGTACACCGGACAGGGCGGTCGCCGTGAAGCGGGCGCCCTGGAGGCCGCGGTGCAGGCGCTCGGGCTCCTCCCAGGCCATCAGGATCTGGGCGGACGAGCCCGCTTTCATGGTGAGCGTGGAGCCCACCGGGACGGTGTCCCGCAGTCCGGACAGCCGCTCGGCCGCCGCGACGCAGATACGCATGTCGCCCTGCCGGCGGTAGAGCTGCGCGCTCTCGCCCGTCACGTCGCGCAGGTGCGTGAGTACGGGTCCCGCCGTGGCCAGCAGGCGGTCCTCGCCCGCCGCCGCGGACAGCTCCGACAGCCGCGGGCCCAGGATGAACCGGCCCTGCATGTCCCTCGCCACCATCCGGTGGTGTTCCAGTGCCACGGCAAGGCGATGTGCCGTGGGTCGTGCAAGCCCTGTCGCCGCGACCAGCCCGGCGAGGGTGGCCGGACCGGACTCCAGTGCGCTCAGTACCAGAGCTGCCTTGTCGAGAACGCCGACGCCGCTAGAGTTGTCCATGCGTCGATACTCGCGTCTCACTCTGTGAAACGCAAGTTCAATTTTTCCGGGAACTTGCGAATCTGTAGGGGAGGCCGCACAACGGCTCAGCAGCCACCGCCCCGTACGGGGGTGCGGGCGGGGGCGATCCGATCTCTAGATGGGCCGGCGAAGACGCCGGCCGAAGGGAAAGCGATGGGTAGGACACTTGCGGAGAAGGTCTGGGACGACCATGTCGTCAGGCGCGCCGAGGGCGAGCCGGACCTCCTCTTCATCGATCTGCACCTGCTGCACGAGGTGACCAGCCCGCAGGCCTTCGACGGCCTCCGCAAGAGCGGCCGCCAGGTGCGGCGGCTCGACCTCACCATCGCCACCGAGGATCACAACACCCCGACCCTCGACATCGACAAGCCGATCGCGGACCCGGTCTCCCGGGTACAGCTGGAGACGCTGCGCAAGAACTGCGCCGACTTCGGTGTACGGCTGCACCCGCTCGGCGATGTCGAGCAGGGCGTCGTCCATGTGGTGGGACCGCAGCTGGGCCTGACTCAGCCGGGCACCACCGTGGTCTGCGGTGACAGTCACACCTCCACGCACGGCGCGTTCGGCGCGCTGGCCTTCGGCATCGGTACGTCGCAGGTGGAGCACGTACTGGCCACCCAGACGCTGCCCATGGCCCCGCCGAAGACCATGGCGATCACGGTCGAGGGCGAACTGCCCGCCGACGTAACCGCCAAGGACCTGATCCTCGCGATCATCGCGAAGATCGGCACCGGCGGCGGTCAGGGTTACGTACTCGAATACCGCGGCTCCGCCATCGAGAAGCTCTCGATGGAGGCCCGGATGACCATCTGCAACATGTCGATCGAGGCCGGTGCGCGGGCGGGCATGATCGCCCCCGACAAGACCACCTTCGACTACCTCGAGGGCCGTGCCCACGCCCCCAAGGACGAGGACTGGGACGCCGCAGTCGCCTACTGGGAGACGCTGCGTTCCGACGACGACGCCGTCTTCGACGCCGAGGTCGTCATCGGCGCCGCCGAGCTGGCGCCGTTCGTCACCTGGGGCACCAACCCGGGCCAGGGCGCGCCGCTGTCGGCGAACGTCCCCGACCCTGCTTCGTACGAGGACGCTTCGGAGCGCTTCGCCGCCGAAAAGGCCCTGGAATACATGGGGTTGACCGCGGGGCAGCCGCTGCGCGAGATCAAGGTCGACACCGTCTTCGTAGGTTCGTGCACCAACGGCCGGATCGAGGACCTGCGGGCCGCGGCGGCCCTGATGGACGGCCGCAAAGTCGCCGACGGTGTACGGATGCTGGTCGTTCCCGGTTCCGTGCGCGTCGCTCTCCAGGCGATCGAAGAGGGCCTGGACAAGGTGTTCACCGCCGCCGGGGCCGAATGGCGGCACGCGGGCTGCTCGATGTGTCTGGGTATGAACCCGGACCAGCTGGCGCCCGGTGAGCGCTCCGCGTCCACCTCCAACCGCAACTTCGAGGGCAGGCAGGGCAAGGGCGGCCGTACCCACCTGGTGTCGCCGCAGGTCGCCGCCGCCACGGCGGTGCTGGGCCACCTGGCCGCGCCCGTCGACCTGTCCGACGCTCCGACGCTCGTGGAGGCCTGAGCAGCATGGCCATGGAAGCTTTCACCACACACACCGGCCGGGCCGTTCCGCTGCGCCGCAGCAACGTCGACACCGACCAGATCATCCCGGCGCACTGGCTGAAGAAGGTCACCCGCGACGGTTTCGAGGACGGGCTGTTCGAGGCCTGGCGCAAGGACCCGCAGTTCGTGCTCAACCGCCCCGAGCGGGAAGGTGCCACGGTGCTGGTGGCGGGTCCGGACTTCGGTACGGGCTCCTCCCGTGAGCACGCCGTGTGGGCCCTGCAGAATTTCGGCTTCAAAGCCGTGATCTCCTCGCGGTTCGCCGACATCTTCCGCGGTAACTCGCTCAAGAACGGCCTGCTGACCGTCGTACTGGACCAGAAGACCGTGGACGCGCTCTGGGATCTGGTCGAGGCCGACCCCACGGCGGAGATCACCGTGGACCTCGAGGACCGTCAAGTCCGTGCCGGAAGCATTACGGCCGATTTTGAGCTTGACGAGAACGCCCGCTGGCGGCTGCTGAACGGTCTCGACGACATCAGCATCACCCTCCAGAACGAGCCGTCCATCGCCGCTTACGAGGCCGGCAGGCCGTCGTTCAAGCCCAGTACGGTGCAGGTCTGACCCTCTTCCGTCACTCCGTTGCCCCCTGCCGTTCGCGGTGGGGGGCAACTGCGTGTTTGTGCCCCAACTCCCGTGGTACACGAGGGACATGAACGAGGAAACGTCTGTGTCCAGGACGTCTTTTGGACGTCCGGATTGCATTAGTTGCCCCCGCCGGAGGCGACAACTCGCCCCAGATGGCACAATCGGTGCATGGGACGCGACAGCCAACTCGAGCTCTATGAGGCAGTCGCGGGCCGGTTGAAAGAAGCACACACAAGGGTGCGCACACTGCAAGTCCCGGAGGGCGTACGGATGGCGCTGACCCGGAAGCTGCTGGTCATAACGGCTGCGGCGAAACACGATCTCGCCGATGCGGCAAGGCGCCTGGACAGGTTGATGAAGGACCTCGATGAGGGTCGATTCCCTGAAGGCGACTGAGACCTGTGGAAGTCCTCAAGGTCTACTTCGTTGCGGCACTAGGGTGATTAGCCCGTTTCGTGTTTGATTTGCGGTATATATCTGCCTAACGTGCGAAAAAGCTTGAACACATTCGTTCTGGCAATGTCTCCGAAGGGGAAGACGTGAACAAGGCGCAGCTCGTAGAAGCGATTGCAGACAAGGTCGGCGGCCGTCAGCAGGCCGCGGACGCGGTCGACGCGGTACTCGACGCGATCGTCCGTGCAGTGGTCGCCGGCGACCGTGTGTCGGTCACCGGCTTCGGATCGTTCGAGAAGGTCGACCGTCCGGCCCGGTACGCCCGCAACCCGCAGACGGGCGAGCGGGTACGGGTCAAGAAGACCTCCGTTCCGCGCTTCCGCGCCGGTCAGGGCTTCAAGGACCTGGTCAGCGGCTCGAAGAAGCTCCCCAAGGGAGGCGAGGTCGCCGTCAAGAAGGCCCCCAAGGGCAGCCTTTCGGGTCCGGCCCCCACCATTGCCAAGTCGGCGGCCAAGAAGGCCGCCACCAAGCGGGCCGCCGCCAAGAAGACGACCCCGGCGAAGAAGGCGGCTCCGGCCAAGAAGACCACCGCCGCGGCGAAGAAGGCGACCCCGGCGAAGAAGACCGCGGGCGCCGCCAAGAAGACCACCGCGACCGCCAAGAAGGCCACCGCGACGGCGAAGAAGACGGCCGGCGCCAAGAAGGCCACGCCCGCCGCCAAGAAGACCACCGCAAAGAAGACCGCACCGGCCAAGAAGGCCACCGCGAAGAAGGCGCCGGCCAAGAAGGCCACGGCGCGCAAGACCACCGCAAAGAAGACCGCTGCCGGGAAGTAACAGGGGCAGCAAGGATCACGCGCCGGGCCGGGCTCCCTCCGGGGAGCCCGGCCCGCGGTGTGTCCGGGGGCCGGGGCTCAGAAGGTCTGCAGCGTCACGAGCGTGATGCGCAGGTCCGCGCCGTCGCCCTCACCCTCGATGCGCACCCGCTGCCCCGGGCGCAGCAGCCGCAGGCCGCCCGCGTCGAAGGCCGTGGAGTCGAAGTCCACCGGGGTGCCGTCGTCGAGCAGCACACTGCCGCTGCGGGTCTCGGAGTCGTACGTGTAAGCGGTCGCCTGCATGACCGCAGCGTATCTGCCGGTGACCGCCGCGCTCAGCCGGGCCGTGCGCGGGCCCACGCCGAGCGCCAGCGCCTCCCGCAGATCGTCTCCGGTGTCCACGTCCCGGCGTACGGAATCGACTCCGTCGAGCGGTATTTCCCGCGCGCCCGCCGCCGAATGCCGGGCACGCGAAGGGCCGCCGAAGAACGGCGCCAATTCCACCCCCGGCGATGCGGAAAGCAACGTCGTACCGATTCCGGTCGCATCAGCCAGAAATGCGCGGGGAAATGCGGCGGCGTAATCGAGCACTTGCTGCAATTCGGCCGGCCGCAGTGCGGGCAGATCCGCATTCAGCGCCGCGACGGCCGCGCCCGGCCGCAGCGCGCGCACGGTGCGCGCACCGTGCGCGAGGGCGGCGTTGAGGCCCGCGGCCGGGGCGTCCGGCGCGATGCGCGCGCCGAGGGCGGCCAGGGCGGCACCCGCGGGCCCGTCGTCCGTGACGACCACCACATCCCGTACGGCCGCGCAGGCCAGCACGGCGGCCACGGTGTCCTCGGCGAAGGCCAGAGCGAGCTTCCGGCGCAACGCGTCGCCCGCCGCCGGGGCGAGCCTGCTCTTGGCCAGCAACAGGGGCTTCAGGGGGACGACCAGGGACCACGGAGCGGCCCGGAGCGTGTTCAGTGGCCAGCCCTCCGTCCAGTGCGCGTCGGGCCCCATTGTGGCCTGCCCGTACGGCGGGCAGGGGGTCCGGGGCCCCGCCCGGGGCGTACGGTGTTCTCGACAGACAGGGGACCTGGGGCGACACTTGTGCGGCTGACCAGGCGCACCAGCACCAAGCAGCCCGGTCCTAGAGGAAGGTGTCCGAGTGTCCCGCCGCAGAATCGGCTTCTGGTACCGCCTGGCGGCGGTCATCGCTAAACCGCCGCTGGTGGTTCTGTTCAAGCGGGACTGGCGCGGAATGGAGCACATTCCGGCCGAGGGCGGATTCATCACCGCGGTCAATCACAACTCGTACCTGGACCCGCTTTCCTACGGGCACTTCCAGTACAACACGGGACGTGTGCCCCGGCTGCTGGCCAAGGCGGGCCTCTTCAAGACCCCGTTCGTCGGGATGATGCTGCGGGGTACGGGCCAGATCCCGGTCTACCGCGAGACCACCAACGCACTCGACGCCTTCCGCGCGGCGGTCGACGCCATCGAACGCGGCGAATGTGTCGCCTTCTACCCCGAGGGAACGCTCACCCGCGACCCCCGCATGTGGCCGATGGCCGGAAAGACCGGAGCGGCGCGCGTGGCCCTCATGACGAAGGCCCCCGTCATCCCGGTCGCCCAGTGGGGCGCCAACTTGGCGATGCCGCCGTACGCCAAGGAGAACAAGCTTCGGCTCTTCCCGCGCAAGACGCTTCAGGTGCGGGCCGGTCCGCCGGTCGACCTGAACCGGTTCTACGACAAGGAACCGACGCCCGAAGTGCTGCGGGAGGCGACGGAGGCCATCATGGCCGCCATCACGGAGCAGCTCGCCGAGTTGCGCGGCGAGGCCGCGCCCGCCCAGCCGTACGACCACCGCAGGGCCCGCGCGCAGCAGCGGCGCAAAGCCGAGGGAGAGAACGCAAAGTGACACGCCAGCCGGTCAAGGCGGCCGTATTCGGAACAGGCTCCTGGGGCACGGCCTTCGGCATGGTGCTGGCCGACGCGGGCTGCGAGGTGACCCTGTGGGGCCGCCGCGCCGAAGTCGCCGACGCCATCAACAACGGCCGTACGAACCCCGACTATTTCCCGGGCGTCGAACTGCCCGCCCGGCTGCGGGCCACCACCGACCCGGCCGAGGCCGCCGAGGGCGCCGACTTCACGGTGCTCGCCGTCCCCTCGCAGACGTTGCGCGGCAACCTCGCCGCGTGGGCGCCGCTGCTGCCGGCCGACACCGTCCTCGTCTCCCTGATGAAGGGAGTCGAACTCGGCACCGCCAAGCGGATGAGCGAGGTCATCGAGGAGGTCGCCAAGGCGCCCGCCGAGCGGGTCGCGGTGGTCACGGGCCCCAACCTCGCCAAGGAGATCGCGGCCCGGATGCCCGCCGCCGCGGTCGTCGCGTGCAGCGACGAGTCGGTGGCCACCCGCCTCCAGTCCGTCTGCCACACCCCGTACTTCCGCCCGTACACCAACACCGACGTCGTCGGCTGCGAACTCGGCGGCGCCGTCAAGAACGTCATCGGCCTGGCGGTCGGCATCGCGGACGGCATGGGCCTCGGCGACAACGCCAAGGGCTCGCTCATCACCCGAGGCCTCGCCGAAACGACCCGCCTGGGCCTGGCGATGGGCGCGGACCCGCTCACCTTCTCCGGACTCGCCGGACTCGGCGACCTGGTCGCCACCTGCTCGTCGCCGCTCTCCCGCAACCACACCTTCGGCACCAACCTCGGCCGGGGCATGACGCTCGAAGAGACCATCGCGGTCACCCGGCAGACCGCCGAGGGCGTCAAATCCTGCGAGTCGGTGGCCGATCTGGCCCGTCGGCACGGGGTCGACATGCCCATCACGGACACGGTCGTCGACATCGTCCACAACGGGAAGCCGCCGATCGTCGCTCTGAAGGAGCTGATGTCACGCAGCGCCAAGCCCGAGCGCCGCTGACTCCGCCCTTACTACCAGGTACCCTCAACGCGATATGAGCAGCGAGAACCTCCCCCAGAGCCCCGCGCAGGAGCCCCGCAAGCCGCGCGTGGCCGTCGTTTTCGGCGGCCGCAGCTCCGAGCACGCCATCTCGGTCGTCACGGCCGGCGCCGTACTGCGGTCCATCGACCGCGAGAAGTACGACGTACTGCCCATCGGCATCACGACGGACGGCCGCTGGGCGCTGACCGCCGACGAGCCCGACCGGATGGCCATCGCCGACCGGACCCTGCCGAGCGTCGAGAACCTCGCCGAATCGACCGAGGGCGGCGTGGTGCTCTCGGTCGACCCGAGCGTCCGCGAAGTGGTCTACACCGAGCCCGGCTCGGTCCCCAAGGCGCTGGGCGAGGTCGACGTCGTCTTCCCCATGCTGCACGGCCCGTACGGCGAGGACGGCACCCTCCAGGGCCTCCTGGAGCTCTCCGGTGTCCCGTACGTCGGTTCCGGGGTGCTCTCCTCGGCCGTCGGCCAGGACAAGGAGTACATGAAGCGGGTGTTCATCTCCTTCGGGCTGCCGGTCGGCCCGTACGAGGTCGTCCGCCCCCGCGAGTGGGAGAACGACCCCGCCGCCGCCCGCAAGAAGATCGTCGACTTCGCCGGCGAGCACGGCTGGCCGCTCTTCGTGAAGCCCGCCCGTGGCGGCTCCTCCATGGGCATCACCAAGGTCGACGACCTCTCGGGCCTCGACGAGGCGATCGAGGAGGCGCGGCGCCACGACCCCAAGATCCTCGTCGAGTCGCTGCTGCGCGGCCGTGAGATCGAGTGCGGTGTGCTGGAGTTCGAGGACGGCCCGCGCGCGAGCGTGCCGGCCGAGATCCCGCCGGTCACCTCCCACGACTTCTACGACTTCGAGGCGAAGTACATCGACTCGGCGGCCGGCCTGGTGCCCGCGCCGCTGACCGACGAGCAGACCGCCGAGGTGCGCCGGCTCGCCGTCGAGGCGTTCGACGCCGCGTCCTGCGAGGGCCTGGTGCGCGCGGACTTCTTCCTGCTCGACAGCGGCGAGTTCGTGATCAACGAGATCAACACCATGCCGGGCTTCACGCCGATCTCCATGTACCCGCGGATGTGGCAGGAGACCGGGGTGTCCTACCCGGAGCTTGTCGACCGTCTGATCCAGGCCGCGCTGCGCCGCCCTACGGGCCTGCGCTAGCGATACGGGGCCGGAGGGCCGGTACTACAGGCTCTTCGGCACCGACTTCTTCACCGGCTCCGCGAAGGCCGCCAACGGCGTCACGTCGTGGGCGTACTTCGCGGGGAGGGTCAGCTCGACGTAGGCCTCGCGGTAGGTCGTGGTGAACCGCGGGCGGCCGTCCTGCTGCCGCTCCAGCATCCAGTTGACGCCGTCCGCCTCCACTCCCTGCGCCGCCGGATCGTTCATCTTCTCCGGCCGCGGGACGCCGCAGCGCAGTACGATCGCCGGATCTCCCCATACGGCGGTGAGGTCCGACTCCGGGTCGGCGGTGCGCCGCTTCTGCCCGTCGACGGCGTCCGGCAGCTCACGGTGCAGTGACCGGCACACCCCGGCCTCTTCCGGGGCCGGGGTGGGAACCGGGACCGCGACGGCATCGTCCGTGAGGGAGCAGCCGACGGCAGCGAGGAGCAGCGCGGCGCACGACAACGACGACAACGCCGACACCGAGGAATGCGACACGAGCCGGCGGGAAGAGGAAGTCACCGGCCAAGAGTAGACGGGGCTAGATGTGCACGACCGGGCAGGTCAGAGTGCGGGTGATGCCGTCCACTTGTTGGACCTTGGCGACCACCAGCCGACCGAGGTCATCGACCGTGTCGGCCTGTGCCCGCACGATCACGTCATAGGGTCCGGTCACGTCCTCGGCCTGGATCACTCCCGGAATCTTGCCGATGGTTTCGGCGACGGACGACGCCTTTCCCACCTCGGTCTGAATAAGGATGTACGCCTGTACCACGGAACCTCCAGGGCGGCCACGAGGATCATGTGGGAGATAAAGAGACGCCACCGTATCGCAGCGTCGCGGGCAGCGGGGAGACTTGCGCGGCCGTCGGCGTACGGAGCGTGGCGTACGGAGACCAGAAGTTGACGTATGAGTTGACGGTACCTACAGCAGTGATGGCTCGCGACCGCAAGCGCACTGGGGCAGAAGGGGCACATCCATGAAGGGCACTGTGGGCGAACTGGGGGAGTTCGGGCTCATCAGAGAGCTCACCTCGCGGCTCACCTCCACCCCGGCGGTACGGCTGGGGCCCGGCGACGACGCAGCCGTCGTGGCCGCACCCGACCGGCGGGTCGTGGCGAGTACGGACATCCTCCTCGAGGGACGCCACTTTCGGCGCGACTGGTCGACCGCGTACGACGTGGGCCGCAAGGCGGCGGCCCAGAACCTCGCCGACATCGCCGCCATGGGCGCGGTGCCGACGGCGCTGCTTCTCGGGCTCGTCGTGCCCGCCGAACTCCCCGTGAGCTGGCCGACCGAGCTGATGGACGGCATCAGGGACGAGTGCCAGGTCGCGGGCGCCGCCGTCGTCGGCGGTGATGTCGTACGCGGCGAGACCATCACCGTGGCGATCACCGCGCTCGGCGACCTGCGCAACCACGAACCCGTGACGCGGGCCGGGGCGAGGCCCGGCGACGTCGTCGCGGTCACCGGCTGGCTGGGCTGGTCGGCGGCAGGTCTGGCCGTCCTCTCCCGCGGTTTCCGCTCACCGCGCGCCTTCGTCGAGGCCCACCGGCGCCCCGAGCCGCCGTACCACGCGGGCCCCGCTGCCGCCGGGCTCGGCGCCACCGCCATGACCGACGTCAGCGACGGGCTCGTCGCCGACCTCGGGCACATCGCGGAGGCCAGCAAGGTCCGTATCGATCTGCGGTCCGGGCTCATCGACATTCCGACGCAGATGTCGGACATCGGGCAGGCGGTGGGCGTGGACCCGCTGCAGTGGGTGCTGACCGGTGGAGAGGACCACGCGATCGTGGCGACATTCCCGCCGGACACGAAACTGCCCGCCCGCTGGAAGATCATCGGTGAGGTCCTCAACCCGTCGGCGCTGCCGCAGGTGACGGTCGACGGGGCGCCCTGGACGAGCAAGGGCGGCTGGGACCACTTCGGCGACGACCATTTCGGGGACATCGAGACGGGGCTGTAGCCCGGTCCCGGGGGCCGGGCGTACTAGATTCGCCCGTATGCGAATACTTCCCTGCGTCCTCACCGTCGCCGGATCCGACTCCGGCGGCGGTGCGGGCATCCAGGCCGACCTCAAGACGATGCTGGCCCTCGGCGTGCACGGCATGAGCGTGCTCACCGCGGTGACGGCGCAGAACTCGCTGGGTGTGCAAGGCGCCTGGGACCTGCCGGTGGAGGCCGTAAGGGCGCAGTACCGCAGCGTCGTCGACGACATCGGCGTACAGGCCGTGAAGACCGGGATGCTGTCCTCGGCCGAACTCGTCGAGACGGTCGCGGAGCTGCTCGCCGGCACCGACGCGCCGGTGGTCGTCGACCCGGTGGGCGTCTCCAAGCACGGCGACCCGCTGCTCGCCACCTCCGCCCTGGAATCGGTACGGACGAAGCTGCTCCCCACGGCGACCGTCGCCACTCCGAACCTCGACGAGGTCGCCCAGCTCACCGGCGTACGCGTGGAATCCGAGGCCGGACTGCGGCGGGCGGCCGGAGCGCTGCTCGAATTCGGGCCGCGCTGGGTCCTCGTCAAGGGCGGGCACCTGCCGGGCGACGCGGTGGACCTGCTCACGGACGGCACCGAGGAGTACTGGCTCCGCGCTCCCCGGCACGACAACCGCCACACGCACGGGACGGGCTGCACGCTGGCGTCCGCGATCGCGTCCGGCCTGGCGAAGGGGCTCGACATACCGCAGGCCGTCGCCGCCGCCAAGGAGTACGTGACGGAGGCGATCGCGGCCGGGTTCGCGCTCGGGTCCGGGATCGGCCCGGTGGACCACGGCTGGCGCCTCAGGAGTACTCCTTCAGCCTGATGTTCGTCGCCGCCTTCTCGGTGATCTTCTTGAAGACCCCCGCGAGCAGCCGCGAACTCATCATCCGGTACGCCCGGTCGCGCTGCCGGATCTTCTTCTCGGTGGGCGGCGCGAGGAAGGGGCCCGCGTTCCCCGCCGTCTTCTGGCAGCCCTTCGCGAAGTCGGAGACCTCCGCCTCGTACGCCGCGAAGGCGGTGCGCTGGTCGCCGCGCGCGGCGGCGAGTTCACCCGCCAGGACGTAGGCGCACACGAGCGCCGCGCCGGTCCCCATGCCGCCCATGGTCGCGCCGTGACCCGCGTCGCCGAGCAGCACCACTCGGCCCCTGGACAGCCGGTCGATGTGGATCTGCGCGATCGCGTCGAAGTACAGTCCATCGGCGGCGTCGAGGGCGGCCAGTATCTTCGGGGTCTCCCAGCCCATGTCCGCGTACCGCGCGGCGAGGATCTCCTTCTGCCGGGGGAGGTCGCCCCGCTCGTACTCCAGCCGCTTCGAGGCGAAGACGAAGCTCGCACCGGCCCGGTCGGGGTCGCCGTCGTAGTTGGCGAGGGAGGCCATGCGACCGGGGTCGCTGCAGATCCGCGCGGTCCGGTCGAGACCGAGGTGGTTGGGCAGGTCGAAGCCGGCGACGTAGTACCCGAGGAAGCGCAGGTACCGCGACTCGTCGCCGAAGGCGAGACGACGGGTGCTCGAGTGCAGTCCGTCGGCACCGACGACGAGGTCGAAGCGGCGCGCCCGCGGTCGAAGGTGACGTCGATGCCGTCGGCGTCCTCGGTCATGCCGGCGATCGAGTCTCCGAAGACGTACTCGACGGTGTCCCTGGTGCGCTCGTACAGGATGGCGGAGAGATCGCCCCGGAAGATCTCCACATCGCCGCTCAGCATGGCGGAGGGCAGATCGACGCGCGGGCGTCCGTCGATGTCGACGACGCTCTGCACACCCATGCGGGTCTGCCGACGGTGGACCTCGTCCCAGATGCCGAGCTCCTGGAGGACCTTGCGGTGGACATGGCCGCGGAAGTCGACGGCGAAGCCGCCGGCGCGCAGGGCGGGGGCCTTCTCGACGACGGTGACACGGGCGCCGTACCGGGAGAGCTGGAGGCGAGGGCGGGGCCGGCCAGCCGCAGTTCGTCCAGCCGGGCGGCCTGCGCCTCGGCGAACGGCACCCCTGCCAGGTCGGCGAGCGCCCGCCCGCGCCACAGCCCGAGCGCCTCCCGCAGCAGCTCCGCCGCCCGCGCGTGATCGCCCTCGGCGAGGGCCCGGTGTCCCGCGCGGGCCAGCCGTTCGAAGCGGTGCGCGTCCACGTCCTCGGGGTCCGCGACGAGGCGGTAGCCGGCCGGCAGCGACTCGACGGTCACGCCGAGACGCTTGCGCAGGCGGGACACCTGGGACTGGAGCGCGTTGGCGGCCCCGGCCGGCGGCTCGTCGCCGTACAGGCCGTCGGTCAGCCGGTCCGTGCCCACGACCCGGCCCGCGTCCAGCAGCAGCAGAGCGAGGAGGGCGCGCGGGCGGGGGCCGCCGGGAGCGAGCGCGTCACCGTCGGAGGAGCGGATGTCGAGACAGGGGTGCCGACAGGCGTCCGGACATATCTGACGGGCGTCCGGACACAAAAGAACCGGCCCACCACGAGGGTGGACCGGTTCTTAAGCAACCAGCTAGGTGGCCGCGCTTGGCATACGTCAGCGCGAGACCTTGCCGGCCTTGATGCACGAGGTGCAGACGTTGAGCCGCTTCGGCGTCCGACCGACCACTGCACGCACGCGCTGGATGTTGGGATTCCAGCGACGAGACGTACGGCGGTGCGAGTGCGAAATGTTGTTGCCGAAGCCCGGCCCCTTGCCGCAGACGTCGCAGTTGGCAGCCACGGGTCACTCCAAAGACTTCAGATGCACTTACAGTGGATCCCGGCATGCCGGGATCGAAGAATCGAGTGGCGTAGCCGGGGGAATGTCCCGATTTTCATCGGGCAACCGGAGCAGCATACATCGGCTGCTCCCGTAGAACGAAACTACCATGGCTCCCGAGGCCCCCCGCCCCGTCCCCCTGGGTCCGCCCCCGCCACCGAGATGGCGGGACGCGCGACTACCCTGCGGTTCAACCCGCTCTCAAGGAGGACGCCAGGTGCCGCAGACCCTCGACGCCGTCGCGGTACGCACCTGGTGCTCACTGGCCCTCGAGGCGCTGGGCAGAGCCCGCGAGGAAATCGACGCGATCAACGTCTATCCGGTCGCGGACGGGGACACCGGCACCAACCTCTACCTGACCGTGGAATCCGCCGTACAGGCTGTCGAAGCGGTGTTCACCGCACACGAGACCGTCACCGGCGCCGACGCCGCGCAGCCCTCGGTTCCCGCTCTCGCCGACGCGGTACGGGCCATGGCCCACGGCGCCCTCATCGGCGCCCGGGGCAACTCCGGGACCATCCTCGCGCAACTGCTGCGCGGCATGGCGCAGGTGCTCTCGGACCGGGCCGCCGACGCGGAGGGACTGCGCCGGGCCCTGCGCAGGGCCGCCGAATCGGCCTACCAGGCCGTCGCGCACCCCGTGGAGGGCACCGTACTCACCGTCGCGACGGCCGCGGCCGAGGCCGCCGAACAGGCGGGCGGCGACGCCACCGAGGTGGTGCGCGCGGCGTACGCGGGGGCGCGCACCGCGCTCGACGAGACCCCCCGGCAGCTTGCGGTGCTCGGCCGTGCGGGTGTGGTCGACGCGGGCGGCCGGGGCCTGGTGGCCGTGCTCGGCGCGCTCGTGGAAGCCGTCTCGGGCGAGGCCGTCGCCGTACGCAAGAGGGAAGCGCCGGCGCCACTGCCCGTCGGCGACGACTGCCCGGCGGACGCGGAGTGTGCGGACGCGGCACAGGAGGGCGGTCCCGCCTTCGAGGTGATCTACCTGCTCGAGGCGGACGACGCGGCGGTGGCCCGGCTGCGCACCCGGCTCGACGGGCTCGGGGACTCGCTGGTGGTGGTCGGCGGCGACGGCCTGTGGAACGTCCATGTGCACGTGGACGACGCGGGCGCGGCCGTGGAGGCGGGCGTCGAGGCCGGCCGGCCGTACCGGATCCGCATCACGCACTTCGCCGCCGACCGGGCCGCGCCGCCCCGGGAGCGGGCCCAGCGGGCTGTCGTGGCCGTCGTGCCCGGCGAGGGGCTCGCGGGACTGTGCGCGGAAGCCGGCGCGACGACGGTGCTCGCGCGTCCGGGGGAGCCGCCCGCGAGCGGGGAACTGGCGGAGGCGATCCGGCGCGCCCACGCGCGCGAGGTGGTCCTCCTGCCGAACGACGCCGACCTGCGGCACACGGCGGCAGCTGCGGCGGAACAGGTCCGTACCGAAGGGGTACGGGTCGCCCTCATCCCGACCCGCGCCGCGGTCCAGGGCATCGCGGCCCTCGCTGTCCACGAACCCGACCGGCGCTTCGACGAGGACGTCGTGGCGATGACGTCGGCGGCGGGCGCCACCCGCTACGGCGAACTGACCGTCGCCGAGCGGCAGTCGTGGACGATGGCGGGCATCTGCCAGGCCGGTGACGTGCTCGGCCTGATCGACGGCGACGTGGCCGTGATCGGGTCCGACCTCACGGCGGCGGCCCGCACGGTCCTGGACCGCATGCTGGCGGCGGGTGGCGAGATGGTCACCCTGGTCCTGGGGGAGGCGGCGCCGGCGGGCCTGGCGGAGTACCTCGAAGCGCATGTCCGCGAGTCCCACCTGGCGGTGGACACGGTGACGTACGACGGCGGCCGCCAGTCGTCCCCGCTGCTGATCGGCGTCGAGTAGCGCCTTCCGTTCGCCGCCCGCGAAGACTTCACCACCTCCCCGCCCGGGGAGACCTCCCTTTCCCCGCCCGGTGGGACCTCTCCCCGCCAGGGGAGAAAACGGGCCCTCCCGCGAGGGAGCGTGGCCCGTTGTCAGTGGTGTGGTGTGCAATGGATCCCGTGCCCGCGCTCGACGAACCACTCAAGAAGACGCTCGGCGGCACCACCGCGAAGGTGATGGCCGAGCACCTCGACCTGCACACGGTCGGTGACCTGCTGCACCATTACCCCCGGCGGTACGCCGAGCGCGGCGAGCTGACCCAGCTCGCCGACCTCCCGCTCGACGAGCACGCCACCGTGGTGGCACAGGTCGCCGACGCGCGCGTCCTGCGCTTCAACAACGGCAAGGGCCAGCGCCTGGAGGTGACCCTCACCGACGGCAGCGGACGGCTCCAGCTGGTCTTCTTCGGCAAGTCGATCTACCACCACCAGAAGGAACTGCTGCCGGGCCGCCGCGGCATGTTCTCGGGCAAGGTCGGCATGTTCCGCAACATCCGCCAGCTCTCCCACCCGGCGTACGAAATGCTCGGCAAGGACAGCGGCGCCGACGCCGTCGAGGCCTGGGCGAACCAGCTGATCCCGCTCTACCCCGCCTGCGCCCAGATGGAGAGCTGGAAGATCGCGAAGACGGTCGACGTGGTCCTGGCCTCGATGGAGGCCACCGGCTGGCAGGAGATCACCGACCCCCTGCCGACCGCCCTGCGTGAGGGCCGCGGGCTCACCGACCTGCCCGACGCGTTCCGCAAGGTCCACCGGCCCGGTACGAAGGCGGACATCGCCGAGGCGCGGGACCGGCTCAAGTGGGACGAGGCGTTCGTCCTCCAAGTCGCGCTCGCCCGGCGCCGGTTCGCCGACACCCAGCTCCCGGCCGTCGCCCGCCGCCCTGTCCCCGGCGGCCTGCTCGACGACTTCGACGCCAAGCTGCCCTTCACCCTCACCGACGGCCAGCAGCGGGTCACGAAGGAGATCTTCGACGACCTGGCCACCGAGCACCCCATGCACCGCCTCCTCCAGGGCGAAGTGGGCAGTGGCAAGACGATGGTCGCGCTGCGCGCCATGCTCGCCGTCGTCGACGCGGGCGGCCAGGCCGCGATGCTCGCGCCCACCGAGGTCCTCGCCCAGCAGCACCATCGGTCGATCACCGAGATGATGGGCGAGCTGGCCGAGGGCGGCATGCTCGGCGGCGCCGAGCAGGGCACCAAGGTCGTCCTGCTCACCGGCTCCATGGGCATGCCCACCCGCCGTCAGGCCCTGCTCGACCTCGTCACGGGCGAGGCGGGGATCGTCATCGGCACCCACGCGCTGATCGAGGACAAGGTGCAGTTCCACGACCTCGGCCTGGTCGTCGTCGACGAACAGCACCGCTTCGGAGTCGAGCAGCGCGACGCCCTGCGCTCGAAGGGCAAGCAGCCCCCGCACCTGCTGGTGATGACGGCGACCCCTATCCCGCGCACGGTCGCGATGACGGTCTTCGGCGACCTGGAGACCTCGGTCCTCGACCAGCTCCCGGCCGGCCGTTCGCCCATCGCCACCCACGTCGTCCCGGCCAAGGACAAGCCGCACTTCCTCGCCCGCGCGTGGGAGCGCGTGCGCGAAGAAGTGGAGAACGGCCACCAGGCGTACGTCGTCTGCCCCCGCATCGGCGACGACGAGGACGACCCCAAGGGAGCCAAGGGAGCCAAGGGCGCCAAGAAGAAGGCCGGTGCTGCCGAGGAGGACCCGGAGAAGCGGCCGCCGCTCGCGGTCCTGGAGATCGCCGAGCAGATCGCCGCCGGCCCCCTCGAGGTCCTGCGCGTCGAGGTCCTGCACGGCCGGATGCAGCCCGACGACAAGGACGACGTGATGCGCCGGTTCTCCGCGGGTGACGTCGACGTCCTGGTGGCCACCACCGTCATCGAGGTCGGCGTGAACGTTCCCAACGCCACCGCCATGGTGATCATGGACGCCGATCGCTTCGGAGTCTCGCAGCTGCACCAGCTGCGCGGCCGGGTCGGCCGTGGAGCGGCCCCCGGGCTGTGTCTGCTGGTCAGCGAGATGCACGAGGCGAGCCCGGCCCGCGCCCGGCTGGCCGCCGTGGCCGCCACTCTCGACGGCTTCGAGCTCTCCCGCATCGACCTCGAACAGCGCCGTGAGGGCGACGTGCTCGGCCAGGCCCAGTCCGGCGTCCGCTCGTCCCTGCGCATGCTCGCCGTCATCGACGACGAAGAGGTCATCGTGGCTGCCCGGGAGGAGGCCGTCGCCGTCGTCACCGCCGACCCCGAGCTCGAACGGCTCCCGGAGCTGCGCACGGCCCTGGACGCCCTGCTCGACAAGGAGAGGGAGCAGTACCTCGACAAGGGCTGACAATGGGGGAGCAGTATCCGTTCTGCTCACCGGCCGTGAACCCGGCAACGCACCTACGACGCTAGGACCCGACACCCATGACCCGCGTGATCGCCGGCACGGCCGGCGGACGCCGCCTGGCCGTCCCGCCGGGCAACGGCACCCGCCCCACATCCGACCGCGCGCGTGAGGGCCTGTTCTCCACCTGGGAGTCGCTGCTCGGCACGCTCGAGGGCATCAGGATCGCCGACCTGTACGCCGGCTCGGGCGCCGTGGGGCTGGAGGCACTGTCGCGCGGCGCCGTGCACGCCCTGCTCGTCGAGGCCGACAGCCGCGCCGCCCGCACCGTCCGGGACAACGTCCGCACCCTGGACCTGCCCGGCGCCGAAGTCCGGGCGGGCAAAGCAGAGCAAATCGTGACAGGCCCGGCGCCCGAGACGCCTTACGACGTGGTGTTCCTCGACCCTCCGTACGCCGTCACCGATGACGATCTTCGGGAGATCCTGCTCACACTCCGCACTCAGGGCTGGCTCGCGGACGATGCCATGGCCACCGTGGAGCGCAGCACAAGAGGTGGACAGTTCAACTGGCCCAAGGGATTTGAGCCACTGCGGGCCCGTCGCTACGGCGAGGGCACGCTTTGGTACGGTCGCGCCGCCTCTACGTGCGAAGACGCACCATGACCGGACCGGAGAGCGAGGGACTACAGATGCGCCGCGCAGTCTGTCCCGGGTCATTCGACCCGATCACCAATGGACATCTCGACATCATTGCCCGCGCCTCCAAGCTGTACGACGTCGTACACGTCGCGGTGATGATCAACCAGTCGAAGCAGGGTCTGTTCACGGTCGAGGAGCGGATCGACCTGATCCGCGAGATCACGGCCGAGTTCGGCAATGTCGAGGTCGAGGCCTTCCACGGCCTTCTCGTCGACTTCTGCAAGCAGCGCGACATCCCGGCCATCGTGAAGGGCCTGCGCGCGGTCAGCGACTTCGACTACGAGCTCCAGATGGCCCAGATGAACAACGGCCTCTCGGGCGTCGAGACCCTGTTCGTCCCCACCAACCCCACCTACAGCTTCCTCTCCTCCAGCCTGGTCAAGGAGGTCGCCGCCTGGGGCGGCGACGTCTCCCACCTGGTCCCCCCGAGGGTCCTCGGCGCGCTCACCGAGCGCCTCGCGAAGAAGTGACGATCTGACGGAGCGTCACCAGGTGTCGGACGAGGGCCGACTGCCCGTACAGTCGTCCCGTCCGTCTCCAGCCGGAAGAACAGGTGGCGAGCAAACGGTGGACGTGCAGAAGAAGCTCGACGAGATCGTCGAAGCGGTGGGCAGCGCCCGGTCCATGCCCATGTCGGCCTCGTGCGTGGTCAACCGCGCCGATCTGCTCTCGATGCTCGAAGAGGTACGCCAGGCCCTGCCCGGCTCCCTCGCGCAGGCGCAGGAGCTGATCGGCGGCCACGAGCAGCTGGCCGAGCAGGCCCGCCAGGAGGCCGAGCGGATCATCGAGTCCGCGCACGCCCAGCGCGGTTCGCTCATCTCCGACACCGAGGTCGCCCGCCGCTCCCAGGAGGAGGCCGACCGCATCCTCGCCGAGGCCCGCCGCGACGCCGAGGAGATCCGCGCCGAGGCCGACGAGTACGTCGACTCCAAGCTCGCGAACTTCGAAGTCGTGCTCACCAAGACCCTCGGCTCCGTCGACCGTGGCCGCGAGAAGCTGCTCGGCCGCGGCCCCGGCCTGGACGACCAGGGGTACGCCGACGAGGAGGCCCCGGAGCGCAGCCACGACCCGGAGACCCTGCGCCAGCGCGCGGACGAGTACGTCGACACCAAGCTCGGCGCCTTCGAGGCGGTGCTCTCCAAGACCCTCGAGGCGGTCGGCCGCGGCCGGCAGAAGCTGCACGGCCGGGTGGCCTCGGACGACCTCGGCGCGCACATGGTGGCCCAGGACGAGGCCGGCGCGCAGCGCAGCAGCGACGCGGACTTCCTCGCCGACCTGGCCGAGCCGCACGCCGTCGTGCCGATGCCCGAGCAGCAGCAGGCGCAGCAGATCCCCGCGCAGCAGTCGTACGACCCGTACGCGTACCAGCAGCCGCCGCAGCAGCAGGACCCCTACGCGTACCAGCAGCCCCAGGATCCCTACGCCGCCCAGCAGCCGGATCCGTACGCGTACCAGCAGCAGGACCCGTACGCGTACCAGCAGCAGGGCTACGGCCAGGGGCAGGGCTACGGCCGGCAGCCCCAGCAGCCCGGGCAGATCCCCGCGCAGCAGGGTGCTCTCGACGAGACCAGCCTGTTCGACACGAGCATGATCGACCTCGATCAGCTGCGGGAGTACGAGCAGGGGCGCTAGGCGCCGATTGGGCCCTGGGCGAAGCGTCAAGTATCCTGGCTCTTCGGTCGCGCGTATGCCCGCGATCACGGCTGCCCGCTTCGCGTTCCGCGACAGCGATACGGCGGCCCCCCCACAGCGAACCGAAAGCAGGAAGACCCCTGAACGCCCACCTCGACCACCGCAACCCCCTCGTGTTCGACACACACGAGCTGGGTCGGCGTCCCGGTGCGCTCCAGCGGCTGACCCGCTCGGTGGCGGCCCCCAAGGACTTCGGTATCGACGGGGTCATCGGTGTGCCCGAGGGTGCGCCGGTCAATCTCAGGCTCCGCCTCGAATCCGTCATGGAAGGGGTGCTTGTCACAGGCACCGCCCGTGCGACGGCCGAGGGGGAGTGCGTAAGGTGTCTGGAGCCGCTGGAGCTCGACGTTGCAGCGGACTTCCAGGAGATGTTCTCGTACCCTGCCGCCGATGACCGTGGCCGCTCAAAAGCGGAACCGGCCGACGACGACGAGGACGACGAGGACACGCTCTACCTCGAGGACGGTCTGTTCGACCTCGAGTCCGTGCTGCGTGATGCGGTAGTGCTCGCACTGCCGATGCAGCCGGTGTGCCGGGAGGACTGCCCCGGCCTGTGCCCGCAGTGCGGAATCAGGCTGGACGAGAACCCCGATCACAACCATGACGCCGTCGACATTCGATGGGCGGCACTGCAAGGACTCGCCGGGACCAACCAGGACGGCGAGAAGGACAACATTGGCGACGCCGCCGAGTCGGGCGTCGACGAGAAGCAGGAGAAGTAGCCGTGGCTGTTCCGAAGCGGAAGATGTCGCGCAGCAACACGCGCCACCGCCGGTCGCAGTGGAAGGCTGCGGTCCCCACCCTGGTTTCGTGTGAGCGTTGCCAGGAGCCGAAGCTCCAGCACATTGCGTGCCCGAGCTGCGGCACGTACAACAAGCGCCAGGTCCTCGAGGTCTGAGCGGCTGGTGAGAGGCACGATGTCTGACGCCAAGGCGGACAACGCCAAGAAGCCGGCGGAGAACACGGCCTCGTCCCACACGCTTCTGGAAGGGCGGCTCGGGTATCAGCTCGAGTCCGCCCTTCTGGTGCGCGCGCTGACCCACCGTTCGTACGCGTACGAGAACGGCGGCCTGCCCACCAACGAGCGCCTCGAGTTCCTCGGGGATTCCGTGCTCGGCCTGGTGGTCACGGACACGCTGTACCGGACCCACCCCGATCTGCCGGAAGGCCAGCTGGCCAAACTGCGGGCCGCGGTGGTCAACTCTCGTGCACTGGCGGAGGTGGGCCGCGGCCTCGAACTCGGCTCCTTCATCCGGCTCGGCCGGGGCGAAGAGGGCACGGGTGGCAGGGACAAGGCATCCATCCTCGCCGACACCCTTGAAGCGGTGATCGGCGCGGTCTATCTCGATCAGGGTCTCGGAGCCGCATCGGAACTGGTGCACCGGCTCTTCGATCCGCTGATCGAGAAGTCTTCGAGCCTCGGTGCGGGCCTGGACTGGAAGACCAGTCTCCAGGAACTCACCGCGAGCGAGGGCCTCGGTGTTCCCGAGTACCTCGTGTCGGAGACCGGACCCGACCACGAGAAGACCTTCACTGCTGCTGCCCGCGTCGGTGGTGTCTCGTACGGCACCGGCACCGGCCGCAGCAAGAAGGAAGCGGAACAGCAGGCGGCGGAGTCCGCGTGGCGCGCGATTCGCGCGGACGCGGACGAGCGCGCGGCGGCGGCCGAGGCCCCCGCCGAAGCGACACCCGTGACGGCCGCGGCCGACGACGCGACGCCGTCGGCCCAGGCCTCCGCCTGAGTCACGCGAGCACGGCCCGCTGTGCCCCCTGCCACATTCCGGCAGGGGGCACAGCGGTATGCTGCATGCGTGCCCGAGCTGCCCGAAGTCGAAGTCGTACGCCGCGGGTTGGAGCGCTGGGTCACCGGCCGTACCGTCTCCGAGGTGCACGTGCTGCACCCCCGGGCCGTACGCCGCCACCTCGCCGGCGGTGAGGACTTCGCCGTACGTCTCAAGGGGCACCGCATCGGGGCCGCGCGCCGCCGCGGCAAGTACCTGTGGCTGCCGCTCGAGGACACCGCCGCCTCGGTCCTCGGCCACCTCGGGATGAGCGGCCAGCTGCTCGTACAGCCCGAGGCCGCCACCGACGAGAAGCACCTGCGCATCCGCGTCCGCTTCGACGACGCCCTCGGTACGGAGCTGCGCTTCGTCGACCAGCGGACCTTCGGCGGCCTCTCGCTGCACGACAATTCCCCCGACGGGCTCCCCGACGTCATCGCGCACATCGCGCGCGACCCGCTGGACCCGGCCTTCGACGACGATGCCTTCTGCGCGGCGCTGCGCCTGCGCCGTACGACGGTCAAGCGCGCCCTGCTCGACCAGTCGCTGATCAGCGGCGTCGGCAACATCTACGCCGACGAGGCGCTGTGGCGCGCGCGGCTGCACTACGAGCGCCCCACCTCGACCCTCACGCGCCCCCGGGCCGCCGAGCTCCTCGGCCACGCGCGGGACGTCATGTACGCCGCGCTCGCCGTCGGTGGCACCAGCTTCGACAGCCTCTACGTCAACGTGAACGGCGAGTCCGGATACTTCGAGCGGTCCCTGGACGCGTACGGGCGCGAGGACGAGCCGTGCCGGCGTTGCGGAACGGCGATGCGCCGGCGGCCCTGGATGAACCGCTCCAGCTATTTCTGCCCGCGCTGTCAGCGCCCGCCGCGCGTCTCGTCGTAACGCGACCGCGCCGTCAGTACCTCCGGCATGCGCCCTTCGACCAGCTCGATCAGGGCGAGCAGCCGGTCGGCGATCTCCTGCCCCAGCGGCGTCAGGTCATAGTCCACGCGCGGTGGGTTGGTCGGCTGCGCCTGCCTGCTGACGAGGCCGTCCCGCTCCAGCGCGTGCAGCGTCTGGGACAGCATTTTCTCGCTCACCCCGTCGACCCGGCGGCGCAGCTCGTTGAAGCGCAGCGTGCCGCCCTCCTTCAGGGCGCCGATCGTCAGGCTGCCCCAGCGCCCCGTCACGTCCTCCAGGGTGCTGCGCGAGGGGCACTGCCGGGAGAACACATCGAAGGCCGGGTCGTCGCAGGTCCGCTGCGCTCTGCTGTCCATACGGCCAGCATACTCCCGGGCAGCGCTATCTCTAGGGTTGCGCTTTCTGAAAGTTAGTGCTTTTCTTCTGTTGCTCGCCACTGAGCAGAAGCGACCACGAGGAGCCGTCACCGTGACCACCCCTGTTGTTCCGCCCGTAGTCTCGATCGCCTACCACTCGGGCTACGGCCACACCGCGGTCGTCGCCGAGGCCGTCCGGGCCGGAGCTGCCGACACCGGCGCCACCGTCCACCTGATCAACGTCGACGGGATCACCGACGAGCAGTGGGCGCTGCTCGATGCCTCCGACGCGATCGTCTTCGGCTCGCCCACGTACATGGGGACCGCCTCCGGCGCCTTCCACCAGTTCGCCGAGGAGACCTCCAAGCGCTGGTTCGCGGACGCCTGGCACAACAAGCTGGCGGCCGGCTTCACCAACTCCGGCTCGAAGAGCGGCGACAAGCTGCATACGCTGCAGTTCTTCCAGACCCTCGCTGCCCAGCACGCCATGCACTGGGTGAACCTCGGTCTCAAGCCCGGCTGGAACACCACCGAGGGTTCCGAGAACGACCTCAACCGGCTCGGCTTCTTCTCGGGCGCCGGCGCCCAGACCAACGCCGACGAGGGCCCCGAGGGCGTGCACAAGGCGGACATCGCCACCGCCGAGCACCTCGGGCGCCGCGTCGCGGAGACCGCCAGGGTCTTCACGGCGGGCCGGGAAGCCGTCGCCGTCTGACCTTCCGCTTCCTCCGCCCGCGCGCCCGGTGCGCGAAAGCAAAGGCCCCCGTCGCCTTGGACGGGGGCCTTTGCTGGTGCGTGCTCAGGGGGGAGCGGACGTGGGGGTCAGAAGCCGAAGAAGTGACGTGGGGCCTCGCTGACCTGGGGGCTCCTAAGCGACCAACGCTGTGACCTGTGGCTTATCCGTCGACGGTTGTCAACGTTGGTCGCCTTCGGCTGCCCTCGGACGGCCCCGCGACGGCCCACGCGACCGCTGCGGCTCTGCTAGAACAGTGCTGTGCCTCTACCTTTCAGTAAGTCTCAGATCCAGCGGCTTGGCGAGCGTCTGGTGACTTCTGAGGAGCCGACCGACGAAGACTTGGATGCGCTCAACGAGTTGCTAGTGGCCTATGACGACATGCTGGGACGTGCTCTGGATGTGGTCCGCGATCTTGGCTTTGAGCCCACAAGCCGCGTGAAGAACACTGGCACGATCCTGGAGAAGCTCGCGCGTCACGGAGGCTCGTGGCTCAAGAGCATTCAGGACCTCGCTGGTATGCGCATCGTTCTGGACGCCAACAGGGCGGCACAGGATGCGGCTGTCTCGACGATTGTGCAGGCGTTCACCGGTTCGGACCGGGGGCCAAAGGTCACGGATCGGCGGGCGGGGCCAAGCCATGGTTATCGTGCCGTCCATGTGATCGCTTACCCGGAAGGCATGTCCGTCGAGATCCAGGTTCGAACCCGTTGGCAGCACGAGTGGGCGGACATGTTCGAGAAGCTCGCGGATGTACTCGGGAGAGGCATCCGCTATGGGGAGCCGCCGAGCCGCCTTGCAGGCGAGCTGGAAGTTCTTCCCGACGTCAGTCCTGAGAAGATGAAGGCTTTTCGCCATCTGCGCGAGTTGGGGCATCAGTGGCACATCGCTCTAGTCAAGTCGGTGGTAGTGCTCAGCGACCTGATCGACGCGTTGGAGGAGGCAGAAGCGGAAGGGGTCAGCAGCGATGATCCGGAGGTGCAAGCGCACTGGAGAGACGTCCAAGAGGACTTGGCCAGGTTCCGTGAAAGGATCAAGGAGATCGCGCCCACTGAATCCGGAGTGCCCTGGGTAGGCTTGTCCCATGACTAACGTCCTCGTCGTTTACGACCGCTCTGCTGGTCGGCTGCTTAGCGAGCAGCAATTTGAGCATCGGCGAGACGCTCTTGCTGCGCGGTTCGAAGCTGAGCGCCACCATCGTGACCGCTCCAACATCGAAATTGTGGTGCTGGCAGCGAGGACGCGCGACGATCTGCTTCGAACCCATGCGCGTTACTTCATGAGCCTTGACGAGCTCGCAGCCAAGATGGGTTAGCGGTCGCCACTAGGTCGGCGGAGCGGCTTTGGGCTGGAGCTGCTTTGGGGCGAGTGATCATGGCCCCTTACGCTGGCCGCGATTCGGGCAGCACCTAGCCTGCCCGCAATAGCCCGAATCGGGGCCATGATCTTAGAGGCTCGCCCCAAAGTGGCTGCCTAAAGCCGTGGAGCCGACCGCCCCAGCCACAACGGGTTTCCTCCCCATCCCCGAGCACGCAGCGCGCCGCCGGGCGCGGCCAGCCGGGGCGGAGACAGGAGGCAGGCCGCGCCGCAGAGGCGGCGCGCCCCGCGCTGTGCGCGGGGTCTTGATAGAGGTAGAGAAACCTGTAACAGCTCCGCCTGGGTGATCTAGGTTGCAGCGGCTCGTTCGGCCAAGTCTGCCAAGGGCTTGGGCACTCGATGGCCAGAGAGCTGGACGAGATCACGGATCAACTCACGGGCGAGGTGATGGGAGTGGATTTGCTCCTGCGCGAGTTGTTCGGCCTTGAGGAGAGCGGCAACGGAATCGCCGACGTGTCGCCGCTGCGCGTGTGCCCGCGCCACGTCAAGCAGGAAACGGGCTTGGCGTTCCGGCGACAACCTGGCTGCGTTCACTCGCTCGGCAACGTCCAGGGCCAGACCCGCGTCGCCAAGGTCGACCGCCGTGCTCACAGCGTGGATCTCGACGTTCGTCGGGCCGAACTCCGTGTCGAAGTCGTTCCTGTCCTCTCCGAGTCGCGCGGCAATCGTCCGTGCACGGGCGATGTGCTCATGCGTGGCGGAGCGCTTACCCTCACGTGCATTGATCACGGCTAGCACGAGGTTCATCGCCCCGAGGAGAGACAGCTCCTGTGGCGGGCAGTCCGATGACTCGGCTCGTGGGTCCAACACGTTAACGGCTGAGGCCGCTGCTTGCTCGGCCTGCTCGGTGTGCTGCTGCCGGATGAAGGCGTGTGCCATGCGGAAGAGGCTCGCGACCACTTCGAGTGGCTGCCCGGCAAGCTCGGCGGCTTGTAGCGCACGGTCCGCTGCAACCCACGCTGCATCTGCCTCGTCCTGCCGTACGAAACTGGCGGCGGCAACCTGGTAGGCGCGTGCACGGAGCGCGTGAAGTTCGGTTCGCTCGCTGGCCGGCGCTCGGCGTACTGCGGCCTCGATCTTGGGCAACAGGGCCGACAGCTTGTCGCTGAGCGCGGCATAGCTCGACGCATGGGCGAGCACCCAAGCCTCTTCGACCTGCGACCGGAAGTCGGCCACGGTCTCTGCCGGGCCGCCCTGCGGCTCATTAAAGAGGCTTCCCAGCGCTGGGTGCCCCGTCAGAGCTACACGGAGGCCATCGAGGTCATTGCTGACTAGCTGCGGCACCTGCTCCGGCTCTTCCGGTGCTGCGGCGTCGGGGCGGACATCGTGTACGGATACCCCCAGCGCGTCGGCCAGGGCTTGCAGGATCGACAACCTTTCAACGGGTTGCACACCCCGCTCAACCTGGGAGACCCAGCTTTCTGAACGCCCCATCGCTGCCGCCAGATCGCTTTGGGACATCTCGGCCTGACGACGCAGCTCCTTGATTCGCTGGCCGGTAGTGCGAGGGTCGATCACGGTCACTTCTGAGCCTCAGCCGGGTACTTGCCTGCGTACGGCGACATTCGATCAACCTCTGTCTTGAGGACGAACTTCTTTCGCTCGGACAGGAAGTGGCGCGTGTGCGGCTGGCGCTCGTGCTCCTCGAAGGCGGCGTGATCCTCGTAGAGCTCGAAGAAGATCCGCTCAAGCGGCGCACCTTCCACCTTGTGGCAGGCGTAGACGAGCGTCCTCGGCTCCTTCGCCTCAATCGCTGCGGTGGTCTCGCGGACTAGAGCGTCGAAGTCCGCGCTCGCACCGTCCTTGAGCGTGAAGCGGACGAACAACCCAAAGTTGACCATCTCTCCTCCTCCTGTTGCGTTCAAGCATCGCAGAATCGGAGATCTTCTACTAGTCGCAGCTTTTCTGTTGACCCGCAGTTTCTCTGCGGGTAGCTTGAGATTGCTGCTCCACTACAGACAAGATCGCCCCGGGCAACGTGCGTCCGCCAAGATCACAACGTCGCCCAGGGCACTTCCCACAAAGGGAGTTCCCATCATGCCTGCGACGCTCACCGCTTCGCGAACCGCGTTACTTTCTCCGGCCGTTGTGGCGAGCCTGCCTGACGTGTCGTTGATCCTGGCGCTGTACGCCTCCGACTGCGTATCCCTGCGCCACCTGGACCCCGCGAAGATCGCCGCGTTCATGGTTGACGGCGCGAACCGCTGGGGGCTGGCGCAGCTCATCGAGCGAACGTGTGACCTGGTCGTGTTCTGGCAGCGATGCGCCGACCAGATCACCACCTCTGAGGACTGGGCGAAGCACCGTGCTCGCTTCGACAACAGCCGGATCATCCGCTTCTCGCTCGATGCAAGCGAAATGGCTCCTGTCCGCCAGCACCTGGCCGCCATGGCCTCTGAGGCGGTCGCCGCATGACTGCCTCCGTAGTCGTACCGCTGACGGACGTTTCCGCTCCTTCCGTACAGCCGCCTCCGTCTGGTGTCCTGCGGGCGCCGGAAACCCCGCTCGGGCAAGCGCGAGTGGTGCGGGGCTGGTCTCAGCACAAGGTCGTGCGCGCCTTGACTCTCACGGCTGAGCACTGGGGCTGGGACATCGCCGCTGATAACTCGTTGAAGGTCTTCGTCTCCCGTTGGGAGAACGAGACCCATCGGCCGGGAGCGACCTATCAGGTCCTGCTCTGCGCGGTCTTCCGCGCTACCCCCGACGAACTGGGCTTCACCCGGCCCGTGCCTGTGGTCTCGCTGTCCCAGCGGGTTGCCGCGCTGGAGTCCCTGGTCCGCGACCTTTCCGAACAGCTCGGGCAGGTGGCTGCGTGAACCACTTTCCTGTGGCCCCGGCCGCTGTCGCTGATGTGGCGGCGGCCGTGGGCACCGACCCGATCACCCTCGCGGACCTGCTGCGGGTGGCCAGCTCGCCTGGCTTCGAGCGCTGGCAGGAACAAGTCCGCCGTACCGGTGGCTGCGCGAACCCCATTCACCTGAGTGGTCATTCGCGGACGGTGGACACGCTGACGGGGGAGTTCTTCGAGTATTCCACCAGCAGTGAGCCGGGCGGGCGTCTGCGGATCGCCTGCGGCAACCGCCGGGCCTCGCGCTGCCCGTCCTGCGCCTGGACCTACGCCGGGGACACCTACCACCTGATCATGGCCGGACTCGTCGGCGGCAAAGGCGTGCCCGCCACCGTGGCCGAGCGGCCCCGTGGCTTCGCGACGCTCACCGCTCCGTCGTTCGGTCCGGTCCACAACCGCCCCTCGTCCGGCCGCTGTCGCTGCGGCGCCGCCCACGCTGAGGACGATCCTGCCCTGGGCACGGCGCTTGATCCGGAGCGCTACGACTACGCGGGCGCGGTGCTGTGGAACAACCATGCCGGGGCCCTGTGGCAGCGCTTCACGATCTACCTGCGCCGCGAGGTCGCCGCCCGCGCCGGGCTGACGCAGGCCGCGTGCAAGGCTGAGGCTCGGGTCTCGTTCGGGAAGGTCGCAGAGTTCCAGAAGCGCGGTGCGGTCCACTTCCACGCGATCATCCGGATCGATGGCCCGGACGGACCCGTCACCCCGGCCCCGGCCTGGGCGACGGTCGAACTCCTCGACGACGCGATCCGCGCCGCCGCAGCACGGGCGACGGTTCCGCTCGCGCCCGCCGGCCGACTCCCCGCCCGAACCCTGCGCTGGGGAACCCAACTCGATGTCCAGCCCATCGGCGCCCTGGAGGACCAGGCCGACATCACGGAACGGTCCGTGGGCGCCTACGTCGCCAAGTACGCCACCAAGGCGGCGGAGACGACCGGCACCCTGGACCGCCGCATCGGAGAACTCTCGGAGCTGGACCTCCATCCCGAACTGCCCGACCACACCCGGCGGCTGATCGAAGCCTGCTGGGACCTGGACGACGCCTATCCCGATCGGCTGCTCGCGCACTGGTCGCACATGCTCGGCTTCCGGGGCCACTTCTCCACCAAGACCCCCCACTACTCGACCACGCTCGGGGCCTTACGCGGTGCGCGGGCCGACTGGCGGGCCCAACAAGAACGCCGGGAACGCGGCCTGCCCGACCTCGACCAGGACGACGACACCGAGGACACCACGCTCGTGCTCGCGCACTGGGAGTACGCCGGGCAAGGCCACACCCCGGGTGAATCCTGGCTCGCCGCCTCCATCGCCCGCGACCTCAAGCTCAACCGCGACACAGCACGCGAAGCCCTGGCGGCCATGCCCGCCCTCGATCACGCGGAGGTGTGGGCATGAAGCGGCCTCTGCCCGATCGCTACCTGACACCGGTCGACCTGGCCGACCTCCTCGGCGTGCCTGTCGAGACGGTCTACCAGTGGCGCCGGAAGGACACCGGACCTCGGGGCTTCCGCGTCGGCCGACACCTTCGCTACGACCCGGAAGACGTACGCGCCTGGGTCGCCACCCTCATGGAAGAGGCTGCCTGATGGCTGGACACGTTCAAGACCGCTGGTACAAGACCGAGCCGGGGTCGGAGGGCAAGTCCATCAGGGTCAAGACCGACCGCTTCGGTGTCGGCTTGCGCTACCGCGCCCGATACATCGCTCCGGACGGCACGGAGAAGAGCAAGGCGTTCCCCGACAAGCAGAAGCGCAAGGCGGATGCGTGGCTGGCCAACATCGAAGCCGACATGACGCGCGGCGACTACATCGATCCGCAGGCGGGCAAGACCACCTTCCGGCAGTACGTGACTGGCTGGCTGAAGACTCAGACCACTGACCCGTCGACGCGGGCAGCCGTCGACATGCGGCTTCGCCTGCATGCTGTCCCTTACTTGGGCTCGCGCACCATGGGCGCAATCCAGCCCTCGCACCTGCGGCTCTGGATGCGGCAGATGGAGGACGCCGGACTCTCGCCCGGCTACCGCCGTGTGATCTTCGCGCACGTCTCGACCGTCTTCACCGCAGCCGTGGAAGACCGGGTCATCAAGGACAACCCGTGCCGTGCCCGCTCGGTCAAGGCTCCTCGGCTGGACCCTCGCAAGGTCAAGCCCTGGACGTACGAGCGGGTGATGAGCGTGCGCTCGGAGCTTCCCGACCGCTACAGCGAGATGATCGAGGCTGCGGCCGGATGCGGGCTGCGACAAGGGGAGATCTTCGGGCTCGCAGTCGAGGATGTCGACTTCCTCGGTGGCGTCTTGCACGCCGTCCGGCAAGTCAAGCTGCTCGGCAGCCGCGCCATCTTTGCCCCGCCCAAGGGTGGCAAGCAGCGTGACGTACCGCTCCCCGAGTCGGTGGCCTTCGCGCTCGCGGCTCACATCACTCGGCACAAGCCCACGGAGGTCACGCTGCCCTGGAAGACCGTGGACGGGCCGCCAGAGACGGCAACGCTCATATTCGTCAGCGCTGAAGGGCTCGCGCTGAACCGGAACCGCTTCAACGATCGCGTCTGGCGTCCCGCCCTGCGTTCGGCCGGCATAACGACCGGACGCGAGAACGGCATGCACGCGCTGCGGCACTTCTACGCCTCGGTCCTCCTGGACGCGGGCGAGAGCATTAAGGCACTGAGTGAGTACCTCGGGCACCACGATCCGGGCTACACCCTCCGGACGTACACACACCTGATGCCGAGCAGCGAGACCCGGACGCGGGCAGCCGTTGATGGGGTCTTCGCTCACCAAACTCGGGCCGCCGACGGCCCTGACACGGCCCGAGCGTCAGACTAGGTCGTTGACCTGCGGAAAGCTCAGAAGCCGAAGTTCTGAGTCCACCAGGGGCCGCCGGGCGCCATGTGCACGCCGACACCCAGGGTCTTGTAGTCGCAGTTCAGTATGTTCGCCCGGTGGCCTTCGCTGTTCATCCAGGCGTCCATCACCGCCTGCGCGTCGGCCTGGCCGCGTGCGATGTTCTCGCCGCCCAGGCCGTCGATGCCCGCCTTCTCGGCGCGGTCCCAGGGAGTCGCCCCGTCCGGGTCGGTGTGGTCGAAGAAGTCGCGCGCCGCCATGTCCTCGCTGAAGTTCCCCGCCAGCGAGGCCAGCGAGTTGTCGGCCCGCACCGGGCTGCACCCGGCCGTCGCCCGCTCCTTGTTCACCAGGGTCAGTACGGCCGCTTCGGCGGCGGCCTCCGAGCCGGAGCCGACGGCGTCGCCGGCCCGCGGCGGCTTCACGCTGGGCGTGGGTACGACGCGTTCGGGCTTCGCCGGCTTCCGCGTCTCGGCCGGCTTCTCCGTGGGCTTGTCCGCGGGCGTCTGACGCTCGGAGGGCTTGGCGGACGGCTTCGCGGAGGGCTTGTCCGCGGGCTTCTTGGGCTGGGACGGCTTGGGGGAAGGCGACTTCGACGGCGCGTGCGCCGGTCCGGTGTCCTCGGCGGCGGGCGTCGTCACCCGCTCCGTGGGCTGCGCCGTGCTGCCGCCCTGCGTCTCGAGCCCGGCCGGGCCCTCGGCGCTGACCCGGTCACCCGGGTCGCCGCTGAAGGAGTAGTTCTCCCCGCCGGGAACCAGCCCGGAGGCAACGGCCACCGCGCCCATGGCCACGGCGGCGGAGACACCGAGCAGCCCGGTGCGTACCGGTGCGGCCCGCTTCTTCCGGCGGCGCGCACCACCCTGATACCGGCCTGCCGGTGCGTCCGCGTGGTCTGCTGCTGCGGGTCCGGCGGCGGAGCGACGATGGCGTCCCATCTGCTGTGCCTTCCTCAATGCTTGCTCGACGTGGTCAACGTCAATGCGCCTCACCCGAATGAGTGAGGCCTCATTTCGTCGGGACTGTACGCCATGACGCGTGGGGGCGAAGTGTCTCGTGGGCAATTGGCCAGTTAGCGTGCAGTCATGAACGAAGATGCAAGGCTCACTGCCTGGGTACGCGGCCGTGTACAGGGAGTGGGCTTCCGCTGGTTCACCAGGGCAAACGCTCTGGAGATCGGCGGCATCGAGGGCTTCGCCCTCAATCTGGACGACGGCCGGGTGCAGGTAGTGGCGGAGGGTCCGCGTGACAATTGCCACCGTCTGCTGGAATGGCTGCGCTCCGCCGACACTCCCGGGCGGGTCGACGGAGTCACCGAGATCTGGGGCACACCGCGCGGCGGTTATGCGGGCTTCGAGATTCGGTGATCAAACCCGGCGCAGGGGCGTCGCCGGCGCATTCCGGGGATGCCCGTGGCAGGTGCCTGGGGCAGAAACGACCTGGTGGTTGCCAAGAAACGGTTGTCGTGGAAAGCTGCCGAAGTACGGATGATCTCTACGCCCCCAGGGCCCCGCAGAAGAGGCGGCACCGCGCATTCGCGGCTGCGCGCCCCCGGGCTGCCCAGCGATGCGGGGCGTGATCGTGTTGACCGTCAAACTTTTTGGTGAGACTCTGGAAGCCCCGCGCACCTTAGCTGTTTGGCATTGAGAACAACAGAGATGACAAGCACCGCGGGTGCGATTCCCTCACGACCCACCACCGCTTCGGTCGGTCACTCAGTGTGGAGGACCATCCATCATGGCAAAGGCGCTTCTCGGTTACGTCGGCGGTTCCGACCCGCGACTCCTCGCCGAGATGCGACGGCTTCAGCAGCGCGTCCAGGATCTTGAGTCCGAGCTCAACCGGATTCAGTCCGAGAACGACGCGCTGAGCGCCGCCGCTCACCACCGCGGAGATTCGCTGCTCGACGGCATCGACATCGACGTACCCCAGGCGGAGCCTGCGCTCACCTGACACGGCTCGTAGGAGAATCCGAGCCCGTCAGGCTGTCCGTATCAGCCGCTTGAGATCTGCTCAAGATCTATCAGCAAGACATTGCAAGGGACGCTTCGGCGTCCCTTCTTTTTTGCGTCCCGCAGGGAGACCTCTTCCCTTACCGTCTGATGTGCCCTGCACGTTCATGGGTGAAACCGACGGTGAAAGGTAGAGTGCGGCGGTGCATCTCAAGGCCATGACTCTCCGCGGTTTCAAATCATTCGCATCGGCCACCACTCTGCGGTTCGAACCAGGGATCACCTGCGTCGTCGGGCCCAATGGTTCGGGCAAGTCCAACGTGGTGGACGCCCTGTCCTGGGTGATGGGAGAGCAGGGGGCCAAGTCGCTGCGCGGCGGCAAAATGGAGGACGTGATCTTCGCCGGGACGACCGGGCGGCCGCCTCTCGGCCGGGCCGAGGTCTCGCTGACCATCGACAACTCCGACGGTGCGCTCCCCATCGACTACGCCGAAGTCACCATTACGCGGATCATGTTCCGCAACGGCGGCAGCGAATACCAGATCAATGGGGATACCTGCCGGCTGCTCGATATCCAGGAGCTCCTCTCGGACTCCGGTATAGGGCGAGAGATGCATGTGATCGTCGGGCAGGGCCAGCTCGACTCCGTACTGCACGCCGATCCGATGGGCCGAAGGGCGTTCATCGAGGAGGCTGCGGGCGTTCTCAAGCACCGTAAGCGGAAGGAGAAAGCGCTGCGGAAGCTGGACGCGATGCAGGCGAATCTCTCGCGCGTACAGGATCTGACCGATGAACTGCGGCGGCAGCTGAAGCCGCTCGGCCGGCAAGCGGCCGTGGCGCGGCGGGCCGCCGTCATCCAGGCCGACCTGCGCGACTCCCGGCTGCGGCTGGTCGCCGACGACCTGGTGAAGCTGCGCGAGGCGCTGCGCGCGGAGATCGCCGACGAGGCGGCTCTCAAGGAGCGCAAGGACGCGGCCGAGGCCCAGCTGAGGTCCGCCCTGGCGCGCGAGGCGGAGCTGGAGGACGAGGTACGCCGCCTCGCTCCGCGACTGCAGCGGGCGCAGCAGACCTGGTTCGAGCTGTCGCAGCTGGCGGAGCGGGTGCGGGGCACGGTCTCGCTCGCCGACGCCAGGGTGAAGAGCGCGACGGCGCCGCAGGAGGAGGAGCGGCGCGAAGCCAGGGACCCCGAAAGCATGGAGCGCGAGGCCGCGCGGGTCCGGGAGCAGGAGGCGGAGCTCGAAGCCGCGCTGGAGGCGGCGCGGCGGGCTCTGGAGGACACGGCCGAGCACCGGGCCGAACTCGAGCGGGAGCTGGCGGCGGAGGAGCGCCGGCTCAAGGACGCGGCGCGGGCCATCGCCGACCGGCGCGAGGGGCTCGCCCGGCTGAACGGCCAGGTCAACGCGGCGCGCAGCCGGGCCGGTTCCGCGCAGGCGGAGATCGACCGGCTGGCCGCGGCGCACCAGGACGCCCAGGAGCGGGCCGCGGCCGCGCAGGAGGAGTACGAGCAGCTCAGGGCCGAGGTGGAGGGGCTGGACGTCGGCGAATCCGACCTGACCGAACAGTACGAGGCGGCCAGGCGGGAGCTCGCCGAGGCGGACGCCGGGCTCACGGCGGCCCGGGAGGCGGCCACCTCCGCGGAGCGCCGCCGGGCGGCGACGTCCGCTCGACACGACGCGCTGGCCCTGGGACTCCGGCGCAAGGACGGGACGGGCGCGCTGCTGACCGCGCAGCCCCGGCTCACCGGCTTGCTCGGCCCGGCGGCGGAACTCCTCACGGTCACCCCCGGCTTCGAGATCCCGGTGGCGGCGGCGCTGGGCGTGGCGGCCGACGCCATCGCGGTGACTGACCCGGCAGCGGCCGCCGAAGCGATCCGCCTGCTGCGCAAACAGGACGCGGGCAGGGCGGTGCTCCTGCCGGGTGGGCCGGCGGGCACGGACGGTTCCGCCGCCTCCTCCGTCATGGGCACCACGTCGGACGCGGGGGACGGCCCTGCGCCCGGCGGGGAGTCCGGGGCCGCGCGTGGCGTGCCCGTGCAGGGCGGTGCGCCCGGACGTGGGGATGCGACTGCGGGTACGGGTGGCATGCCTGCGGCTGACCGTGGTGTGGGCGGGCCGGATCGCGAGGGCGTGGCCGGTGGCACCGGTGCCGTGCACGGTGTGCCAGGACAGACGGGTGCTTCCGCGGAGAGCGGCGAGTCCGGAGCCGGAGGCGCTGCCGGTGGGGCCGTAGTGCCGGCCGGTGTGCCGGGGCGGGCGCACGGCGCCGGGGGACAAGGACTGGCCGGGGAAGGCGTGGCCGTGGTCGCGGCCCGGCGGGAAGGCGGTGGGGCAGCCGTCGTCGCCGACATGGTGCGGGGGCCCGATGAGCTGATGCCCGCCGTGCGGCGGCTCGTGCGGGACATGGTGGTCGTCGGCACGCTGGACGACGCCGAGGATCTGATCGCCGCCCGGCCCGGGCTGACCGCCGTGACCGCCGAGGGCGATGTCCTCGGGGCGTACTTCGCGCACGGCGGCTCGGCGGCGGCGCCGAGTCTGCTGGAGGTACAGGCCTCCGTCGACGAGGCCGCCGCGGAGCTGGAGGAGCTGGCCGTACGGTGCGAGGAGCTGGCGGAGGCGCAGCACGTGGCGGGGGAGCGGCGTAACGCGTCCGCCGCGCTCGTCGAGGAGCTGGCCCAGCGGCGCCGCGCCGCCGACCGGGAGAAGTCCGGCGTCGCCCAGCAGCTCGGGCGGCTCGCCGGACAGGCACGCGGCGCCGCCGACGAGGCCGAGCGGTCGGCCGCTGCCGCCGCCCGCGCCCAGGAGGCGCTGGAGCGGGCCACCGAGGAGGCACTGGAGCTGGCCGAGCGGTTGCTGGTGGCCGAGGAGGCACCCGGAGAGGAGGAACCGGACACCTCTGTCCGGGACCGGCTCGCCGCCGACGGGGCCAACGCCCGCCAGACCGAGATGGAGGCCCGGCTCCAGGTCCGCACGCACGAGGAGCGGGTGAAGGGCCTCGCCGGGCGGGCCGACGCCCTCGACCGGGGGGCGCGCGCAGAGCGTGAGGCACGGGCGCGCGCAGAGCGGCGGCGCGCCCGGCTGCGCCACGAGGCACGGGTCGCGACGGCTGTCGCGGCCGGTGCGCGTCAGCTGCTGGCGCATGTCGAGGTCTCGCTCGTACGGGCTGCCGAGGAGCGGGCCGCGGCCGAAGCGGCAAAGGCGGAGCGGGAGAGGGGCCTGGCGGCCGAGCGCGGCCGGGGCAGGGACCTCAAGGGCGAGCTCGACAAGCTGACCGACTCGGTGCACCGGGGCGAGGTGCTCGGCGCCGAGAAGCGGTTGCGCATCGAGCAGTTGGAGACCAGGGCGCTGGAGGAGCTGGGCGTGGAACCGGCGGGACTGGTGGCGGAGTACGGGCCCGATCAGCCCGTACCGCCGTCGCCGCCCGCGGAGGGCGAGGCGGTGCCGGACGATCCGGAGGACCCCCGCAACCAGCCGCGGCCGTTCGTGCGCGGGGAACAGGAGAGGCGGCTCCGGGCGGCCGAACGGGCGTACCAGCAGCTCGGGAAGGTGAATCCGCTGGCCCTTGAGGAGTTCGCGGCGCTGGAGGAGCGCCACAAGTTCCTCTCCGAGCAGCTGGAAGACCTGAAGAAGACCCGCACCGACCTGATGCAGGTGGTCAAGGAGGTCGACGAGCGCGTCGAGCAGGTGTTCAGCGAGGCGTTCCGGGACACGGCGAAGGAGTTCGAAGGGGTGTTCTCACGGCTCTTCCCGGGCGGGGAGGGCCGGCTGATCCTCACGGACCCCGACAGCATGCTGACCACGGGTGTGGACGTCGAGGCCCGGCCGCCGGGCAAGAAGGTCAAGCGGCTCTCCCTGCTCTCCGGCGGCGAGCGGTCGCTGACCGCGGTGGCGATGCTGGTGTCGATCTTCAAGGCCCGGCCGAGCCCGTTCTACGTGATGGACGAGGTCGAGGCGGCGCTCGACGACACCAACCTCCAGCGGCTCATCCGGATCATGGAGGAGCTCCAGGAGAGCTCGCAGCTGATCGTGATCACTCACCAGAAGCGGACCATGGAGGTCGCGGACGCGCTGTACGGCGTGTCCATGCAGGGGGACGGCGTCTCCAAGGTCATCAGCCAGCGCCTTCGCTGACCGCTCGACCAAATCTTCAAATCTTGAACACAATCAGCTACGCCGGGTCCACATATTTCACGTTCGCCTGCTCTTGACTTCGAAACCTGAAGGCATAGTCTCGGCAACGTCGTTTTTACCTTCAAGTGATGCGCAACGCGATGTTGTGCCCACTGGGAATGCTTGCCCCCCACGCCAGGCGACGCGGCCAGGCACCAGGAGTTGATGTGACCAGCACTGCGCAACCACCGGCGTCCGGAGCCCGAACGGCCCACCCGGACCACCTCGGCCACGTCATCTTCATCACGGCGGCAGCCGCGATGGGCGGTTTCCTCTTCGGTTACGACAGCTCGGTGATCAACGGAGCGGTCGAAGGCATCCGGGGCAAGTACGACGTAGGGTCCGCGACCCTCGCCCAGGTCATCGCCATCGCGCTGATCGGCTGCGCCATCGGCGCCGCCACCGCGGGCCGCATCGCCGACCGCATCGGCCGTATCCGCGTCATGCAGATCGCGGCCGCGCTGTTCACGATCAGCGCCGTCGGCTCCGCGCTCCCCTTCGCCCTGTGGGACCTCGCCTTCTGGCGGGTGCTCGGCGGCATCGCCATCGGCATGGCCTCGGTCATCGGCCCGGCCTACATCGCCGAGGTCGCCCCGCCGGCGTACCGCGGCCGCCTCGGCGCCTTCCAACAGGCCGCCATCGTCATCGGCATCGCCGTCTCCCAGCTCGTCAACTGGGGCATCCTCAACCTCGCCGACGGCGACCAGCGCGGCACGCTGCTCGGCATCGAGGCCTGGCAGGTCATGCTCGGCGTCATGGTGATTCCGGCCGTGCTCTACGGGCTGCTCTCCTTCGTCATCCCCGAGTCGCCGCGATTCCTGATCTCCGTGGGCAAGACCGACAAGGCCAAGGCGATCCTGGCCGACGTCGAAGGCAAGAACGTCGACCTCGAGCTGCGCGTCGCCGAGATCGAGGACGCGATGCGCAGCGAGCACAAGTCCACGTTCAAGGACCTGCTCGGCAGCCGCTTCGGTTTCCTGCCCATTGTCTGGGTCGGCATCGGCCTCTCGGTCTTCCAGCAGCTCGTCGGCATCAACGTCGCCTTCTACTATTCCGCGACCCTGTGGCAGTCGGTCGGCATCAACCCGAGCGACTCGTTCTTCTACTCGTTCACGACGTCGATCATCAACATCATCGGCACCGTGATCGCCATGGTCTTCGTCGACCGCATCGGACGCAGGCCGCTCGCACTCATCGGCTCGACCGGTATGGCGATCGCCCTCGCCTTCGAAGCCTGGGCCTTCTCCGCGAACCTGATCGACGGCAAGCTGCCGCACACCGAGGGCATCGTCGCGCTGATCGCCGCCCACGTCTTCGTGCTCTTCTTCGCCCTCTCGTGGGGTGTCGTCGTCTGGGTCTTCCTCGGCGAGATGTTCCCCAACCGGCTCCGCGCCGCCGCGCTCGGCGTCGCCGCCTCCGCCCAGTGGATCGCCAACTGGGCGATCACCGCGAGCTTCCCGAGCCTCTCCGAGTGGAACCTCTCGGGGACGTACGTGATCTACACATTCTTCGCCGTGCTCTCGATCCCCTTCGTGCTCAAGTTCGTGAAGGAGACCAAGGGCAAGGCGTTGGAGGAGATGGGCTAATCCCCGCTGCCCCTCTCCTCGAACACGGCACTGCCCCGGCTCAGCTGTTGAGCCGGGGCAGTACGTGTTCCGCGAAGAGCTGCAGACTGCGCCAGCCCTCGTCGACGGGCATCCCGCCGCACAGCGGGTGCAGTACGAGACTCCGGGCCGCGAGCGCCACACACTCGTCCGGCGTCACGACGCGATAGACCCCCTCGTCGCGCAGCTCGTCGACGCCGGTCGCCCGCGAACGTACGGCCGACCTGATGTCCTTCGACTGCCAGGCGGCGTACGTCTGCGCCTCGTGCAGGAAATGCTCGCCGTACTCGGCCCATGTGCGGTCCGGATCCTCCGCGACATGCAGCAGCGGCGTCTCGGCCGCCGGCATCATGCAGAAGCCCTCGGTCCCGAACTCCGCCCGCCGCGCGTGGTAGTACGCCTCCAGCTCGGGCAGATGCGCGCTCGGGAAGAACGGCAGACCGAAGCGCGCCGCGCGCCGGGCCGCCGCCTGCGACGACCCGCCGACCAGCAGGAGGGGGTGCGGCTGGGTGTACGGACGCGGCGTCACGCGCACGGTCCTGCCGCGGTACGGGAAGGGCTCGCCGGTCCACGCCTGCAGGAGCGTTTCCAGCACCTCGTCCTGGAGCCTGCCGCGCCGCCCCCAGTCGACGCCCAGCTGCTCGTACTCCTCCGGCCGGTAGCCGATGCCCGCCACCGTGACCAGGCGCCCTCTGCCGATCAGGTCGAGTACGGCGATGTCCTCGGCCAGCCGCAACGGCTCGTACAGCGGACCGATGATCGCGGAGACGGTGACAGCGATGCGCCGCGTCGCGCCGAGGACCGCGCCGGCGAAGACGAAGGGGGAAGGAAGCCAGCCGTTCGAGGCGCCGTGGTGCTCCTCGGTCTGCACCGTGTCGATGCCGCGGTCGTCGGCGTACGCGGCCATCTCCAGCGCGGCACGATAGCGGGCCGCGTGCGTTTCGGGGGTCGCGTCGGGATCGACGAGGTTGAAGCGGACCACTGTGAAGGCCATGACGAAACGTCCCCCTCCGCCGGGTGTCGGTGTGGCGAAGGGGGACGTTAGTTGACGTGACGTCAGATGGACAGGCTTCCGGCGGGCTCCGCGGCCTCGGTCCTGGCCGTCCGCTCCGGCTCCACGGCCTTCGTCCTCGGCAGCACCGCGTACAGCAGCGCCGCCACGACCACGGTCGCCGCCCAGCCCAGGCCGTTGCGCCCGATCCAGGAACCGGCGAGCGGTCCGGTGAACCAGTCGACCTTGGTAAACAGCAGGCCCGCCACCAGCGCGACGCCCCACGCCGCCATGGCCTGCCAGGCGAAGCCGCCCCGGTACCAGTAACCGCTGGTGCGGGTGGTGTTCATCAGGGCCTCGCCGTCGTACGTGCGACGGCTCAGCATGTCCACACCGAAGACGCCGATCCACGCCGAGAACGCCACCGCCAGCAGCGTCAGGAAGGAGATGAACGAGCCGAAGAAGCTCGTCGCCACCACCATCAGCAGGAAGCCGAAGATGAGGCTGATGATCGCGTTGACACTCACGGCCCAGGCGCGCGGCACGTTGATGCCCAGCGTCTGCGCGGTGAAGCCGGCCGAGTACATCGACATCGAGTTGATCAGCAGCATGCCGATCAGGGCGATCAGGAGGTACGGGACGGCGATCCAGGTCGGCAGCAGCTCGCCGATGAAGGACACCGGGTCGGAGGCCGAAGCCAGGTCCGGCGTACTGACGGCCATCACCGCGCCCATCACGACCATCGGCAGGACGACGACGCCCGCACCACCGATGGTGGTCGAGACGAGCGCCTTGCCGGACGCCGCGCGCGGCAGGTAGCGGGTGAAGTCCGGGCCGGAGGGCACCCAGCTGATGCCGCCGGCCGCGATGGTGCCGATGCCCGCGATCATCATCGCGGTCGAACCTGCGGGCTTGGCGAACACGGCGGACCAGTCCGTACCGGCGATCAGATAGACCAGTACGAGCACGCTGAAGGCACCGAAGAGGTACGTCGACCAGGTGCTGCACCGGCGCAGCGCGTTGATGCCCAGACCCGAGACGAGGAAGGTGCACCCGACGAAGAGCATCAGCGTCACGACGATGAGCACGGTGTTGCTCTTGATGCCGAAGAGCAGATCGAGCACGGTCAGCACGGCGTACGCGCCGGTCACCGCGTTGATCGTCTCCCAGCCCCAGCGTGCGACCCAGATCAGCGAGCCGGGGAAGAGGTTGCCCCGCTGACCGAAGACGGCCCGGGAGAGCGCCATGCCCGGAGAACCGCCGCGCTTGCCCGCGATCGAGATCAGGCCGACGAGCCCGTACGAGACGACGGGCGCCGCGACGGCCACCACCAGCACCTGCCAGAAGTTGAGCCCGTTGAAGACGACCAGGCCGGCGCCCATGGTGAGCAGGAGCACGCTGATGTTGGCGGCGACCCAGGTGGGGAAGAGTTCGCGGACGCGGCCCGAGCGCTCGTTGTCGGGGACGGGCTCGAGACCGCGGGTCTCTATCGCGCCCTCGGACTCGGGGGCGGACGTTTCAGGCATGGTGGAACTCCGTGCAGGGGTGGGGGGAACGAACAGCATCTTACGGGCACACCTGCGTGCGGTCCCCCCAAAAGGTCCAAATCCCGCGCAAGCCCCTCGTGTGATCCTCCGACAAGGCTCTGTGTCCACGGCTGTGACTGATACTGGGTGCGTTATGGAAATCGTCATCCTTGCTGTAGTCATCGCCCTGGTCGTGATCGGCGCCATCAGCGGGCTCGTGGTCAGCAGCCGCAAGAAGAAGCAGCTGCCGCCGCAGGCGCCGCCGACCACGCCGACCATCACCGCCCCGCCCGCCGAACCGCAGGTCGGCGAGGACGCGGCGCCACCGCGCGACGAGGCGCGCCGGACCATCGAGGAGGTGGACCTCCCCGACGCGTCGACCGCCGTCGAGGAGCCCGTCGCCCTCGAGGACCCGGTCGTCGCCGAACCCGTCGCGCCCGAGATCGAGATTCCCGAGCCCACCGCCGGCCGTCTGGTGCGGCTGCGCGCCCGGCTTGCCCGCTCGCAGAACACGCTCGGCAAGGGTCTGCTGACCCTGCTGTCCCGCGAGCACCTCGACGAGGACACCTGGGAGGAGATCGAGGACACCCTGCTCACCGCGGACGTCGGCGTGGCCCCGACCCAGGAACTGGTCGAGCGGCTGCGCGAGCGCGTACGAGTGCTCGGCACGCGTACGCCGGAAGAGCTGCGCGGCCTGCTCCGGGAGGAGCTGCTGAACCTGCTCGGTACCGACATGGACCGCGCGGTGAAGACCGAGAGCGCCGCGGACATCCCGGGCATCGTCATGGTCGTCGGCGTCAACGGCACCGGCAAGACCACCACGACCGGCAAGCTCGCCCGCGTGCTGGTGGCCGACGGCCGCAGCGTGGTGCTGGGCGCGGCCGACACCTTCCGCGCTGCCGCCACCGACCAGCTCCAGACCTGGGGCGACCGGGTCGGCGCGCGCACGGTGCGCGGACCGGAGGGCGGCGACCCGGCGTCGGTCGCCTTCGACGCGGTGAAGGAAGGTATCGCCGAGGGCGCGGACGTCGTACTCATCGACACGGCCGGCCGGCTCCACACCAAGGCCGGGCTCATGGACGAGCTCGGCAAGGTCAAGCGCGTCGTGGAGAAGCACGGCCCGCTAGACGAGGTGCTGCTGGTGCTGGACGCGACGACCGGACAGAACGGCCTGGTCCAGGCGCGCGTCTTCGCGGAGGTCGTCGACATCACCGGCATCGTGCTGACGAAGCTGGACGGCACGGCGAAGGGCGGCATCGTGATCGCGGTGCAGCGCGAGCTCGGCGTGCCGGTGAAGCTGATCGGCCTGGGCGAGGGCGCGGACGACCTCGCGCCGTTCGAGCCGGAGGCGTTCGTGGACGCCCTGATCGGCGACTGACGACGCGCGGCACAACAGAACGCCGGACGGGCTCGCTGACGAGCCCGTCCGGCGTTTTCGTGCGTCTTGCGCCGCTACTCCGTACGCCGCCGCTTCGTCACGCCGGTGAACGGTGCGCCAGGTACGCCAGCGTCCCCAGCAGCAGCCGCGCCGGCGGCGGCGCCTGGGCCGTGTCCAGGGACGGCGGGCGGAGCCAGCGGACCGGGCCGAGACCGGCCAGGTCGGACGGCGGCGCCGCGATGTGGTCGCCCGGGCCGAGCCCGCGCAGATCCAGGTCCGCGTCGTCCCAGCCCATCCGGTAGAGAAGGCGGGGGAGTTCGGCGGCGGCTCCCTGGGCGACGAAGAAGTGGGCGCGGCCGTCCGGCGTCGCGGCCACCGGTCCGACCGGCAGCCCCATCCGCTCCAGCCGTACGAGCGCCCGGCGCCCCGCGGCCTCGGCGACCTCGATGACGTCGAACGTGCGGCCCACCGGCAGCAGCACCGAGGCGCCCGGGAAATCGGACCAGGTCTCGGTCACCTCGTCGAGGGTGGCGCCGGCCGGCACCTCGGGCGCGAAGCCGAGCGGGTGGGCGCCGGGCGCCCGGCACGACGCATCGCCGCAGGAGCAGGTCGGCGCTCCGGAACCCGACGCGCCGGAACCGGCTCTGGCGCCCGGGACGACTGCCCAGCCCCACAGTCCGGTGTACTCGGCCACCGTTGTGCAGTCCGACATGCGGCCGCGGCGCCGTGAGCCGGACCGCGTCTCCCGGCCGATCGTGAAGCCCATGCCCCCTCCAACGGGTCCAGTGCGCCGATGGTTACGACATGGAGTCAAGTCGTTACGCTCCGCTTCCGTCCAGGCGGTACGGCAGCGCACAGAGTCATCGGAGGTGGTGCGGGCCGTTCCGAGCGCCCCGGCGCACATCGCTCCGCCGACTCCTGGTCGGCGTATGTCAAGTGAATCGCGCCCGGCGGCAGGGGAGTTCATTCGATGGGGTGGCGAATGGTGGCGTTTGTGGAATCGCCATGGCCGGAGGGGTGATCGTAGGATTACTTTCGGTACACGAACCCCGGAATAACGGCGCGTGTGGGTATGCCGGAGGCAAGCCGGTTTCTTGTTCGAGGGGGCGCATCCCCGCGACAACAGGGCGCAACTCACGGCATTCTGTCAGGGGTCCGGGCAAAGAGGCTTCGGCGGGATGGGGGCGTTCCAGTGAGCGGCAGTGGCGCAGGCGGTACGAACGCTGGAAAGCGCCCGAACGAGCAGCTGAACTCGTGGTTCGTGCGCAGCGGCTGGTCCAAGGGCGAACTCGCGCGGCAAGTGAACCGCCGGGCTCGCCAGATGGGCGCGCACCACATCAGCACGGACACCTCACGGGTCCGCCGCTGGCTGGACGGCGAGCAGCCGCGCGAGCCGATCCCGCGCATCCTCTCCGAGCTCTTCTCCGAACGCTTCGGCAGCGTCGTCGCCGTCGAGGACCTCGGACTGCGCTCCGCGCACCAATCACCTTCGGTGTCCGGCGTCGACCTGCCCTGGGCGGGCCCACAGACCGTCGCCCTGCTCAGCGAGTTCTCCCGCAGCGATCTGATGCTCGCGCGACGCGGCTTCCTCGGCACCTCACTGGCGCTCGCCGCCGGCCCCGCCCTGATCGAGCCCATGCAGCGCTGGCTCGTGCCCGCGCCCCCCGGCGAGCCCGGCCGCCCCGAGCCGGCCGGAGCGTCCCGGCGGCCGTCCCGGCTCTCCAGGCCGGAGCTGGACCTGCTGGAGTCCACGACGATGATGTTCCGCCAGTGGGACGCCCAGTGCGGCGGCGGCCTGCGGCGCAAGGCGGTCGTCGGACAGCTGCACGAAGTGACGGACCTCCTCCAGGAACCGCAGCCCGAAGCCACCTCCAAGCGGCTCTTCAAATGCGCCGCCGAGCTGGCCGAGCTGGCCGGCTGGATGAGTTACGACGTGGGTCTGCAGCCCACAGCCCAGAAATACTTCGTCCTGGCCCTGCACGCCGCCAAGGAAGCGGGCGACAAGCCGTTCGGCTCGTACGTCCTGTCCAGCATGAGCCGCCAGATGATCCACCTCGGCCGCCCCGACGACGCGCTGGAGCTCATCCACCTCGCCCAGTACGGCAGCCGCGACTGCGCCACGCCCAGGACCCAGGCGATGCTGTATGCGATGGAGGCCCGCGCCTACGCCAACGTCGGACAGCCCAGCAAGTGCAAACGAGCCGTCCGGATGGCCGAGGACACCTTCTCCGACGCGGGCCTGGACGGCGAGCCCGAGCCCGACTGGATCCGCTTCTTCTCCGAGGCCGAGCTCAACGGCGAGAACGCCCATTCCTACCGCGACCTGGCCTATGTCGCAGGCCGCAGCCCCACCTACGCCTCGCTGTCCGAGCCCGTCATGGCGCGCGCCGTCGAGCTCTTCGGCACGGACGACGAACACCAGCGTTCGTACGCACTCAACCTCGTCGGCATGGCCACCGTGCACCTGCTGAAGCGCGAGCCCGAGCAGTCCGTCGTACTGGCCGAAAGGGCCCTGGGCGTCGCCAGGCGTGTGCGCTCCGAGCGGGTCAACACCCGGCTCCGCAAGACCGTCGACACCGCCGCCAGGGACTTCGGCGACGTCGCCGAGGTCCTCGACCTCACCGACCAGCTCGCAGCCCAGTTGCCCGAAGCCGCCGAAGCGGTCTGAGGGCCCGGCCGGGCGCACCAAGGACGCCGGCCGCGACAGCTACCCCGTGAAGCCCGACTCGGCTCCCCCGCGCCAGGTCAACCGGGTAGCGGTCGCGGCCGGTTTTTGATGGTTGCGACACGATAACGGCCGCACGGCGCGCGGTCTTGTGGTTCATCCGGACGTAACACGCACGACCTCTTCGTCACTGGTGCGAAACATCGAGCAGCATCGGCCGAAACCGCGCTGCGCCAACCTCATGGCGCATAACCGGCTCACCCCTGTTGCTGCCGAACCGGCCATCAGGTCATCAGGCCAGCAGGCTCCGCCCCCGCACGGGCCGCACCGACGACGAGGAGACGCCGATGCCTCCAGGCATCACGACGCTTGCCGCAGACACGATCGAACTGTCTGCCGCCAATACCGGCTTCATGCTCATCTGTTCCGCCCTGGTGATGCTCATGACGCCGGGCCTGGCCTTCTTCTACGGAGGCATGGTCCGCGTCAAGTCCACCCTGAACATGCTGATGATGAGCTTCATCAGCCTCGGGATCGTCACGATCCTCTGGGTGCTGTACGGCTTCAGCCTCGCCTTCGGCACCGACGTCGGCTCGGTGATCGGCTGGTCGTCCGAGTACGTCGGACTGAGCGACATCGGCATCACGCAGCTCTGGGACGGCTACACCATCCCGGTCTACGTCTTCGCCGTGTTCCAGCTGATGTTCGCCATCATCACCCCCGCCCTGATCAGCGGCGCCCTGGCCGACCGCGTCAAGTTCACGGCCTGGACGCTGTTCGTCACCCTCTGGGTCACCGTCGTCTACTTCCCGGTCGCGCACTGGGTGTGGGGCTCCGGCGGCTGGCTCTTCGAGATGGGCGTCATCGACTTCGCGGGCGGCACGGCCGTCCACATCAACGCAGGTGCCGCCGCACTGGGCGTCATCCTCGTCATCGGCAAGCGCGTGGGCTTCAAGCGGGACCCGATGCGCCCGCACAGCCTGCCGCTGGTGATGCTCGGCGCCGGGCTCCTGTGGTTCGGCTGGTTCGGCTTCAACGCGGGCTCCTGGCTGGGCAACGACGACGGCGTGGGCGCCGTGATGTTCCTCAACACCCAGGTCGCCACCGCCGCCGCCATGCTCGCCTGGCTGGGATACGAGAAGATCCGCCACGGCTCGTTCACCACCCTGGGCGCCGCGTCCGGCGCCGTCGCGGGCCTCGTCGCGATCACTCCGTCCGGCGGCGCCGTCAGCCCGCTCGGCGCGATCGCCGTCGGTGCCATCGCCGGTCTGCTGTGCGCCATGGCGGTCGGTCTCAAGTACAAGCTGGGTTACGACGACTCCCTGGACGTCATCGGCGTCCACCTCGTCGGCGGTGTCGTCGGCTCGCTCCTCGTCGGCTTCTTCGCCACCGGCGGTGTCCAGTCCGACGCCAAGGGCCTCTTCTACGGCGGCGGACTCGACCAGCTCGGCAAGCAGGCCGTGGGTGTCTTCGCGGTACTGGCCTACTCTCTGGTGGTCTCCGCTCTCCTCGCCTTCGTCATCGACAAGGTGATGGGCATGCGGGTCCCCGAGGACGACGAGGTCTCCGGCATCGACCAGGTCGAGCACGCGGAGACCGCGTACGACTTCAGCGGAGCGGGCGGCGGTTCGGCCTCCCGTACGGCCGTAACCACGACCGGTCCGACCGACACAGCCGGCGCCGCGACGCAGACCAAGAAGGTGGACGCATGAAGCTCATCACCGCAGTCGTGAAGCCGCACCGGCTCGACGAGATCAAGGAGGCCCTCCAGGCCTTCGGAATCCAGGGGCTCACGGTCACCGAGGCCAGCGGCTACGGCCGCCAGCGCGGCCACACCGAGGTCTACCGGGGCGCCGAGTACACGGTCGATCTCGTACCGAAGATCCGGATCGAGGTGCTGGTCGAGGACGGTGACGCCGAACAGCTCATCGAAGTGGTGGTGAAGGCCGCCCGTACCGGCAAGATCGGCGACGGCAAGGTGTGGAGCGTGCCGGTCGAGACGGCGGTCAGGGTCCGGACCGGCGAACGCGGCCCGGACGCCCTCTGACTCTGACCGCATGGTGAAAACGGGAGCTGCTGGGTGACGAGTGTGGAAGTACTGACCGAACCGTCCGACGACTCGGGACCCAGCGGCTACGCGGCGGCCCGGCTGCGACTTCTCCAGGAGGAGTCGCGGTCCGGGCCGTCGCGCCGTACCGGCCTCGCGCGGCTGACCGACGACTGGCTGGACGCGCTGTTCAGCACGGCCGCCCTCGAAGCGGGCGTGCCGGGCGCGGCCCTCGTCGCCGTCGGGGGATACGGGCGGGGCGAGCTGTCCCCGCGCAGCGACCTCGACCTGTTGCTGCTGCACGACGGCCGCGCCGACCGGCGCGCGGTCGCGGCGCTCGCCGACCGCGTGTGGTACCCGGTGTGGGACCTGGGGGTCGCTCTCGACCATTCCGTACGTACGCCCGCCGAGGCCCGCAAGACCGCCGGAGAGGACCTCAAGGTGCACCTCGGGCTCCTCGACGCCCGGCACATCGCCGGCGACCTCGGAGTCACCGCCGGGCTGCGCACCGCCGTCCTGGCCGACTGGCGGAATCTCGCCCCCAAGCGGCTGCCCGAGCTCCACGAGCTGTGCCAGGAACGGGCCGTACGCCAGGGCGAACTCCAGTACCTCCTCGAACCCGACCTGAAGGAGGCCCGCGGCGGCCTGCGCGACGCCACCGCGCTGCGCGCCGTCGCCGCCTCCTGGCTCGCGGACGCCCCGCGCGAGGGCCTCGACGCGGCGCGCCGCCGGCTCCTCGACGTGCGCGACGCACTGCACCTGACCACCGGGCGCGCCACCGACCGCCTCGCCCTCCAGGAGCAGGACCAGGTGGCCGCCGCGCTGGGCCTGCTGGACGCCGACACGCTGTTGCGGGAGGTGTACGAAGCCGCGCGCACCATCTCGTACGCCAGCGACGTCACCTGGCGCGAGGTCAACCGGGTCCTGCGCGCCCGGTCCGTCCGCCCCCGGCTCCGCGCCATGCTCGGCAGCAAGAGCGCCCCCGAACGCACCCCGCTCGCCGAGGGCGTCGTCGAGCAGGACGGCGAGGTGGTGCTCGCGCGCACCGCGCGCCCCGAACGCGACGCGGTGCTCCCGCTGCGGGCCGCCGCCGCCGCGGCCCAGTCGGGGCTGCCGGTCTCCCTGCACGCCGTACGCCGCCTGGCGGCCGTGGCGCGGCCGCTGCCCGTGCCGTGGCCGGCCGAGGCCCGCGAGGAACTCGTCACACTGCTCGGCGCCGGTGAGGCGACCATCGGGGTGTGGGAGGCGCTGGAGGCCGAAGGGGTCATCACGCGTCTGCTGCCCGACTGGGAGCGGGTACGGTGCCGCCCGCAGCGCAACCCCGTCCACACCTGGACCGTCGACCGCCACCTGGTCGAGACCGCCGTACGGGCCTCCGCGCTCACCCGCCGTGTGCACCGCCCCGACCTGCTGCTGACCGCGGCCCTGCTGCACGACTTCGGCAAGGGCTGGCCGGGCGACCACTCGGTGGCGGGCGAGATCATCGCCCGCGACATCGCGACCCGGATCGGCTTCGACCGGGCCGACGTAGGGGTGATCGCCACGCTCGTACGCCACCACCTCCTCCTCATCGAGACCGCGACCCGACGCGACCTGGACGACCCGGCCACCGTCCGCGCGGTCGCCGACACCGTCGGCGCGACCGGAACGCTGGAGCTCCTGCACGCCCTCACCGAGGCCGACGCCCTGGCCACCGGGCCCGCCGCCTGGTCCACCTGGCGCGCCTCGCTCGTCACCGACCTGGTCAAGCGCGTCGCCGCCGTCCTGGCCGGCGAGGAACCGGCCGCACCGGAACCCGCCGCGCCCAGCGCCGAGCAGGAGCGCCTCGCCATCGAGGCGTTCCGCACCGGCGGGCCCGTCCTCTCGCTGCGCGCGCAGACCGAGGCGCGGGGCGAGGACGCGGGGGAGGAGCCGGAGCCGCTGGGCGTCGAGCTGCTGATCGCCGTACCGGACCAGCCGGGGGTGCTGCCCGCCGTGGCCGGAGTGCTGGCCATGCACCGGCTGACCGTACGCACGGCGGAGCTGCGGTCCGCCGATCTGCCCGCTTCGGTGGCCGCCGACGGCCCGGCGTCGCCGGGCGACGTGCTGCTGCTCGACTGGCGGGTGGCGGCCGAGTACGGGGCACTGCCGCAGGCGGCCCGGCTGCGGGCGGATCTCGTACGGGCCCTGGACGGCTCTCTGGACATCCCCGCGCGCCTCGCCGAGCGGGAGCGCGCGTACGAGAAGAACCCGCGCCGCCGCGGCGCCCAGGCCCCGCCGCCCCGCGTCACGGTCGCCCCCGCCGGGTCCCGTCTCGCGACGGTGATCGAGGTGCGCGCCCAGGACGCCCCCGGGCTGCTGCACCGCATCGGCCACGCACTGGAGGCCGCGAAGGTACGGGTGCGCAGCGCGCACGTGTCGACGCTGGGTGCGAACGCGGTCGACGCGTTCTATGTCACAGGTCCCGAGGGCGCCCCGCTCCCGCAGACGGAGGCGGCCGAGGTGGCCAGGGCTCTGGAGGGAGCGCTGCGGTAGGGGAAGGGGGCAGACCCCACCGCAGACGGACAGATACCCTGGGGGCATCTGTGTCCACCCGCCCCCTGACCCGAGGATTCGCGACCGCCGTGTTCGATACTCTTTCCGACCGCCTCGCAGCGACATTCAAGAGCCTCCGGGGCAAGGGCCGCCTGTCCGAGGCGGACATCGACGCCACGGCACGTGAGATCCGTATCGCGCTGCTCGAAGCGGATGTCGCGCTGCCCGTCGTCCGGGCGTTCATCAAGCAGGTAAAGGAGCGCGCCGCCGGGGCCGAGGTCTCGCAGGCGCTGAACCCCGCGCAACAGGTCATCAAGATCGTCAACGAGGAGCTCATCGGCATCCTCGGTGGCGAGACCCGCCGGCTGCGGTTCGCCAAGAACCCGCCCACCGTGATCATGCTCGCGGGCCTCCAGGGTGCCGGTAAGACCACTCTGGCCGGAAAGCTCGGCCTCTGGCTCAAGGGCCAGGGCCACTCGCCGATCCTGGTCGCCTGCGACCTCCAGCGCCCCAACGCCGTCAACCAGCTGAGCGTCGTCGCCGAGCGCGCCGGTGTCGCGGTGTACGCACCGGAGCCCGGCAACGGCGTCGGTGACCCGGTCCAGGTCGCCAAGGACTCCATCGAGTTCGCGAAGAACAAGCTGCACGACATCGTCATCGTCGACACCGCGGGCCGCCTCGGTATCGACCAGGAGCTGATGCAGCAGGCCGCGGACATCCGCGACGCCGTCAGCCCCGACGAGGTCCTCTTCGTCGTCGACGCGATGATCGGCCAGGACGCGGTCAACACCGCCGAGGCCTTCCGCGACGGCGTCGGCTTCGACGGTGTGGTGCTCTCCAAGCTCGACGGTGACGCCCGTGGTGGCGCCGCCCTGTCGATCGCCAAGGTGACCGGCCGCCAGATCATGTTCGCCTCCAACGGCGAGAAGCTGGACGACTTCGACGCGTTCCACCCGGACCGCATGGCGTCCCGCATCCTCGGCATGGGCGACATGCTCTCGCTGATCGAGAAGGCCGAGCAGACCTTCAGCCAGCAAGAGGCCGAAGCGATGGCGGCCAAGCTGGCGAGCAGCAAGGGCAAGGACTTCACGCTCGACGACTTCCTGGCCCAGATGGAACAGGTCCGCAAGATGGGCTCCATCTCGAAGCTGCTCGGCATGATGCCCGGCATGGGGCAGATCAAGGAGCAGATCGCCAACATCGACGAGCGCGACGTGGACCGTACCGCCGCGATCATCAAGTCGATGACCCCCGCCGAGCGCCAGGACCCGACGATCATCAACGGCTCGCGCCGTGCCCGCGTCGCCAAGGGCTCGGGCGTCGACGTCAGCGCCGTGAAGAACCTGGTGGAGCGGTTCTTCGAGGCGCGCAAGATGATGTCGAGGATGGCCCAGGGCGGCGGAATGCCGGGTATGCCGGGGATTCCGGGCATGGGTGGCGGTCCGGGCCGTCAGAAGAAGCAGCAGAAGCAGGCCAAGGGCAAGCGCAAGAGCGGCAACCCCCTGAAGCGCCAGCTGGAGGAGCAGGCCGCGGCCGAGCGCCGCGAGCAGGCCGCGCAGTCGGGCGGCGCGCTGGGGCTGCCGGCCGGTCAGGGTGCGAAGGACTTCGAACTGCCCGACGAGTTCAAGAAGTTCATGGGCTGACGCCCGACGGTCCGTACAGCAGCAGGCGCGTGCAGCGCTGTGAGCGCCCCTCCTTCCGGAGCGGGCGCCCACGCTGCTTACTGCGTACGCGCGATGAGATAGCGGAAGACGTTCGACATCCAGACCGTTCCGTCCCGCCGCACGTGGGGATGGAGCGCCTCGGTGAGCTCCGTCTCCACCTGCGCGGGGTCAGTGGCCCGTACGGCCGCGTCGAAGAGCCCGGTCGACAGCAGGCCGCGTACGGCGCTCTCCATGTCGGCGTAACCGAAGGGGCACGCGACCCGTCCAGAGCCGTCCGGCTTCAGGCCGGCCCGCGAGGCCACGTCCTCCAGGTCGTCCCTGAGCGCGGGGCGCCAGCCGCGTCCGCCGGCGCCCCGGAGGCTCTCGGTCAGCCGGGAAGCGACCCTCAGTACCGAGGACGTCGCGCACCGCTCGGGCGGCCCCCAGCCGGCCAGCACCACTTCGCTGCCGCGTTCGGCGAGGGGCATCGCGCTTTCGAGCGCCGCGGCGAGCCCTTCGGAGTCACCGGCCGCACAGCCGAGCGGTTCGAAGGCGGTCACGAGGTTGTACGCCGGGGCAGCGCCGTCGCAGACCTCCGCCGAGCCGCCCTCGTACAGGCGCGTGGATTCGTCCGAGGCCCCCTCGGGGCCGCCGGCGCCGCGCGCCGTGTCCGCCAGCAGACGTTCACGGGCCAGCGCGACCCGGGCGGGGTCGGCTTCGACGCCTGTCACGCGGGCGCCTCGCGACGCGGCGATCAGCAGGGCGAGTCCCGAGCCGCAGCCGAGGCCGAGCAGCCGGGTGGCGGGGCCCACCTCGAGCCGCTCGTACGCCGCTTCATAGAGCGGGACCAGCATCCGTTCCTGAATCTCGGCCCAGTCGCGGGCGCGCGCGCCCGCGTCGGTCGCCGGCGCTGAGGCTGTGTTCGGATCGTGCCGGTGGTGCCGGACGAGCGTAGGTGTCATCGAAAGCGCCCCAATCCGCCGAGAGGTCATTTCGTGTCCTGATGGACGTTCCCCCGTGTGCGTGCGCTTGTACTCCCCGTAGCCAGGGAACTCCGCATCCGGCGGCAAGTCCAGGGGTTGTATGGCAATGCTTGTATGCCCCTGCCGTGCGCCCCCGCGCCGGAGCGGATCCAGCTTCCAGAGTGCCGCCGTCGGGCGGATCGCGCCACGGGAGCGCCGGCGGCCGTACGCTGCCCGCCCGACGCGCACGGGGCGGTGGCCGCCATGGAGTGCGCCCCCGGTACTGTCGCCGTCTGCGGCCCCTCTTCGCAGGGGCTCGCGTTCGGCGCCCGGGCGTCTCTCGCGCCCCTTGCAGCATCCGATGACCCGGCGTGCGGTCTTTTTCTACGCGCCGGGGCGTACGCGCGGGTACGCCCCGGGATGATGCGCACTGGGCGGGTCCTCCGCAGATCAGCGCACCCGCCCTCGTCACGACGCATCAATGGCAACTGACTGGTACGTGCAAATTATTTGGGATGGCCCGGAATAGGAACACCACGGCACCCCGGCTCGTTGTCACGACGTGAGCACGACACCACCTGTTCTCGCCGCAGAGCTGGCGCAGGCGTGGGCCGACATTCAGCGGTACCACCCCGAGCTGCCAGACCTAGCCGCGCCCGAATCCCTGATCGGAGAGTCCTCGTCCGCCTGTGGCGCCGAGCTCTCCTTCGAACGACTGCTGCACGAGGCAGTCCACGGCATCGCCGCCGCGCGCGGCGTCCGTGACACCTCGCGCGCCGGCCGCTACCACAACCGCAGATTCCTCGCGATCGCCGAGGAAATGGGCCTCGACCACCCCGAGGAACCGCACCCCAGCAGCGGTTTCTCACTGGTCTCGCTCAACCCCGAGGCGAGGCGGCGCTACCGGCCGACCATCGAGCGGCTCCAGCGCGCCCTCAAGGCGCACACGGTCGCGACAGCGTCGGACACCAAGCGCTCCTTCCGCGGGCCCGCCGCCCGGCACGGCTCGTCCGGTGGCGGAGTGCGGGTCAAGGCCGTCTGCGACTGCGGACGCAACGTCCGCGTCGTGCCTTCGGTCCTGGCCCAGGCCCCGATCGTGTGCGGGGGCTGCGGAAAGCCGTTCCGTATCCCGGAAGTGGTGGCCGCAGCGAGCTGACCGCCCTTTGTCGACGCCTTTCAACGCCCGTGCGGAACCGCGCCGGCCGGGTGCCGGACGGGCGCTGGTCCGCTGTGGGCCGGGTGATGTCCGTGCCACAGGTGTGTGGCACAATGGCTAGCTGTACTCGACAGCCGCACAGGAACCCTCTCGCCTCCGGCTGACGCGTCCATCGGGCACCCGAGTACCGCAACCCCACGTGGCATCTTCGTTGTGCCCAACCACGTCAGAGACCAGGAGACACCACTCCAGTGGCAGTCAAGATCAAGCTGAAGCGTCTGGGCAAGATCCGTTCGCCTCACTACCGCATCGTCGTCGCCGACTCCCGTACCCGCCGTGACGGCCGGGCCATCGAGGAGATCGGTCTGTACCACCCGGTGCAGAACCCGTCGCGCATCGAGGTCAACTCGGAGCGTGCGCAGTACTGGCTGTCCGTCGGCGCCCAGCCGACCGAGCCGGTCATGGCCATCCTGAAGCTCACCGGTGACTGGCAGGCGCACAAGGGCCTCCCGGCCCCCGCGCCGCTGCTCCAGCCGGAGCCGAAGGCCGACAAGCGTGCCGCGTTCGACGCGTTCGCCAAGGGCCTCGAGGGTGGCGACGAGTCCAAGGGTGAGGCGATCACCCCGAAGGCGAAGAAGGCCGACAAGAAGGCTGACGAGGCTCCGGCAGCTGATTCGGCGTCCGCCGTTGAGTCGACCGAGGCCTGAGCATGCTCGAGGAGGCTCTTGAGCACCTCGTGAAGGGCATTGTCGACAACCCCGACGATGTGCAGGTCGCCTCGCGCAACCTGCGCCGCGGACGCGTGCTGGAGGTCCGGGTACACCCGGACGACCTCGGCAAGGTGATCGGCCGCAACGGTCGCACCGCTCGCGCTCTGCGTACGGTCGTGGGCGCCATCGGCGGCCGTGGCATCCGCGTCGACCTCGTCGACGTGGACCAGGTCCGCTGACAAAGTTGGCCGTTTTTACCTAGATACGCCGGCTCGGGCCGGGAAGGGCTCACGAGCCCTTCCCGGCCCGTAGTCGTAAGACAGGAGAAACATCAAGTGCAGCTCGTAGTCGCGCGGATCGGCCGCGCCCACGGGATCAAGGGCGAGGTCACGGTAGAGGTACGTACGGACGAGCCGGAGCTGCGGCTCGGGCCCGGCGCCGTACTCGCCACGGACCCGGCCTCCGCAGGGCCGCTGACCGTCGAGACCGGCCGGGTGCACAGCGGCCGGCTGCTGCTGCGCTTCGTGGGCGTCAAGGACCGCACGGCCGCCGAGGCGCTGCGCAACATCCTCCTCATCGCCGAGGTCGACCCGGAGGCGACTCCGGAGGACCCGGAGGAGTTCTACGACCACCAGCTGATGGACCTCGACGTCGTCCTGGCCGACGGCACCGAGATCGGCCGGATCACCGAGATCACCCACCTGCCCTCGCAGGACCTGTTCATCGTGAAGCGCCCCGACGGCAGCGAGGTGATGATCCCCTTCGTCGAGGAGATCGTCACCGAGATCGACCTCGAGGAGCAGCGCGCGGTGATCACTCCGCCGCCCGGCCTGATCGACGACAGCGAGGCCGAGGTCGTGTCCCGTCAGGACGACGAAGCCTGATGCGGCTCGACGTCGTCACGATCTTCCCCGAGTATCTGGAGCCGCTGAACGTCTCGCTCGTCGGCAAGGCCCGGGCGCGCGGGCAGCTCGACGTACACGTGCACGACCTCAGGGACTGGACGTACGACCGCCACAACACGGTCGACGACACCCCGTACGGCGGCGGCCCCGGCATGGTCATGAAGACCGGGCCCTGGGGCGACGCCCTCGACGGCGCCCTCGCGGACGGCTACGAGAGCGGGGCGCACGGCCCGGTGCTGGTCGTGCCGACGCCCAGCGGCCGTCCCTTCACCCAGGAACTCGCCGTCGAGCTCTCCGAGCGGCCCTGGCTGGTCTTCACACCCGCGCGGTACGAGGGCATCGACCGCCGCGTCATCGACGAGTACGCCACCCGCATGCCGGTGTACGAGGTCTCCATCGGGGACTACGTCCTGGCGGGCGGCGAGGCGGCCGTACTGGTGATCACCGAGGCCGTGGCCCGGCTGCTGCCCGGTGTGCTCGGCAACGCCGAATCGCACCGCGACGACTCCTTCGCGCCCGGTGCGATGGCCAACCTTCTCGAAGGCCCCGTCTACACCAAGCCGCCCGAGTGGCGCGACCGGGGCATCCCCGACGTGCTGCTCAGCGGCCACCACGGGAAGATCGCCCGGTGGCGGCGGGACGAGGCGCTGCGACGTACGACCGCGAACAGGCCCGACCTCATCGAGCGCTGCGACCCCAGGGCGTTCGACAAGAAGGACCGCGAGATGCTGAGCATCCTCGGTTGGCGGCCCGGCCCCGACGGCCGATTTGGGCGTAACCCCGAGGCCGTGGAAGAATAGGCCGCTGCTGTACGTCCGGCGTGCGCCCCTGCCACAGGGGGAACGACGCCCGCCCGACGCGGACAGCACCCCGAAACTCCCTTATCGAATTCCGTCGATGACCTGTGGCATCGGCGAGGAAGCAGACTTACATGTCCAGCCTTCTCGACTCCGTCGACTCCGCATCGCTGCGCAGCGACCTCCCCGCCTTCCGTCCCGGTGACACCGTGAACGTCCACGTTCGCGTCATCGAGGGCAACCGCTCGCGTGTGCAGCAGTTCAAGGGTGTAGTCATCCGCCGCCAGGGTGCGGGCGTCCGCGAGACCTTCACGGTCCGCAAGGTCTCCTTCTCCGTCGGCGTCGAGCGCACCTTCCCGGTGCACAGCCCGATCTTCGAGAAGATCGAGCTCATCTCCCGCGGTGACGTCCGCCGCGCGAAGCTGTACTTCCTCCGTGAGCTGCGCGGCAAGGCCGCGAAGATCAAGGAGAAGCGCGACCGCTAAGTCGCGCATTCGGCGCCCGGGACCGGCCGGATAGGCTCACGTCCCGATGGACACCGAAGCACACGACACGGAGCGCGACCGCTCCTCCGCCCCTGAAGCAGGGCGAGAGGAGGGGTCGCGCTCCGTGCGTTTTCTCGACGCTCCGTGGCGCAGGCCGGCTCTGCTCGGCGCCATGTGTGCGGCTTTTCTGCTGCTCTTCAGCACCTTCGTGATGCAGCCCTTCCTGATCCCCAGTGGCTCGATGCAGCCCACCCTGGCGATCGGCGACCGGGTGCTCGTCAACAAGTTGGCGTACCGTTTCGGTTCCGTACCTCAGCGCGGTGATGTCGTCGTGTTCGACGGCACCGGGTCCTTCGTACGCGAGGAACCCGCCGGCAACCCGGTCGCCGGACTGCTGCGGTGGGCGGCCGCGGCTGTGGGTCTGGCCGAGCCCGCCGAGACCGACTACATCAAGCGCGTGGTGGGCGTGGGGGGCGACCGGGTCGTGTGCTGCGACAAGCGGGGGAGGGTCGAGGTGAACGGCCGGCCGGTGGACGAGGAGTACCTGTATCCGGGCGACGTCCCGTCACAGGTCCCGTTCGACATCGTCGTACCGCAGGGCACGCTGTGGGTCATGGGCGACCACAGATCGCACTCGCGCGACTCCCGCGACCACCTGGGTGAGCCGGGCGGCGGCATGGTGCCCGTCGGGAAGGTCCTGGGGCGGGCGGACTGGGTCGGCTGGCCGGTGGGCCGCTGGTCCTCGCTGGACGAATCCGGCGCCTTCACGCGCGTGACCGCGCCCGGGCCGGTCGGGTCCCATGGGTAACCGCGGGCGGGCACGGGCGAGCCACCGTGCGGACACCCGGCTGCCCACCGGAACGCGCCCGACGACGGGGCCCGCGCTGCCGGGCAGGGCGGACCGGCGGAAGCTGGCCAAGCGGGTGAAGCGGCGGCGGCAGAGGTCGGCCGTGAAAGAGATACCGATCCTGATCACCGTGGCGCTGCTGATCGCGCTCGTACTGAAGACCTTCCTGGTGCAGGCCTTCGTGATCCCGTCGGGCTCCATGGAGCAGACGATCCGGATCGGCGACCGGGTGCTGGTCGACAAGCTGACACCGTGGTTCGGCTCGAAGCCCGAGCGTGGTGATGTCGTGGTCTTCAAGGACCCCGGCGGCTGGCTGCAGGAAGAGGAGACGGACATCAAGGACGACCCGGTGGTCGTCAAGCAGATCAAGGAAGCCCTGACCTTCATCGGGCTGCTGCCCTCCGAGGACGAGCAGGACCTGATCAAGCGGGTGGTCGCGGTCGGCGGGGACACCGTCAAGTGCTGCGACCAGGACGGGCGGGTCACCGTCAACGGCGTACCGCTCGCGGAGCCCTACCTGAACCCGGGCGACCGTCCCTCCGAGCTGAAGTTCGAGGTGAAGGTGCCCGCCGGGCGGCTGTTCGTGATGGGTGACCACCGGTCGAACTCCGCCGATTCCCGTTTCCACCTGGACGAGGAATTCGAGGGCACGGTCGGTGAGGAGGAGGTCGTCGGGCGGGCCGTCGTCATCGCGTGGCCCATCGGCCACTGGCGGAAGCTGGAGGAGCCCGACACGTACGCCGGTGTCCCTGACCCGCGCGGCGGGACGACCGCGGCGCCCGGCCCGTCGAATAGGGTGTCGTCCCAGGATCCGAACGCGGTGATCCTGCTCCCGACCCCTGCGGAACTCCCGCTCGTTATGGGAGTGGTGGGCCTGCGTCAGGTATGGCGTCGGCAGTGGAACGGAGTGAGGAGTTGATGTGGGGGATTTGGCGGTCGGCGCACGATCCGAACGCGACGAGCCCGAGGAACGACCGGAGTCACCCGCAGCCGTGAGCGACGACGTACGGGGCGAAGACCCGTCCAGCAGCGACAGCAGCGACAGCAGCAGCGGTGACAGCGCGGGGCCGAAGAAGCCGCGCTCGTTCTGGAAGGAGCTGCCGCTGCTGATCGGCATCGCGCTCCTGCTCGCACTGCTGATCAAGACCTTCCTGGTGCAGGCGTTCTCGATCCCTTCGGACTCGATGCAGAACACCTTGCAGCGGGGCGACCGGGTGCTGGTCGACAAGCTGACACCGTGGTTCGGCTCGGAGCCGGAGCGCGGCGAGGTCGTGGTCTTCCACGATCCGGGCGGCTGGCTGGAGAGCACCGAGGTGCCGGACCCGAACGTCGTGCAGAAGTTCCTCAGCTTTATCGGCCTGATGCCGTCCGCGGAGGAGAAGGACCTGATCAAGCGGGTCATCGCGGTCGGCGGGGACACGGTCGAGTGCAAGAAGAACGGGCCGGTCAAGGTCAACGGCAAGTCGCTCGACGAGAAGTCGTTCATCTTCCCCGGTGACACACCGTGCAACGACGAGCCCTTCGGGCCGCTCAAGGTGCCGGAAGGCCGGATCTGGGTGATGGGCGACCACCGCCAGAACTCCTTGGATTCGCGTTACCACCAGGAGCTGCCGGGCCAGGGCACGGTCGCGAACGACGAGGTCGTCGGGCGCGCCATCGTGGTGGCGTGGCCCGTCAACCGCTGGGCCGTGCTGTCGGTTCCCAGCACGTTCGACCAGCAGGGACTCAACGCCGCCGGTGTCGCGATGGCGGCGGCGCCCGGTGCGCTGGGGCTCGCGGGAGCGGTGCCGCTGGTGCTGTGGCGCAGGCGGAGGCTGACCGCCGGGCGTACCGCCGGGTAGGGTGCCGCTCGGATCAGCGATTTTCGATCTCCGAGGTGGGAGCGCTGCGATGAGCGGAACAGGACGTACAGAAGGCGGCCGCGGTCGGCTCGGCAACGCGTTGTCCGGGCTGGCCGTGGCCGTCGGCTGTGTGCTCTTCCTCGGCGGCTTCGCCTGGGGAGCGGTGCAGTACAAGCCGTACACGGTGCCGACCGATTCGATGACCCCCTCCATCAAGGCGGGGGACAGGGTGCTCGCCCAGCGAATAGGCGGTGGCGAGGTGCGGCGCGGAGACGTGGTGATCTTCACCGACTCCGTGTGGGGAAATCTGCCGATGGTCAAGCGCGTCGTCGGGATCGGCGGCGACAAGGTCGTCTGCTGTGGCAAGGACGGCCGGCTGACCCTGAACGGCAAGCCCCTGGACGAGCCGTACCTGGAGGGCGGGGAGCCGGCGTCGACCACTCCCTTCACCTCCGAGGTGCCCGAGGGGCACCTGTTCCTGCTGGGTGACGAGCGGCGTACGTCGGTCGACTCGCGGGGACACATCGAGGACGCCGCGAAGGGAACGGTCCCGGTGGCCAAGGTGGACGCGCGCGTCGACGCCGTGGCCTGGCCGTGGGGCGGGGTTCTCGACCGCCCGGGCTCCTTCGAGGCGCTGCCGGGCGGGGTTTCGCAGCCCGGACCGGTTCTTCCGGTGCTGGCCGCCGTCGTGGGCGGGGTGGTGCTGATCTTCGGCGGGGCGGCGTACGGACCTGTCGCCAAGCGGGTCGGCCGGCGGAAGGCGGGTACCGGTGGACGGTGAGGTGACGGTGGAAGGGCTGACGCAGGCCGAGGCGCAGGGCCGGCTCCGTAGGGTCGCGCGGGTGATCCTGCTCGACCCGGCCGACCGCATCCTGCTGATGCACGGGTACGAGCCGGACGACCCGGCGCTGACCTGGTGGTTCACCCCGGGCGGCGGCTTGGAGGGCGACGAGACGCGGGCCGAGGCCGCGCTGCGTGAGCTCGCGGAGGAGACGGGGATCACAGAGGTCGAGCTCGGCCCGGTGATCTGGCAGCGGCACTGCTCCTTCATGTTCGACGGGCGGCGCTGGGACCAGGACGAATGGTTCTACCTGGCCCGTACGACGCAGACCGAGACGGTGCTCGACGGACTGACGGGACTTGAGCAGCGGAGCGTCGCGGGGCTGAGGTGGTGGACCTCCGCCGAACTGTCCGCGACGCGTGAGACGGTGTACCCCATCAAGCTCGCCGGGCTGCTCCGTACGCTGCTCGACGAGGGTCCTCCTGGTACGCCGACGGTCTTGGCCCCGGAAGTCGCATAGGGGCGCACGGGGCTGGCGCACAATAGGGGGACGCAAGGCTGAAGGGGAACATGCCATGAGCGCCGAGGACCTCGAGAAGTACGAGACCGAGATGGAGCTGAAGCTCTACCGGGAGTACCGCGATGTCGTCGGTCTGTTCAAATACGTGATCGAGACCGAGCGGCGTTTCTACCTCACGAACGACTACGAGATGCAGGTGCACTCGGTCCAGGGTGAGGTCTTCTTCGAAGTATCCATGGCGGACGCCTGGGTCTGGGACATGTACAGGCCGGCGAGGTTCGTCAAGCAGGTGCGGGTGCTCACGTTCAAGGACGTGAATATCGAGGAGCTCAACAAGAGCGACCTCGAGCTTCCGAGTGGCTGAGTTTTCCACAACTGACGAGTTGTCCACCAAGATCCACTAGTTGGTGGTGAGCGCGGCACATTCGGTTCCGGAGGTGGAACCGGATGAACGCGAAGAATGCCACAGGAGCTCTCGGCCGGTACGGCGAGGAGCTCGCGGCGCGCAGGCTCGTCGAGGGCGGCATGACCGTCCTGGAGCGCAACTGGCGCTGCCGCGCGGGGGAGATCGACATCGTCGCCCGGGACGGCGACGCCCTGGTCATCTGCGAGGTCAAGACCCGCAGAGCCGGACCGTTCGAGCACCCGATGCAGGCGCTCAGGTCCACGAAGGCCGAGCGGCTTCGCCGCCTCGCCGAACGCTGGACGCACGAGCACGGAGGACCCCCGCCGGGCGGGGTGCGGATCGACCTCGTCGGGGTGGTGCTGCCCCGTCGCGGGGCACCTCTCGTCGAGCATGCGCGGGGGGTGGCGTGATGGGCTTCGCGCGCACGTGCTCGGTGGCCCTGGTCGGGGTCGAGGGTGTGGTGGTGGAGGTCCAGGCGGACCTTGAGCCGGGAGTGGCCGCCTTCACGCTGGTGGGGCTGCCGGACAAGAGCCTGGTCGAGAGCCGGGACCGGGTGCGGGCGGCCGTCGTCAACTCGGGCGCCGACTGGCCCCAGAAGAAGCTCACGGTGGGGCTCAGCCCGGCCTTCGTACCCAAGAGCGGGAGCGGCTTCGATCTCGCTGTCGCTGTGGCGGTGCTGGGGGCGGCGGAGCGTATCGACCCCAAGGAGATCGCCGATCTCGTGATGATCGGGGAGCTGGGACTCGACGGGAGGGTCCGGCCGGTGCGCGGGGTCCTGCCGGCCGTCCTCGCCGCCGCCGAAGCGGGATACCGGCAGGTCGTCGTACCGCAACAGACGGCGGCGGAGGCCGCGTTGGTGCCGGGGGTGTCGGTGCTCGGCGTGCGCAGCCTGCGCCAGCTCATCGCCGTGCTCACCGGATCAGAGGTGCCGGAGGAGGAGCGGGCCGAGGAGGGGCGGCCCGACGCCATGCTCGCGGGGCTGATGGTGCCGGGCGCCGGGGTGGGCACGGGGCTGGCCGTCGGTGGCGGGGGCGACGGCCCGGACCTCGCGGAAGTCGCGGGGCAGCACGCGGCCCGCACGGCGCTGGAGGTCGCGGCAGCCGGTGGCCACCATCTGCTGCTGCACGGCCCGCCGGGCGCGGGCAAGACGATGCTGGCGGAGCGGATGCCGGGTGTCCTGCCGCCGCTCACCAGGCAGGAGTCTCTGGAGGTGACCGCCGTGCACTCGGTGGCGGGCATCCTGCCGCCGGGTGAGCCGCTGGTCAGGACGCCGCCGTACTGCGCACCGCACCACTCGGCGACGATGCAGTCGCTCGTGGGCGGCGGCAACGGACTACCGAGGCCCGGAGCCGTATCGCTGGCGCACCGTGGAATTCTCTTTCTGGACGAAGCCCCCGAGTTCAGTGGGCGGGCCCTGGACTCGTTGCGGCAGCCGCTGGAGTCGGGGCACGTGGTGGTGGCGCGGAGCGCGGGTGTGGTGCGGCTGCCCGCCCGGTTCCTGATGGTCCTGGCGGCCAATCCATGTCCCTGCGGTCGGCACACCCTGCACGGTTCGGGGTGCGAGTGCCCGCCCTCGGCGATCCGCAAGTATCAGGCGCGCCTGTCGGGGCCGCTGCTCGACCGGGTCGACCTGAGGGTCGGGGTGGAACCGGTGCAGCGGGCGGATCTGCTCGGCCAGGGCGGGCGCGGTGAACCGACGGCCACGGTCGCGGAGCGCGTACGCGAAGCGAGGGCGCGGGCGGCGGCTCGGCTGGAAGGCACCCCGTGGAACACGAACAGCGACGTGCCGGGACACGAGCTGCGTACGCGCTGGCAGCCGGCGCCCGGAGCCCTCGGCGCGGCCGAGCGCGACATGGAGCGCGGGCTGCTGACCGCCCGCGGCCTGGACCGGGTGCTGCGCGTCGCCTGGACCGTCGCCGACCTGGCCGGCCGCGACCGGCCCGACGAGCGCCATGTCGACCTGGCGCTGGAGCTGCGCACGGGGATCGCGCGGGGCGCCCCCGCGCCGACCGGAGGTGTGGGATGAGCGGGGAAGCGCGGGAGGAGGCGGACGCGGTAACGCGTGCAGAGGGAGCGGGCGAGGAAGCGGAGGAAGGGGGGCTTGGCGGCGGGGGCCGGGGCGTGGGCGACGCGGAGCGGCTGGCGAGGGCGGCGCTGACCCGGGTGATCGAGCCCGGGGACGAGGCCGGCGGGCGCTGGCTGCGCGAATGCGGGGCGGTGGAGCTGATGCGCCGGCTCACCTCGCTCGACTTCGAGGAGGCGGCCGAGGCGCTGACCGGCGTGACGGGGAAGCGGCTGGGCGGGTACCGGATGCGGGCGGCGGCCGCCGACCCCGCGCGGGACCTGGCGGCGGTGGCCGCGGTCGGCGGCCGCTTTGTGTGCCCCGGCGACGAGGAGTGGCCCGGGCAGCTCGACGACCTGGGGGACGGCCGCCCGGTGGGGCTGTGGGTGCGCGGGGGGCCGCACCTGCGCATGTGGGCGCTGCGGTCCGTAGCCGTCGTCGGCGCCCGGGCGTGCACGTCGTACGGGGCGCACATGGCCGCGTCGCTGGGCGCCGGGCTCGCGGAACGCGGCTGGGTCGTGGTGTCCGGGGCGGCGTTCGGCGTCGACGGCGCCGTCCACCGGGGGGTCCTGGCGGCGGCCGGGGCCACCGTCGCGGTGCTGGCCTGCGGGGTCGACGTCGTCTACCCGCGAGGGCATGCGGAGTTGATCGGGCGCATCGCGGAACAGGGGCTGGTGGTCGGGGAGTTGCCTCCCGGAGGGCACCCCACTCAGAGCAGGTTCATCCTCCGCAACCGGGTGATCGTGGATTCTCTGGGGGTCGATGCTGTTGCCGTGGGTTCTGTCTCACGTTGATGCTGCTCAGCGACCTAGTAGGTGAGTTTATGCATCACAACACCTGTGG